>DXAC01000067.1 GCA_019117205.1 Candidatus Allofournierella merdigallinarum | reverse complement strand
AGGCCCATGCTGCGGGCGATGCCCGGCTCCTGGGCGCCCACGATGTAGATGGCGCTGGTGTTCATCTCGGCGATGTGGCCGCAGCTCATCATCGAGAAGCCGTGGAACGGATGGAACGCGTTGGTGAACCGGTATTTGCGGATGTACTCCTCGTTGGTGGCGTAGTACTCGCCCAGCCGGTTCATGTCCGGCAGGGTGTTCATGTAGTCGTGCTGGAAGTCGGTCCACTCCGCCCGCAGGTAGGGCCACAGCTCGTCGTGGAAGAAGCCGTTGCAGATGGAGGAGCAGATGATGACGCACCGGTCGCTCATGACCCGCTTGAAGCGCAGCACCTGGGCGGAGAGCGCCTGCATCATCATGATGGGGTTGGTGCCCATGCCGTCGCCGTAGTGGAACTTCTGGGGCATACCGAACACCAGCACGTCGTATTTCTTCTCCGCCCAGTGGACATAGGTGCGCTTGTCGGCCACTTTCCAGCTCTCGGGCATCATCTCGGCGGCGTAGCCGGAGAAGATGGCGATCTGGCGGCTCTTGGTGTCCAGCACCGCGTCGCAGCAGAAGAACGGATGGCCCATCTTCTCCTCCATGAGCATACCGATCTCGTTGAACTTGTGGCGCATCAGGCTGCCGCCGTTCACCGGGGTGAAGTCGTCCCGGTGCATGACCTCGGGCACGTGGTGGCTGGCGATGCTGCGCCAGTTGGTGATGCCGGTGGCGCAGTGCTTGTAGCCGCCGGAGTAGCCGCCGTAGGGGTTGCCCTGCACATGGCCGATGAGGATGGGCAGGTCCGCCTCAAAGACGGTCTTGTTCATGAACACCGGGTCGCCCCGCCCCGTGAGGCCCAGGTCGATCATGTTGTCCGGGTCCTCCGAGTCGTGGCTGGTCATCTGGTGGGTGGGCCAGAACTCCCGGAACAGCTCGGCGCCGAAGATGGCCTTGTAGTCCTCGGGCTTGGCCCGGGGATGCAGGCCGTTGGAGATGATGAACTTGATGTCCTCTTTCTTCACGCCCGCCGCGTACAGCTCCTTCAGGATCAGCCGGATGCTCACCTTGCGGTGGCTGGTGGCCTGCTCGCCGCCCTTGACCCGGTCGGGCACGATGAACACCACTTTCGCGCCGGGGAAAGCCAGCTCGCTGAGGGGCTTCATGCCGATGGGGTTGTGCAGGCTTTCAAGATAGGCCTCCTCCAGCTTGTCCTCTGGGATGCAGGGGGGGTCCGCCACGGTGGTGCCGGGGATGAACACGTCGGTGTTGTCGGGCAGCTCGGCGCTCATCAGGCCGTGGCCGTATTCAAAGTCCAGTTTCATTTGCATTGCCTCCTTGTCGCTTGCCGGGCCTTATTCGCCCAGGTATTTTTGGATGATCTCCAGGTATTCCTCCGGGTAGAAGCCGATCTCGCCGGAAAAACGGGTCAGGGCGATGAGGCCGCCGTCGATCTCGGCAATGGAGGCCAGCATCTCGGCGTTGTCGCTCTTGAGCCCGCCGCCGTAGACCACATCCAGGCCGCCGGTGCGCTCTTTCACAAAGCGGGCGATCTTTTCGATGTAGGGCTTGTCCGCCGGGGTCTTGCCGGGGCCGATGGACCAGATGGGCTCGTAGGCGATGACCACCTGGCTCTTGTCCACGCCGTCAAGGCCGATGTCCAGCTGCTCGCCCAGCACCTCCTGCCACCGCTCCTGCTCCTCGCTCTTTTCGCCGATGCAGTAGAGCACTTTCAGCCCCCGGGCGATGGCGGCCTTGATCTCCTGGTTCAGCAGCCGGTTCACCGCGGCGGTGTCGGTGACCCCCGCCTCGGCCAGGATGCCGTTTTTGTCGTTTCGCTCCTCGCAGTGGCCGATGAGGGTGCCGTAGCAGCCCATGGCACTGGCGATGGAGGCGGGGCGGTTGGTGGTAAAGGCCCCGAAGTTGCCCCCCACGGCGGTGTCCGCCCGGTAGAGGCTCTGGCAGCCGATCTTCACGGGGCTCGCTTCACACAGGGCCGCCGCGGCGTTCAGGATGTGGGCCTCGGGGAAGTACTGGACGAACTCGACCTTGGCCGGGTCGTATTTTTTCAGCCCCTCCTGGGTGCCCTCCACGATGGCCCGGGCCCAGTCGGCCACCGGGGCCAGCCGGTTCACCCCGCCGTATTCCACCGGCACGTCGAACCGCTTGAGATTGAGAAAGATGTGTTTCATGGCAGGGCCCTCCTTACAGATCGTTTTTGAAAGTGACAAAGGGGCGCAGCGGCTCGCCGATCAGCGGGCGGCACCACTCCACAAAGGCGTCGGTCACGTCGTTGCCCCGCTCGTTGATGTACTCGTCGGGCATGGTGCGCTCGGTGAGCATCACCTGCTCGATGGGGATGCGGATGGGCCGCACGGCATATTCCGCCCCGGGCAGCCGCTCGAAGCCGATCATCACGCCGGTCTGGCCCTCCAGGGCGGCTTTCACCGCTTCCCGGCCGGCCAGCACCGCCTCCTCCCGGTCCACCGAGGACTGGAACGCGATGGAGGCCCGGCCGCAGATGCCGGGCTTTTCGCTGCGGGCCTTGATGCCCAGCTTTTTGATGACCAGGTTGGCCAGATGGGCGCCCACGTCGCCGTAGTAGGTGGCCCGGCCCACCTGGAAGATGGGCTCCACGATGGGCTTGCCGTCCGGGCCGGTGAGGCCCTCGCTGGCCACCACCACCACGCCGCCCTTTTTCTCCACCAGGGCTTTCACGTCCGCCAAAAACTCCTCCTCCACGAACGTGCGTTCGGGCAGGTAGATCAGGTCGGGGCCGTCGCCGTCGCCCGAGCGGGCCAGGGCGCTGGCGGCGGTGATCCAGCCGGCGTTGCGGCCCATGGCCTCCACGATGCACACGTGGATGGGCAGGGCACGCACGTCCTGGCTCACCTCGCTGACGGTGGCCGCGATGTACCGGGCCGCCGAGCCGAAGCCGGGGGCGTGGTCGGTGACGGCGATGTCGTTGTCGATGGTCTTGGGGATGCCCACCACCCGCACGTCCAGCCCCAGAGCCTTGCAGGCGGCGTACACCTTGCCGCAGGCGTCCATGCTGCCGTTGCCGCCGTTGAAAAAGACGTACTGGATGTCATATTTTTCGATGACCCGGGCGATAGCCTCGTAGTCCTCCGGCTCCAGATGATCCCGGCTGGTACCGATGGCGGAGGCGGGGGTGAAAGGCAGCAGCTCCAGCCGCCCCTCGTCCACCGTTTTCATGTCCAGGAACTGCTCCCGGATCACCGCGCCGCTGCCGCCGATGGCAGCGTAGATATGGTCCACCTCAGGGTGCTTTTTCGCCTCGGTGACCGCGCCGTAAAGGGACGCGTTGATCACCGCCGTGGGCGCGCCGCCGTGGACGATCAGCATATTTTTCATTGGTCTCCTCCGTTGTTGTTGGGGCGGCGCGGTGGAGTTTGTCCCCCGCGCCGTCTTTTCTTATCTCGGGGCTCAGATGCCCTCCTTGCGGTAGCGCTCGGCCATCTCGTCCAGGGTGACCTTTTCCACCAGCGGGGCCTTGCCCACGCTGCCGAACTCCACGATCAGGGTGCCGATGACCTCCCGCACGCCCTTTTCGATGCAGTCCACGATGGCGGCCACGTCGGCGTCGGGCACGTTGCCGTACATCACGGTGTCCATGATGGGAGGCAGGAAGGCGCGGGGGTCGAAGGCCGACTTCTTCTCCTCCAGCAGCTTGTAGATGCCGCCGATGGACGCGCTCTCCCGCAGCTCGGGGCGATTGTAGAACAGCTCTTTCATGTTGCGGGTCACGGCCAGGCGGATGTCGGTGTCCACGTTGATCTTGGCGATGCCGCAGCGGGCGGCCTCTTTCAGCTGGGCCAGCTCGATGCCGTAGGCGTTCTGGATGTCGCCGCCCAGGTCGTTGATCTCCTTGACGATGTACTGGGGCACGGTGGAGGAGCCGTGGCTCACCAGGGCGCAGAAGATGCCCTCGTGGAGCAGGCACTCCTTGGTGGCGATGGCGATCTCCTTGCGGAGCTTCGCGCCCTTGCCCTTGTTGGCCCCGTGCATGGTGCCGTAGCTGATGGCCAGCGCGTCCACCTTGGTCTTTTTGATGAACTCCACAGCGTCCAGGGGGTTGGTGTAGGTGGAGCCGGCGCTGAACACGTGGTCCTCCACGCCCGCCAGCACGCCCAGCTCGGCCTCCACGGTGACGCCCCGCTCGTGGGCGTACTTCACCACCTCGCGGGTGATCTCGATGTTCTCCTCAAAGGGCAGGCTGGAGCCGTCGATCATCACGGAGGTGTAGCCGCCGGCGATGGCCGCCTTGCAGCTCTCGAAGTTGCGGCCGTGGTCCAGGTGCAGGGCCACGGGGATGGGGCTGCCCTCGCCGTACTTCTTCACCGCCGCGCCGATGTTGGCCGCGCCCTTGATCTTGTCCTCCAGGGTGGCGTTCATGAAATCGGTGCGCCCGCCCATGAAGCCGTTGGCCAGGTCCGCGCCCTGCAAAATGGCGGCGGAGCGGAACATCTCATGCACCTCGATGGCGGCCTTGGCCTGGGCCACGGCGTTCACGTTGAAGGCGCCCTGGGCGTAGTGGTATTGTTCGGTGGCTTCCAGAATCGCGCGAAGTGGTACCAGCATACTTTTTACCTCATTTCTTTTGTCTTGGCGGGCAGCGCGCCCGCAGTGGATGTGTAAAGGGCCGCTTTCCGGCCCGCGGTTCTGTGTTTAAGGGGCGGGGGGATGCACTCCAGCACCGCCAGCTCCTCCTCTTTTGGCGTGAGAAGATACTCCTCCACGCCGGCGGGCACAAACACCTCCGTGCCCTGTTTGAGCGGCAGCGTCACGCCGCCGCCGGAAAGTTCACCCTTTCCCTTTTCCACCAGCAGCACCCGGAAAGAGGGGTTTTCCCGGGGACAGGGGCCGGCGGCGCATACCCGCGCAAGGCCGAAACAGCCGGTGACGTCCGGGCCGATGAGGGTGGTCTCCTCCCCGCCGGGGACGGGTCGCCTGGCCGGGGTGAGGAAATATTTTTCCCGCACCGCCTCTTTCGGGGCGGCGGTGGAAAAGTCGAAGCAGTCCAGCAGGGCCTCCATCCCCGCGCCGCTGTGCAGGCTCTCGGGGGGCAGACGGCTGCCGTCGGGGCGGATGTACTCCGCCCGCAGGGTGATGTCGGTGGGCTCCTGGATCTCCGCCACCAGGCTGTTCGCGCCCATGGCGTGGGGCAGGCCCGCCGGGATGAAAATGACGTCGCCGGGGGCGATGGCGAACTGGTGCAGGCAGCCCAGGATGGCCGCCGTGTCCTGCCGTTCGATGAGGGCCGCGAAGCCTTCCCGCGTCACGCCGGGGCGAAAGCCCGCCCAGATGCAGGCTTCGCCCTCCGTGGCCAGCACATACCAGGCCTCGGTCTTGCCGTGGGGCCAGTGGAAGTACTTTTCCGCTTTGGCCCTGTCCGGGTGGGCCTGCACCAGCAGGCGCTGACTCGAGTGGAGCAGCTTTAGCAGAAAGCCCACATCCGCCCCAAAAGCCGCCGCGTGGGCTTTGCCCAGAAAGGCCGCCGGGTCTTTTTGCAGTTCTTCGGCAAGGCAGCCGCCGCCGTCGGCGGGTAATATGTACGACCGGCTGTCCGCCGCGCCGGGCAGGGCGGACTGCACCGTGCTGGCCACCCACATCTGGCTGGCGCCCGGCGCTGCCCCACGCTCAAGGCCCAGGAACTCGTCGATCATCTCGCCGCCGGGCAACAGATAGCTTACCCGGTTGGGCACAAGGCGGAAAGGCCGCCGCCAAAGGGGCCCGTTCACCGGCCCGCGCCGGGCTTGCCCAGGGCGGCGAACATGCTGCGCTTGTACTCCTCCACGCCCTCCTGGTCAAAGGGGTCCACCCCCAGCAGCCGGCCGCTGAGGGCGCAGCTCACCATGAAGAAGTAGTACAGCAGGCCGAACGTGTGCTCGTCGATGCGGGGCAGCCGCAGCATCGTGCAGGGCACCCCGCCGGCGGCGTGGGCCTGGATGGTGGCCCGCTCGGCCGCCCGGTTGATGTTGGCAAAATCCATGCCGTCCAGGTAGTCGAAGCCGTCGCCAAAGTCCGGGTCCGGCTGGATGACCACCGACGCGCCGGGGTCGTCCACCACCAAAAAGGTCTCGGTCATGAAGCGCAGGCCGTCCTGCATGTACTGGCCCATGCTGTGCAGGTCTTCCGAGTTGATCATGGAGGCGGGCAGCATCCCCTTTTTCTCCTTGCCTTCGCTTTCGCCGAAGAGCTGCTTCCACCACTGCTGGGCCCAGTAAAGGCGCGGTTCGAAAGCGCTGAGCATCTCCACCTGGAAGCCCCGGCGGTAAAGGGCATAGCGCACCGCCGCGTACTCGGCGGCGATGCCGCCCTCCGCCGCCGCCAGCTGGCGTTCCATATCCAGGCCGCCGGCCAGATAGGCGTCCACATCCAGCCCCGCCACCGCCAGGGGCAGCAGCGCCACCGGCGTAAAGGCGGAGTAGCGCCCGCCCACCCGCCGGGGGAAGTGGAGGAACGTGCAGCCGTTCTCTTTGGCGATCTGCTCCAGGCGGGAGCCCACGGTGCCGGTGAGGATGACCCGCCGGGCCATCTCCTCTTTGGAATAGCGCTTTGCCATGGCCTCCCGCAGCACCCGGTAGTGGCTGCCCGGCTCCAGCGTCTCGAAGTTTTTGGCGATGACGTTGATGTAAACGCTTTTGCCCTCGATGGCCTCCAGCATCCGGGCCACCCCATGGGCGGACAGGGTGTTGCCCCCGTAGACAATGGCCGGCCCGCCGGGCTTTTGCACCGCCTCGATCAGCGCCCGGGCGGCCTGGTTGGAGCCGCCCACCCCCACCAGCACGAACACGTCGGCGTTTTCGCGGATCTCGGCGGCTTTCGCCTTGATGACGTCCAGCTGCTCGGCGGCCTCGGCGCAGCGCAGCCAGCCGGTGACCGGCCAGTCCTTGTCCCCGCTGCCCAGGCCGGCCAGCCGGCGGTATTCCGCCCGGGCGGCGGCCAGCGCCGCCGCCATCTCGCCCGGGTCCGCCATGCGGCGGGCAAGGTCGGAATCCAGGTTCAGATTCATACACGTCCCTCCCTTATTTTTTCCGCGGCGCAGCGCCGCGGTCACAATCTCTTCCAGTTTTTATTATACGGCAGCGGCGGCATAAATGCGAGTATGAAAAAGCGTCATACTTGCGCTTAAATCAAAAATCCCCCCGCGGCGCGGGGGGATAAGAGGGGCGCGGCCGCGCCCCTTAACCGGCAATGAGGATATACAGGCCCATCACCAGCATAAAGACGTACACCAGCAGCTTGATCTTTTTCAGGGGCAGCGCCCGGAACACCGCCAGCCCCGCGGCGGCGCCCACCGCCAGCCCCCCCAGCGCCGCGCCGGCGCAGCCCAGGGCGGCGGGGGTGACGTTGCCCATCCACAGATGCTGGGCCAGCAGCCAGAGGCTGGTGAGGATGAAATACATCTGGGTGGTGGCGGTGTACTCCCGCTTGTCGGAAAAGGCGGCCAGGTAGTACACCACGATGGGCGGCCCGCCGATGCTGAACAGCCCGGCGGTGAGGCCCGCCACCGCCCCGGCGGCCAGGCCCGCGCCCAGGGTGGGCCGCACCCGGAACTTTTCGGAAAAGAAGATGAAATACACCGCCAGCGCCATCAGCGCCGCGCCCAGCAGCCGGCGCAGCAGGGTGTCCGGGCTGCCGGCCATGATCTGCAGCCCCAGCCAGTTGGTGACAAAGGAGGCGGCGCAGGGGGCGACGAGTTGTTTCCAGTTGATGAAGCGGCGGTAGCGCACCGCGATGACCACGCACAGGGCCATGGCGGCCAGCAGCTCCACCACCAGGGCGGTGCGGTAGGGCAAAAACAGCGGCCACAGGGCCATGACGGTGACGGCGTAGCCGAAGCCGGTGGCGGACTGGACAAAGCTGCCCGCCATCGAGACCAGCGCCACCAGCGCCCACAGGGCCGGGCCGGTCATGGCGCGGTGTACACCGTGCGCCCGCCCACGATGGTACGCACCACGGTAAGTTCATCGTCCAGCACCACAAAGTCGGCGTCGCAGCCGGGGGCGATGCGCCCTTTGCGGGCGAGGCCCAGCAGGTCCGCCGGGTTCTCGGTGAGCAGGGGCAGCACCGTTTCGGGGCCCTGGCCGGTGAACTTCACCAGGTTCTTCAGCGCCTGGCCGGTGGTGAGGGTGCTGCCGGCGCGGGTGCCGTTGGAGGCCAGCTTGGCGTCGCCGTTTTCCACCACCACGTCGTTGACCCCCAGCTTGTAGTTGCCGTCCGGCAGGCCGGCGGCCATGATGCTGTCGGTGACGGCCACCACCCTGTTCCAGCCCTTGCACTTGAGCAGCAGCCGCACGCTTGCGGGATGCAGGTGCCGCCCGTCGCAGATGGCCTCACAGTACACGTCGCTCTCCAGCACCGCCCCCATGATGGCCGGCTGGTGCTGGTGGAACAGGCGCATGGCGTTAAAGGTGTGGGTGGCGCTCACCGCGCCGTTTTCAATGCACTCCATGGCGGTGTCGTAGTCCGCGCCGGAGTGGCCGATGGCCACTTTCACCCGGGCGGCGATCTGGCGGATCATCCGTGGCACGCCCTCCACCTCGGGGCTCACGGTCATGTACTTGATGGCCCCGGCGCCGGCGGCCTCGTATCGGGCGAAGAGCTCGGCGGAGCCGGTCTGGAGCAGGTGCTCCGGCATGGCGCCCTTGTACTCACTGGCCAGGAACGGCCCCTCCAGATGCACGCCCAAAAGCTGCGCCCAGTCGCCCGCTTCGCCCATGGCGGCCTTGGCCTGGTCCAGGCACCAGAGGGTCTGTTCAGGGGTGTCGGTGAGCACGCTGCACAGCCAGCCGGTGGTGCCCTGGCTGGCGAAGAAGCGGCCGATGGTGCCGTTGAGCTGGGCGGCGGTGGCGGCGTTCACGTCCACCCCGGCGGCGCCGTGGGTGTGGATGTCGATGAAGCCGGGGGCCAGGCGCTTGCCCGCAAGGTCCAGCCGGGGACAACCGGCAGGGGCGTCCACCGTTTCGGCCAGCTGGGCCACCCGGCCCTTTTCCACATAGACTTCACGAGGGACAAAGCGGTGGCCGGTGTAGACCAGCGCGCCGGTGATGACAAACTGTTCCATGGTTTCTTCCTCCCCTGCCCTTGCTCAGAACGGCTGCTGCGAAGCGTTGGCGTTGGCGATGACCATCGCGTCCGGGTGGCGCTGGATCAGGGTGGCCGGGAAGTGGGCGCTCACCTCGCCGTAGGCGGTCTGGCGCACCACCGCCCGGTGCCAGTCGCGGAAGACGCCCAGGCGGATCTTCTTGGCCGAGAGGATCTGCTTCATGCCGATGGTCACGCACTTGCGGGGCATGGCGTCGATGGCGCCGTTGTAGTCGCCGATGGCGTTGGTGGTGCGGGTCTCCCGGCTGATGGTGAGCACCCGGGTGGGCAGGGCGGCGAACTCTTCGGGGGTGAGCTCATCCTGGGGCTCGTTGAAGGCCAGGTGCCCGTTGATGCCGATGCCCCCAAAGGCCACGTCCACGCCGCCCAATTCCTCGATGACCCGCTGGATGTGCTCCGGGTCGTGGGGGTCGGGGAAGATGCGCTGGCCCTCGGGCATGAGCAGCTCGGGGTCGATCTTTGTGTAGACGGTGCGGTCCATGAAGCCCCGGAAGCTCAGCGGATGGCTCTTCTCCACCCACTCGCCCTCGTCGGTGAGGTACTCGTCCATGTTGATGAACCAGCAGTTTTTCAGGCTGATCCGGTCCCGGTTGACCAGCCGCACGAAGATGGGATACTGGCCCACCGGGCAGATGAAGACGGTGTGTTTGCCGGCGGCGTTGTTCGCCTTGATGGTGTTCACCATCTCCATGGCGATCTCGTAAAACACCTCGCCGGAATCGCCCAGTTTGAGAACGGGGACCTTGGCGTCCTTGCCCAGGTCCGCGGCGCTGATGTGAAAATACTCGTACATGGCTGTTCTCCTTTCTTGGTGGAAAAATAGGCGGCGGAGCCGCCCTGCGTCAAAACAGGTGGGAAATGTTCAGCTGGCGGATGAGCTCCACGATCTCTTTTGTGCGGGTGCAGCCGAACTTATGTAAGAGGCCCTTGATCTGGGTCTTGACGGTGACCACCTCCACACAGCGGGCGGCGGCGATGTCCCGCACCTTTTTGTCCTGCAAAAGCAGCCGCACCAGCTCCCGTTCGGTGGCGGTGAGCTGGGAGACGTTGTTGATGAAGAACAAAAGGCTCTGCTCCGAGCGGCGCAGCCGGCTGTATTCCCGCATGACGGTGGCCTGGATCTTGGCGTCCAGCATGGGGCGGCCGGCGGCGGCGGCCCGGATGTGGGCCAGCACCGTTTGGTCGTCGGCGCCCTTGACGATGTAGTCCACCGCGCCGGTGCCCATGGCGGTGAGGATCATCCGGTCGGTGTCGTGGGCGGTGAGGTAGAGGATCATCCGGTCCGGATCCAGCTCCCGCACCGCCTCGGCCGCCTGGATGCCGGCGGAGACGTTCTCCATCTCGATGTCCATCAGGATCATGTCGCTTTTGACGTTTTTCGCCAGCTCCACCAGGCCGGCCCCGGTGGAAGCCTGTCCCACCACCTGCATGTCCGGCTGGGCGTTGATCAGCTCGGTCATGTCCTGGCGGAGCAGGTCGAAATCGTCGGCGATGAGAATGGTGATCATTCGCCTCTCGCCTCCTCCTGCGGATGTTTTTCCTTGCCGGGCACATAGCGGGGCAGCATCACGATGAAACTGCTGCCCTTGCCCTCTGCGCTTTTGATCTGCAGATGTCCCAGATGGCTTTTCACGATCTGGCGCACATAATAAAGGCCCATGCCCCAGTTGGTGTTGGTGTTGCGGCTGGTGTAAAAGGGGTCGAAGATCTTCTTCTGCTCGGCCCGGGAGATGCCGGGGCCGTTGTCCCGCACGATGAAGTCCAGCCAGAGCCGTTCCGGCTGTACCAGCAGCTCCACCCGGGCCTCCCGGCCGGTGGCCGTGGCGGCCTCGTAGGCGTTGGTGAGCAGGTTGTACAGTGCCTCCGCCAGGTGGGTGCGGTCCGCCAGGATCAGGGCGTCCACATTCTGGCACACCTGCACCTTGGCGTCCGGGTACTTCTGGGCCAGCCGGCCCAGGGCCCCGGCCACCACCTCGCTGCTTTTCACCGGCACCAGGGCGATGTAGCTCACCTTGATGGAGCGGTAAAGCTCCTCCATGCGCTCCAGCATGGAGTTGTTCATCTCCCGCAGGCAGGTGGCCCAGCTCCGCACCTGGTCCAGGTCCGGCTGGGGGCTCTCCAGCTCCTGCTGGAGCTTTTTGTGGGCCACCCGGGCGGCCAGCAGCTGGTTTTTGATGCTGTGGACGAACACCGACGCCCCCATGGAGGCGGTGTCGAACTTGCGCTGGAGGCTGGTGTCCTCCTGGGCCTCCGACTGGCTGAGCCGGCTGTAGTGGATCATGTTGAAGGAGCCCAGCGCCACGAAAAAGACGGTGCAGCCCGCCAGCGGCAGCCAGCTCCACCCGCTGGAAAGGGCGGTGCGCAGGTAGTTCAGCGAGCCCAGGCGTATGTACTCGGACACGTAAAAGTTGTAGATCTGGCCCGGGTCCTGGATGGCGTACATGCCGTAGAGCACCGAGATGCTCACCAGCGCCAGCACCACGAACCGGCAGGTGCGCTTGAAGTAGGGGGAGGTGATGGCGAAATACTCCTGCAACAGCAGGGCGAAAGCCGCCAGCACGGTGACCACGATCCAGCCAAGGCAGACCTGCCGCATGATCACCAGCACCCAGAAGCGCCCGCCCACCACCTTGCGAAACACCGGCGGGAAATAGTAGACCAGCAGCGCCAGGGTGCCCAGCAGGTGCAGCCATCGCACCAGATTTTCCCGGCGGCGCACCCAGCGCAGGTTGGAGTGGTACAGCCCGATGCACAGCAAAAAGTAGGGATAGACGCTGCGCCCCAGCGCCACCAGGTAGCCCAGGGTGCCCAGGGGCACCGGCAGCCCCTGGAGCCACAGCTGCAGATCGGAGGACAGGAACAAAAACAGCCGCTGGACGGTGTTGTAGCCGCCCATCTTGGCCACATAGGTGACCACGCCGCACATCATCACCACGAAACTGCCGCTCAGCCCGCACAGGTACAGCGACAGCACGTCCCGCCGGTTGGCCGCCACCACCACGGTGGAAAGGGCCATCAGCAGGGTCACCAGCACCAGCATCCCCTCGCCCCCTTTCCCCTTTTTGTTACCATTATATCACAGTTTTTTCCGGCGGGGTGGATTTTCTGTGTCCTCCGCGCGAAAAAAGGGAGCATAAAGCTCTCACTTTATGCTCCCTTGCGCTGTGTATGCGGTTTTCAGGGATCAGCCGTTGGCAGCCACGGCCTCTTCCATCACGTCGAAGAGCACATAGTCAGTCACGGGCACTTCCTCGGTGATGCGGCCGGCGTCGATGAACACCTGCTGCTGGTTCTGGTAGTAGCTCTCCACGGTGCCGTCTTCCAGGCCGGCGGCGATGAACTCACCGGTGAGCCAGTTGCCCTCGCCCACGCAGTCCAGCATGGTCTGCTCGTCGGCTTTGCACTGCTTGGCCACCCACTTGGCCACCTCTTCGATGTTGGCGGCGCGGTAATCCTGGGCCTTCAGCAGGGCGCGGGAGAAGCGTACCAGCACGTCATGGTTGGCGTCGGCAAAGGCTTCGGTGGTGATGAAGCTGGAGGGGAAGGTGACCTTGTCCACAAAGTCGTTGTTGGTGGCCAGGGTCAGGGCCTTGTCGCCCAGGGCGTTGGCGATGGTCATGGTGCTGGGGCTCCAGGTGGCGCAGGCGTCCACGCCGCCGCTGACCATGGCGCTCACCATGCCGTTGGCGTCCATCTCCACCAGGGTGACGTCGTCCTGGGTCAGGCCGGCGGACTCCAGGGCCAGGTTCAGGATGATCTCGGCGGAGGTGCCGCTGGACACGCCGATGGTCTTGCCTTTCAGGTCGGCGACGGTGCTGATGCCCTTGTCGGTGTTGGCCACCACGGCGTCAGCCAGGCTGGTGCAGTCCAGGTGGAAGATCTTGGCCTGGCCCTCGATGCACAGGGCATGGGCGCCGTGGCCGATCTGGGAAATGTCGATGTCGCCGGAAGCCATGGCGGCGATCTCCTGGGGGCCGCCCTGGAACTCGGTGAGGGTGACGTTCAGGCCCATCTCCTCAAAATAGCCCATGTTCATGGCGGTGGCCAGCAGGCTGTTGGAACCCATGTTGGGCATGTAGGCCACCCGCAGGTCCACGGTCTCGAACTGCTCGGCGGGCTCGCTCACGGAGGCGGGCTCGGAAGCGGGGGTGGAGGCGGGAGTGGAAGCGGGAGTGGAAGCGGGGGTGCTGCTGGGGGTGCTGCCGCAGGCGGCCAGGCTCAGGGCCATGACGCCCGCCAGCGCAAGGCTGAGAAGCTTTTTCATGTACGTTTTCCTCCATTTTTCTTTTGCGGGGCGAACGCCCGCTGGTTTTGAGGGCCGGAGGACGCCGCCTCCGGCTTTTCACTGTTTTCAGTATACCCTGGCCGCCGCCGCTTGGAAAGTATGAAATATTCTCATACTTTTTTGCCGGTTTCCCGGGCGCGGCAGGGGCGCAAAAAGCCCCCGGGCGGGCAGGCCCGGGGGCGCGGCGGTTTATTTGCGCACTTCCAGATACTCCTGATACACCTGGCTCCAGATGTAGTTCTTCAGCTCCAAAAAGCGGGGGCTCATCTTGGTCTCCTGGTCGCGGGGATAGGGGATGTCGATGTCCACGATCTCCTTGATGCGGCCGGGGCGGGCGCTCATGATGACCACTTTCTGGCCCAGGATGATGGCCTCGTCCACGTCGTGGGTGATGAAGAAGCAGGTCTTCTGCTCGGTCTGCCAGGTCTTGAGCAGCTCAGTCTGCAGCTGGGTGCGGGTCTGGGCGTCCAGGGCGCCGAAAGGTTCGTCCATCAGCAGCACCTGGGGCTCGGCGGCGTAGGCGCGGGCGATGGCCACGCGCTGCTTCATGCCGCCGGACAGCTCCTTGGGGTAGTGGTCGGCGAACTTCTCCAGGTCCACCATCTTTAAGTACTTATCCACCACCGCGTCCGCCTCGGCGCCCTTGATGCCCCGCATGTCCAGGGCGAACTTAACGTTCTTACGCACGGTGAGCCAGGGGAACAGGGCGTACTGCTGGAACACCACGCCGCGCTCGGGGCCGGGGCCCTCCACCTTTTTACCGTCCACAAGGACGTTGCCGCTGGTGGGCTCCAGCAGGCCGGCGATGATGTTCAGAATGGTGGACTTGCCGCAGCCGGAGGGGCCCACCACCGTGATGAACTCGTTTTCGTGGATGTCCAGGTTCACGCCGTTCAGGGCGATCATCTCGCCGCCGCGGCCGTTGAACTTCTTCACCACATTGTCGATCTTGACCTTTACTGCTGCACTGTTTCCTGCCATCCTGTGAGCCTCCTCTCTAAGAAACGAACCAGCTTCTCCATGGTAATGCCGATGATGCCGATGACGATAATGCCCATGAGCACGGTGCCCATGTCGTAGTAGCCGCTGGCTTTCTGGATCATCATGCCCAGGCCCTCGGAAGCGCCGGTAAGCTCGGCGGCCACCAGGGTGGTCAGCGCGGCGGACAGGCCCAGACGGGCGCCGGTGAGGATAAAGGGGGTGGAAGCGGGGATGACCACCCGGAAGAAGATGTCCCGGTCGGTGGCGCCCAGGATGCGGGCGGCCTTGATCAGGGTGATGTCCACGTTGCACACGCCCTGGTAGATGGTGACCACCAGCACCAGGAAGCAGGCGATGAAGATGACGATGATCTTGGAGGGCTCACCCACGCCGGCGCCCACCATGACCAGAGGGATGTAGGCCAGGGGCGGGATGTTGCGGACGAACTGGATCCAGGGCTCCACCACATGGCGGAAAGGGGCGTACCAGCCCATCAGGAAAGCCACGGGGATGGCGGCCACGAAAGCCAGGCAGAAGCCCACGATCACGCGGAACAGGCTGTGGCTGGCGTGCTCCCACAGCAGGCCGCTGGACACCTGTTTGACCAGGCTCTCCAGCACCTCGGGCGGGGTTGCGAACACGATGCCGCCCTTTTCGGTGTGGGAGATGACGACCCAAAGCAGCAGCGCGGTGACCAGCGAGATGATGATCCATACCCAGTTGGGAATGGACGCTATGACTTTTGCGAAGCCGGTCTTTTTCTTGGAACTGAACATAGCGGTTTCTTCCTCCTTTTGCAAAGATGGCGCAGTGGGGCGCGGCATTTTCTATTCTTAGGCTACCATCAAACGGGCGTCGTGCAAAGTATGAAATATTCTCATACCAAAAAAGCGGCGGGCGGGGGTGCCCCCCCTGCCCGCCGCCCCGCGGCCGGTATTCCTTTTGCCCGCCCCGTCAGGGGGCCGGGTCGATGTGCAGCGCGAGGCTGTCCCCCGCCGCCGCCGCCACCAGGTCTTCGATGTACCGGGCGGTGGAGATCCCCTGGCCCGCCGCCCGCTCCACCACCGCCCAGTCGGCGCCGGCGGCCAGCTCGTCCGCCGCCTGGCGGGTAAGCGTGCCGGAGAAATACAGCAGGTTGGCCTGGCCCATCACCCGGCGCACCGCCGCCGCCCCCTCCGCCCCCAGGGCTTCGGTGAGCGCCTCCACCGAACGGCTGGTGGAGTTCTGGGCGAACTGCTCTTTGCCAAAGGCGGAGAAGTCCGCGAACACCGGATCGGTGAGGCCGGCGTCGGCGGCCCAGGCGGTGACGTCGGTGGGCGTCGCCTGATAGTCGTAGGCGGCGCGGCCCGCCCCGTCCGGGTCGATGGTCACCCGGCCGGAGAGATAGGGCCACACCCCCAGGCTGCCGGAGGCCACGTCCCACACCTGTTCGCCCGCCTCCCCCTGCCAGCAGGCGATGTGCTGGGGGTGCAGGTGGCCGGAAAACACCAGCTGGCCGCCGAAGCGTGAAAGCAATTCTCCCAGTCGGTCGTTGTCATAAAGGGTGTAGCCCATGGTGTACTGTCCGCTGTGCAGCGCCAGGTTCTGGTGCATCGCCACCAGCGGCACCGCCCCCGCCGCCGCGCATTTTTCCAGCTGCTTTTCCAGCCAGGTCCAGGTGCCGTCCTGCACCACGCCCCCCACAAAGTAGGGCAGGCCCGGCTCGTGGAGGTAGTACAGCTGCACGTCCAGCATGAAAAGCCACACCCCCTGGTTCAGCTTCACCAGGTAGCTCATGCTGGCGGTGTCCCGGCTGTCGGCGGCGGCAAAGCCGCAGTTTTGATAGATGTCCGCAAATTCCTCCGCGCTCACCGACTCGGCGGCCACCACCTGGTCGCCCTGGTAGGCCGCGGCGGCGTAGTTGTTCACGTCGTGGTTGCCGGGCAGCACATACACCGGCACCCCCGCCCGCACCAGCGCCTCCAGCCTTTCCGCAAGCTCCTGGTGGCTGTTCTTCTCCCCGTTCAGGGTCAGGTCGCCGGTGAGGATCAGCGCGTCGGGCTGCTCCGCCGCCACCTGGGCCAGAAAGGCGTCGGTGATGGGGCGGATGTAGTCCAGCTGGCGGCCGTCGCCCTGTTCCACCACCTGGCGGAACGCCTCGCCGCCGTCCCCGATCTCGCTGCCAACAAAGTGGATGTCGCTGGCCACCGCCAGGGTGACGGGGGCGGCGGGCGGCAGCTCGCGGCCGCAGCCCCAGAGGGCCGCCGCCAGCAGGGCGGCCAGGGCCAGGCAAAGGGTCTTTTTCACGGGTATCTCCCCTTTCAGTCGAACAGGCCGGCGGGCAGCGGGATGTCCCGCCGGGGCACCTTTTCCCAGGAAAAATCTTCGATGAGGTCCGCCGCCGCCACCGGCTCCGGCTTTTCCAGCAGACCCGCCGCAAAGGCCAGCCGGCCCACCACCTCCTCGGGGGAAAACCGGCGCTGCAGCGTCTCCAGGCTCACGTCCCCGTCCCGCTTGGACAGCCGCCGCCCGTCCGGGGCCAGCAGCAGGGGCAGGTGGTAAAATTCCGGGGCGGGCAGGCCCAGCAATTTATAAATGTAGAGCTGCCGCGGGGTGGACTGGAGCAGGTCCGCCCCCCGCACCACCTGGGTGACGCCCATCCGCGCGTCGTCCACCACCACCGCCAGCTGATAGGCGAACACCCCGTCCCCCCGGCGCACCACGAAATCCCCGCAGTCGGCGGGCAGGTATTCTTCATAGGGGCCCAGGTGGCCGTCGGTGAACGCCACCGTCTCCTCCCCCACCCGCAGCCGCCAGGCGGGGGGCTTTTGGGCCGCCCGGCGGCGGGCCTCCTCTGCCGGCAGGCCCCGGCAGGTGCCGGGGTAGACGGGGGTGCCGTCCGACCGGTGGGGCGCGCTGGCGGCGTGGAGCTGGCTGCGGCTGCAAAAGCAGGGGTAGACCAGGCCCATCCCCTTGAGCTTTTCAAAATATTCCCCGTAGATCTCCGCCCGCTCGCTTTGGTAATAGGGGCCGTGGGGGCCCCCGTCGCTGCCGCCCTCGTCCCAGACAAGGCCCAGCCAGCGCAGGTCGGCCTCCAGCAGGTCGGCGAATTTTCTGGGGCAGCGCTCGGCGTCCAGGTCCTCGATGCGAAGCACCACCCGGCCGCCGGCGTGTTTTGCACTGAGCCAGGCCAGCAGGCTGCAAAGCAGGTTGCCCAGGTGCATCCGGCCGGAGGGGCTGGGGGCGAAACGCCCGGTGACGGTCATGCCTTTCTCCCCTTTCAGCCGATGGCCCAGCCGTTTTCCGCCGGGGCCAGGTCGGCGGCGTACCAGGCGGCGCAGGCCTTGTGCAGGGCGGCCAGGTCCGCCGCGGCGGCGGTCTCCACGCAGGAGTGCATGGCCAGCTGGGGCAGGCCAATGTCCGCCATGGGAACCCCCACCCGGGTGCTGAGCAGGTTGCCTAGGGTGCTGCCGCCGGGCATGTCCGGCCGGTTGTAGTAGTCCTGCACCGGCACCCCCGCCCGCTGACACACCGCCCGGAAGAGAGCGGCGGTGAGGCCGGTGGTGGCGTATTTCTGGTTCGCGTTGAATTTCAGCACCACGCCGCCCCCCAGCCGCACCGGATGGTCCTGGTCCGCCAGGGCGGGGAAATTGGGGTGGATGGCGTGACCGTTGTCGGCGCTCAGCAGCAGGCTGGCGGCCAGGGCGCGGCGGCGGTCCTGGGCGGTCTGGCCCAGGGCCTCGCCGGCGGCGGCCAGCACGTCCGGCAAAAAGCTGCCCAGGGCCCCCTGACGGGTGCCGCTGCCCACCTCTTCGCTGTCGAACAGGCACCAGAGGACCCCCTCCTCCTTTTCCGGCGCCTCCAGGAAGCCCCGGAGGGTGGCCCAGGCGCAGGCCAGGTCGTCCAGCCGGGGGCAGAGGACCAGCTCCCCCGCCGGGCCCGCCGTGGCGCCCGGCTGGCGGCAGTACAGCAGGATGTCCTCCCCCAGGATGTCCGCTTCGTCGCAGCCCGCCTCGGCGGCCAGCAGCGCCTTGTAGCTGCCCGCCGCCTCGCCGGGGGCGAACAGGGCCTGCATGTCCGCCTTGGGGTCGTATTTGTGGCCGTCGTTGAGGGCCCGGTCCAGGTGGATGGCCGGGTGGGGGATCACCGCCAGGTCCCGGTCCGGCGCGATGAGGCGGGCCTCCACCCCGTCGCCCGCCCGCACCAGCACCCGGCCGGCAAGGCCCAGGGGCCGGTCCAGCCAGGAGGCCCGGATCATGCCGCCGTAGCCCTCGGTGAGCAGCAGGGTGCAGCCGCTTTTCACCGCCGCGCCCTTTACCTTAAAGGCCGGGCTGTCCGAGTGGGCGGCGGCCATCCGCCAGCCGGCGGCGGGGGCCGCGGGCTGCCGCCAGGCGATGAGGCTGGAGCCCTCCCGCAGGGTATAATACCGCCCGCCGGGGGCAAGCCGCCAGGTCTGGCGCTCGTCCAGGGGGACAAAGCCGGCCGCCTGCAGCCGGCTGGCGGCGGCCTGCACCGCGTGCCAGGGGCTGGGGCTGGCGGCAATGAAATCAAACAGGTCTCTGGTTTCGTTCATATATGTAAGACACCTCGTTTTTCCCCGGGCCCCGTTTCGGCGCCGCCGGTCTTTCCTCTCTATTATAAAACCGCCGCCCCGGCCCGTCAACGCGCGGCCACCGGGGCTGAATAAACCCCGCGGCGGGCCGCATACTAAGAATAAGACCCGGTGTTTTCCCTTGAAAGGAGGGTTTCCCATGAAACAGATCTGGCTGATGATCTGCGCCGCGTTTTTGCTGCTGGTGGCCTGCACCGTGCCCGGCGCGACCCCCTCCGCCGCCTCCCCCGCCCCGCCGGCGGCCTCCGCCGCGCCGGCGCCCACCCCCGACCCGGCCTCCTCCCAGGCCCAGGAGACCCTTGGCCCCCTGGAGCCCGGCGTGGTGCAGGAGCCGGCGGCGCTGCTGGCGGCGCTGGACGGCTGCGTGAGCTTTGGCGAGGGCGAGGCGGGCAGCAGCCTGAAAAGCGCCATCGCGGCGGCGGGCCTGGTGGACTGGGCGGAGGACAACGCCCGGGCCAGTGACATCGACGCCGCCGGCGAGCTGATTCGCGCCTGGCTGGAGGACCTGGACCCGGAGCGCCAGAGTCTCTTCTGGGCCAACTGGCCGGTGGTGGACGGCCGGGCCTCCCTGATGGTGGAGGACCTTGCGGGCCAGCTGCCCCTGCTGGAGGACGCGGGCTCTCCCCAGCGCCACGACGCCTACACCCCCGCCTGCTACGAGCGGCTGCGCTGCGCGGTGGAGCAGATCGCCGAGGCGGACGCCTGAGCCCCGCCTCTTCTCCCCGCCGCTTCGCGGCAAAGCAAAAGCGTCCGGCGCTTTTCCCGCGCCGGACGCGCTTTGCCTGCCCGCTCCGCGCGAAGCGGGCCCCGCCGGGGGCGGCATTTTCCCTTTGCCGCCCCCCTTTTTATCCCGCGCCGGCGCAAAGCGCCCGCCTGTCCGCGGCAAAAAAAGCCGCCCGGCACGCCGGGCGGCTCAGCCTGTCGAAAAAGGCCACCTATCGGTGGTCTTTTTCTCGTATAAGGAAAGGGAATGCGGTATAATGGTGTGGGGTGATAAAAATGCTGGTAAAGAACGCAGAAAACAGAGGACAACTGGAATTTGT
>DXAC01000066.1 GCA_019117205.1 Candidatus Allofournierella merdigallinarum | reverse complement strand
CCCGCTTTGTATTTGTCACCCGCCGTAGATCAGGTCCGGCAGGAAAGTCGAGATCTGCGGTACCAGAATGAACAAAATGCACATCAGCAGCATAATGATCAAAAATGGCATGGCCGCCTTTACCACCTCGGCCATGGAAGACCTTGCCGTTTTCATGGTGACGAAAAGGCAAAGGCCAAACGGAGGCGTCAGGAAGCCGATCTGGGACATGAGCACCGCGATGATGCCAAAGTGGATCAGGTCGACCCCGAAGTAGTTCAGCGCCCCCAAAAGGATCGGGCCAAGAATGATCACCACTGTGACCACGTTGGTAAAGCATCCGACGATCAGGAACAGGACCGCCAGCAGGATGAGCAGGATGAACCCGGAGGAGACATTGCTGATGAGGAAGTTATAGAGCATCTCCGGGATCTTCTCGGTGGTCATGTACCAGACGAACACCTGGGCGGTGGCGATGGTCATGGTGAGCGCGGCCGCGTCCACCACCGATTTGGAGACGATCTTGTACATCTCACGGAGCGTCAGGGACCTGTTGATGAACAGTTCCACCAGCATCACATAGAACACCGACACGACCGCCGCCTCGGTGGGGGTGGTAAGCCCGCTGTAGATCCCGCCCAGCACGATCACCGGGAACATGAGGGAGAAGAAGCTCTTTTTCAGGATCTTGAATTTCTCGCCCCAACTCACCTTGGGCTCCAGGGGGATGTTGTTTTTCTTGGCGAAGAACCAGGTGTAAACGCAGAACGCGCCCGCCAGCAGGAAGCCGGGCACAAAGCCTGCGGTGAACTGTTCGCCCACCGAGGTGCCCATTGCCAGGCAGATCATCACCATCGGGACACTGGGCGGGATCATGACGCCGATGGTGCCCGCCGAGGCGATGATGCCCAGCGACAGGCTCCGCGGGTACTTGCGTTCCAGCAGCTTGGGCAGCATCAGCCCGCCCACCGCCACCACGGTGGCCATGGACGACCCGGTGATGGCGCCGAAGAAAACGCAGGTGATGATGGTGGCGATGCCCAGGCCGCCGCGCAGCCGCCCCATGAACGCATTGATCACGTCGATCAGGCGCTGGGAGGTATCGCCCTTTGCCGCGATGTCACCGGAGATGATGAAAAACGGCACCGCCAGCATGGTGTAGTTGTTCATGCCGGCGAACATCTGCTGTGCCAGGATGACCAGGTTCGAGCCTGCCTCCCAGATCCCGATGCCGGAAGCCGCCAGAATAACAAACGAGATCGGCACGCCCAGCAGGAGGAACAGGAAAAACAGGGAGATCGTTGTGATCACGCCGCTTCACCTCCCTCTGTTTCTTTTGCTTTCAGCTGGAAAACGCTCTTGAAGATCTGGATCAGATAGCGCACAGCGCTGGAAACGCAGAACAGCACGATGGGCAGCCAGATGATCCACATCTTGATGTTCACGCTGCTGGCGGTGGTGCCGATCAGCCGCAAGCGGAGCATCCACTGGAAGCTGAAGTATGTCACAGCGATCCAGGTGGCGGTGCAGATGATGTTGATCACAACGTGCAGCACTTCGAGGGCGACGACGCCTGCTTTGATATGTTCCTCTCGTGGAAGCAGCACAGCAAAAACCCGGCGGCCACGAAATTCCTTTCCGTGCTCCGGGACGTTTACCCTGACCTGGACGCCTACATCCGCGAGCTGGACCTGCCGAACGACTGATCCCCTCCCCGCCGCGCACAGCCGGCTTTCGTGCGGGCGAAAAACGCGAACAGCCGCACGGGAAAACCCGTGCGGCTGTTCGCGTTTTTCGTTTTGGCTTACTTGTGCCGGGGGGCCAGGGCCGCCGCCAGCAGGTCCAGCGCCAGGGTGACGGCGCAGAAGAACACCACCACCGCCACCAGCGCGTCCATGGTGTCCATCAGGGCGGACCAGTCATTTTCCCGCACCTGGAGGAGAAGCTCCGCGAACTGCACGGCCAGCGCACCCAGCGCCAGGCCCAGGCTGAGGATGCAGCCCGCCGGGGTGCAACGCCGCCGGGCCAGCTGCGCCAGCGGCACGCTCCAGGCCCCCAGGCCCAGCAGCAGGCTAGCCACCGCGGTGAGCACCTCCGGCCCGCTCACCGCCAGCACCCCTGCCAGAAACAGCCCCGCAAGGGCGAAGACGGTCAGCGCGCCCAGGCAGGCGAGCCGCACCGTCCCCCACAATGCCTGCCGGCCGGCGGCGGCCAGGGTGAGCACCTCCGCCACCGCCTGCTCGGCGGCGGGGCCGTCCGGCTGGCGGCGGGCGGTGAGCAGCTCGGTGAGGCTCACCTCCAGCGCCGCCGCCAGCGGCTCCAGCGTGGCCAGGTCCGGCAGGCCCACCCCCCGCTCCCACCGGCTCACCGCTTTGTCGGTGAGGTGCAGCCGCTCCGCCAGCTGGGCCTGGGTCAGCCCCAGCTCCCGCCGCCGCCCGGCA
Source organism: Candidatus Allofournierella merdigallinarum (assembly GCA_019117205.1). Taxonomy (GTDB): domain Bacteria; phylum Bacillota; class Clostridia; order Oscillospirales; family Ruminococcaceae; genus Allofournierella_A; species Allofournierella_A merdigallinarum. The sequence goes on along the minus strand of DXAC01000066.1, from coordinate 21,832 downwards.
ACAAAATTCCCCAATGTCTTCGCGTCCATCCTCTTCGCCTCCCGCATCCATCCTATCCCATGGCGCGCCGCCAGTCAACCGACGCTTCGTTTACCGGGCGAAAAGCAAAGTCCCGCGGGCCAAAATATATACAAATCGACAAATCTATGCATTTCTCAACGATTCGTAAATAAAAAAGGGGCGCCCGGCCGTTTCGGCCGGGCGCCCCTTTACTTGCTATGGGGTGGTGTGGAAGATCAGCCCTCGATCTGGATGGTGCGGGCCGCCGGAGCCACCTCCGGCTGCTTGGGCAGAGTGATCTCCAGGATGCCATTGGTGTAGGCCGCCTTGATACCCTGGGTCTCGATGCCGCTGACGTTGAAGCTGCGGCTGTAAGAGCCGTACTTGCGCTCCCGGCGCAGGTAGTTGCCCTCGCCCTTTTCCTCTTTCTCGCTGTTGTGGCGGGCGGTGATCACCATGGTGTCGCCGTTCACATCCAGGCTGATGTCCTCCTTGGCGAAGCCGGGCAGCTCCGCCTCCAGCAGGTAGCTGTCGCCCTTGTCCTGAATGTCGCACCGGAACTGGCTCATGTCGCCAAAGCCGGTGAACAGGCTCTTTTCCATGTTGTCCAGATAGTTCCAAAGACTGTTTTCCTCACGGGTGAACGGGATCATGCCAAACATACTAAACTCCTATTCTCCGCGCACGAAAGAATTTTGTTTGTTGACGGCGCTGTGTTTGCGCGGGCGCTGCGCCGCCTTGCCGGGGGCTTCGGGTCCCGGGGCGCTTCCTCCGGTCCTCTCCCCTCCTGACATCTATTACTATACCCCCCATTTTCGCGTTTTATTTGTTCTTTTTGTGAACAAAGTGTTAATTTTAGCAGTCTGCATAATAGAGTGCTAAAATTTTTCCTTTTTTGCATTTCCCACATTCTCCCCTTGACAACTATATCGGCTGGTGATATAGTTATATCGTAATCCGATGTAACGGAACTCTGAATAAAAAAGGGGGCGCGGCCTGTGGCGGAGAGCTTCGCCTTGACTGAGGCGTTTTACTACATTCTTCTTTCGCTGTACCAGCCGCTGCACGGCTACGGCATCATGCAGAAGGCCCGGGAGTTTTCCGGCGGGCGGGTGCGGCTGGCGGCGGGCACGCTGTACGGCGCGCTGAACGCCCTGCTGGAAAAGGGCTGGATCGAGGCGCTGCCGGTGCAGGCCGGCAGCCGCAAAAAGGAATACCGCATCACCGCCGCGGGCAAGGCGGTGGTGGAGGCGGAGCTTGCCCGGCTGGAAGAACTGGTGAAAAACGGCCGGGCCGTGACAAAGGAGGGGCGGGCATGAACAAGGTGGTACACAAGGCATTTCTTTTGTGGGACTGGGAAAAGGAGGCCGCCTGGCTGAACGAGATGAGCCGCCAGGGCTGGCAGCTGTGCCGGGTGGGCTGGTGCAGCTATGAATTCGAGCAGGGCGAGCCGGGCCGCTGGCAGTACCAGCTGGAGATGCTGCAAAAGGACGACCCGGACTATCTGGCCTTTTTAGAAGACACGGGCATCCAGGTGGTGGGCAGGTTGTTTCGCTGGGTCTACCTGCGGCGGGAGAACGACGGCACCCCCTTTGAGTTGTTCAGCGACACCGACTCCATCCTCCGCCATATGGACCGGGTGCTCACCGTCTGCTATGTGCTGGGCGGCGTGAACCTGTTTTTGGGCGGCGTCAACATGACCCAGGGCTTCTCCTTCGCCTGGGTCAACGTCGCTCTGGGCGCCGCTGTCTGCCTGGGGGCGCTGCCCCTGGCGCTGCGGCGGCACAAACTGGCCCAAAAGCGGAAGATGCAGGAATAAAACGCACAGCGGCCCCCGCAGGAAATTCCCGCGGGGGCCGCTGTTTGCTGTGTTTTTCGTGCGGTGAATGCTGCCGGTCAAAGAAGCGCCGCTGTTTGTTTTGGTGCGCGCCGGGCACAGGGCCGGGCTTTCGCCGTTCGGCATCTGGCGCGCTTACGCGCCCAGCTTGTCCTCCAGGTTCTTGCGGATGGCTTTGATAAACTCCTCGCTGGACACCGGCGTGGGGGTGATGCCCTCGGCCAGGCCGCACAGGTCCTTGGTCATCACGCCGCTCTCCAGCGTGTCGATGCAGGCGGCCTCCAGCTTTTTGGCAAAGTCCTCCAGCGCCGGGATGCCGTCCAGCTCGCCCCGCTTTGCCAGCGCGCCGGTCCAGGCGAAGATGGTGGCCATGGGGTTGGTGCTGGTGACCTCGCCTTTCAGATAGCGGTAGTAGTGGCGGGTGACGGTGCCGTGGGCGGCCTCGTACTCGTAGCAGCCGTCCGGGCTCACCAGCACGCTGGTCATCATGGCAAGGCTGCCGAAAGCGGTGGACACCATGTCGCTCATCACGTCGCCGTCGTAGTTCTTGCAGGCCCAGATGAAGCCGCCCTCGCTGCGGATGACCCTGGCCACCGCGTCGTCGATAAGGGTGTAGAAGTACTCGATGCCGGCGGCCTCGAACTTTTCCTTATACTCCGCCTCGTAAATTTCGGCGAAGATGTCCTTGAACGTGTGGTCGTACTTCTTGCTGATGGTGTCCTTGGTGGCGAACCACAGGTCCTGTTTGGTGGAAAGGGCGTAATTGAAGCAGCTGCGGGCGAAGCTCGCGATACTGGTGTCCTTGTTGTACTGGGCCTGCAAAACGCCCGGGCACTCGAAGTCGTACACCGTCTGGCGCAGCTCGGTGCCGTCGGCGCCGGTGAACACCAGCTCCGCCTTGCCGGGGCCGGGGATGCGGAACTCGGTGCCCTTGTACACGTCGCCGTAGGCGTGGCGGGCGATGGTGATGGGTTTTTTCCAGTTTTTCACCACGGGTTTTATGCAGTTGATGAGGATGGGCGCGCGGAACACGGTGCCGTCCAGCACGGCGCGGATGGTGCCGTTGGGGCTCTTCCACATCTCGTGCAAATTGTACTCGGTCATCCGCTGGGCGTTGGGGGTGATGGTGGCGCACTTCACCGACACGCCATACTTCTTGTTGGCCAGCGCCGCGTCCATGGTCACCTGGTCGCCGGTGGCGTCCCGGTTGGGCAGCCCCAGGTCGTAGTACTCGCTTTTCAGCTCCACAAAGGGCAGAATGAGCTCGTCCTTGATCATCTGCCACAAAATGCGGGTCATCTCGTCGCCGTCCATCTCCACCAGCGGGGTGGTCATCCTGATCTTTTCCATGGGTGCCTCTCCTCTCAAATATTGGGTTCAAAGGGGTTTGGTCAATTCGTCCAGCACGTCGGCCATGATGGCCACGCCCCGGTCGATCTGTTCTTTTGTGGGGGTGGAGAAGTTCAGCCGCACAAAGGGCTGGTCCACCCCGCTGTCGGTGTAAAAGGCGCTGCCCGGCACCACCGCCAGCTTCTTTTCCAGGCACCGCTGCACAAAGGCCGCCGTGGGCACCTCGGCGGGCAGCTTCGCCCACAGGAACATGCCGCCCTCCGGGCGAACATAGCTCACCGCACCGGCAAGTTCTTCGTCTATCTTCTCCATCATATAGTTCGCCTTGTCCCGGTAGATGGCCTGCAGCCGGGCGATGTGGGCGTTCATGTCGGTCTGGGTGAGGATGCGCTCGCACACCCGCTGGGCCCAGACGTTGGTGTGCACGTCGCTGCCCTGCTTGGCGGTGACCAGCTTGGTGATAAAGTCCTTTTGGCCGGCGCAAAAGGCCAGGCGCATACCCGGGCAGAGGATCTTGCTGAAAGACCCGGCGTACACCACCGCACCGCACTCGTCAAAATGCTTGATGGGGGGCACGTCCTCGCCGCAGATGCGAAGCGCCCCGTAGGGGTCGTCCTCCAGCACCGGCACCCCGTATTTCACCGCCAGCCGGTAGATGGCTTTGCGCTTTTCCTCGCTGGTGGTGTAGCCGGTGGGGTTCTGGAAGTTGGGGATGCAGTAGAAGAACTTGGGGCGCGGCTCGGCGGCAAAAGCCGCCTCCAGGGCGTTCAGGTCCACCCCGTCCGGCTCCAGGGGCACCCCCCGGAGGACCGCGCCGAAGCTGCGGATGGAGTTGTAGGCCCCGAGAAAGGCCGGCTCCTCCACCGCCACCACGTCCCCCTCGTTGCACAGCAGCTTTGCCATGAACTCGATCACCTGCTGGCTGCCGCTGGTGATGACCACCTCGTCCGCCCCTTTCACCACCGGCCACTTCCGGTCGGCAAAGGCGCGGCAGGCCTCGCGCAGGGGGCCGTAGCCCTCGGTGACCGAGTATTGCAGCATCCCCACCGGGTCCTCTGCCAGCAGCCGGTCGCTGAACGAGCGGATCTCCCCCGCCGGGAAGCTGTCCGCCGCCGGGTTGCCGCCGGCGAAGCTGATCAGCTGCGGGTCGCTCATCTGCTTGAGCAGCTCGCGGATGATGCTGGGCCGCATACCCAGCGTTTTGTCGGAATACCGAAATTCCATCTGTGTTCCCTCCCCTTTATATCCCGGCGCCGGGCCGCGGGCCCCGCGCCTGTTTCCTCCCAAAGGCCGCTCACTCGCCGGCGCGGGGCACCGCGGCGAAGCTGGTCTCCACCGTGATAACGCACCGGTAGCCCGGGTCCTTTTCGCTCACCAGCCGGGAGATGGCCTCCTTGAGGCGGGCGCCGGACATGGAAAAGCCCGGCGGGGTGACACAGTCGAAGATCAGGTTGGTGTGGCTGACGCCGGGCACCATCCGCAGGTCGTGGATGGACAGGGCCGGGTCGATGGTCTTCACCGCCTCGGCCAGCCAGCAGCGCATATCCCCCACCCGGGCGTCGGAGGTGACGATGGGGTCGAAATGGATGACCACCGGCAGCCGGTCGTTTTTGAGGAAATCCCGCTCGATGTCGTCGATGAGCTCGTGGCTGTCCATCACGTCCCCCTCGGCGGCCAGCTCCACATGGACGCTGGCGAACTGGCGGCCGGGGCCGTAGTCGTGGACCATCAGGTCGTGGGTGCCCAGCACGCCGGGGTAGCTCATGATCTTGTCGTGGATGTGGCGCACCAGCTCCGGGTCCGGGGCGAGGCCCAGCAGCGGGTCGATGGTGTCCTTGATAAGGCCCACGCCGCTGTACAGGATGAACGCGGCCACCGCAAGGCCCATCCAGCCGTCCAGCTCCACGTTGGCGAAGTGGCTGATGAGGCTGGCGACCAGCACCGCGCCGGTGGTGAGCACGTCGTTGCGGCTGTCGGCCGCGGTGGCGATCAGGCTGCCGGAGTGGATGCGCTGGCCCAGCGTGCGGTTGAACAGGGCCATCCACAGCTTGACGACGATGGACGCCGCCAGCACCCCCATGGCCACCCAGCTGAACGTGACCGGGGCGGGATGGAGCACCTTTTCCAGGCTGCTCTTGCCCAGTTCCACGCCGATGACCAGCACCATCACCGCCACCGCCAGCCCCGCCAGGTACTCAAAGCGGGCGTGGCCGTAGGGGTGTTCCTCGTCGGCGGGCCGGGCCCCCAGCTTGAAGCCGATCAGGCTCACAACGCTGGAGGAGGCGTCCGACAGGTTGTTCACCGCGTCGGCAGCGATGGAGATGCTGCCGGACAGCAGCCCGGCGGCAAATTTGCCGGCGCAGAGCAGCAGGTTGCAGCAGATGCCCACCCAGCTGGCCAGGTTGCCATAGGCGGCGCGCACGGCGGGGTCGGCGGTATCGCGGCTGTTTTTCACGAACAGCCGCACCAATGTTTCTGTCAAGAAAAGCACCTCGGATGTTGTGGGATAGGCGGGTGGCTCACTGCTTTTTCGCAAGGGGGTGGGCGCCGGTCTCGTCGATGATCTCGATGGCGTCCAGCTGGCAGCGCAGGCTCTGTTTCATCTCGTCGATGTACTCCTTTCGCAGGGCCGCCTGCTCCGCCCGCTCGGCCTCGGTGAGGCTCTGGCCGGCCCGGCTCTTGCGGGACAGCTCGCTGATGCGCCGCAGTTTTGCCTGTTCCATGGTCTGACCCCCTTTTCCCGCCCCGCGGCGGGCGGGCGCGAACGCTTTTCGCTTATTATACCAGAAAGCAACGGAAAACGCAAAAGCCGTCTGCCCCGAGGAGTGAAAGGGGCAGGCGGCTTTCGCGCAAAACGAAGAGGAAACTCATGAAAAGCGGATATCTATGTGAACCTTTTCGCAAAGGGAAAAGGCGGGTCGGTTGTCTGGGCCGCCCCGGGCGGGGCTTGCGGGGCCCGCCCGACGCATGGGCGGCGGCCAGTGGTACGCGGCGGCGGGCCGCGTCAGGTTCCGTTCTTGGGGAACGATCCGTTCCCCCCGGGCTGTGATCATAGAATACCGCAAGTTTGTGGAAAAACCGTGATAGGCTTTTAAACAAATTGCAAAATCGTTACAAACAGTGTGTGTCCGGCCCCCGCCCCCTTGCCCGGCGTGGTATAATGGCCTTGAACGAATGTACGAAGGAGGCGGGCTTTATGGCAAGCGCCCCAAACTGGGCCCGGGAGATGGAGGACATCCTGGCCCGGCTGGACACGGGCGGCGAAAAGCCCCGCCTTTTGCTCCACGCCTGTTGCGGGCCCTGCTCCAGCGCGGTGCTGGAAAAGCTGCTGGCCCGCTTTGAGGTGACCATCCTCTACTACAACCCCAACATCTGGCCCGCCGCCGAGCACCGCCGCCGGGGGGACGAACTGGGGCGGTTCGCCGCCGCCTTTGCCCCCGGGGTGCGGGTGGTGGAGCCCCCTTTCCAGCCGCAGCGCTTTTACGAGGCGGTGCGGGGGTTGGAGGCCGAGCCGGAGCGGGGCGGGCGGTGCGCCGTGTGCTACCGGCTGCGGATGGAAGAGGCCGCCCGCTACGCCGCCGAACAGGGCTTCGACTGGTTCTGCACCACCCTGTCCATCAGCCCCCACAAGGACGCGGCCCGGATCAACGCCATCGGGCAGGAGCTGGAAAAACAGTACGGCGTGCGCCACCTGCCCAACGACTTTAAGAAAAAGGACGGCTACAAGCGCAGCCTGGAGCTGTCGGCCCAATACGGCCTCTACCGCCAGGACTACTGCGGCTGCGAATTCAGCGCCCGGCGCGCCGGGGCCAACGGGGAGGGAGAACAGTGAGCGACCGGCTGGAGCGCTTCGAGCGCCTGCTGGCGGACACAAAGCGCCAGTATGAGGAGACGGCGGCCAGGATGGACGCCCTGAAAGCCGCCGACAAGACCCGCACCGCCACCTACCGCCAGCTGATGGGCCGGAAACTCACCCTGGCCCAGATGCTGGAGTCGTTCCGGGTGTACGGCCTGCTGGAATAAAAGCGCCGGCGGCGGGGAGCTGTTCGCTCCCCGCCGCCGTGTTTTGTAAGCGCCCGCCTCAGGTGGTGTGCAGCCCCACGCTGATGCCCAGGGCCTGGTCCACCCGGCCCAGGGCTTCCGGGCTCAGGCAGCCGGCCTTTTCCCGCAGCCGGCGCTTGTCCAGGGTGCGGATCTGCTCCAGCAGCACGATGCTGTCCCGCGTCAGGCCGCAGCTGGAGGCCGGCAGCGAGATGTGGGTGGGCAGCCTGGTCTTGTCCTGCTTGGAGGTGATGGCCGCCGCGATCACCGTGGGGCTGTGGCGGTTGCCCACGTCGTTCTGCACGATGAGCACCGGCCGCACCCCGCCCTGTTCCGAGCCCACCACCGGGCTCAGGTCCGCGTAAAACACTTCGCCTCTGTGTACTTCCATGTAACTCTACCCTCCGATGTGGCCGCCTCACAGAGGCGGCGTTGCCTTTGCCCCCCTGGGGGCCTCGGTGGTAGTATTCCCCGCCCGGCGCGGGTTAATCATCCTTGTGCTGTTTCCAGCACCGCGAACGCGATGGCAAGGCCCCCCTCGTGGCTCAGCGAGAGGCTGGCCCGCAGGCCCTTTTCCTTTGCAAAGGCCGCCGCCGCGCCGCAAAGCCGGTAGCAGGGCGCGCCCTTTTCCCCGCGCAGGGCCTGGATGTCCGCCAGGGCAAAGCCCCCCAGACCCACCCCGCAGGCCTTGAGAAAGGCCTCCTTGGCGGCAAAGTTCGCCGCCGCGCTGGCCGCCCGCTTCGCCGGGGAGAGCGCTTCCAGAAAGGCCCGCTCCTCTTCCCCGAACACCCGCTGCCAAAAGGCCTCGCTGCAAAGGCTCTTTTCCATCCGCTGGATGCACACCATATCCACGCCCACGCCCGCGATCATCGCGCCCGCCTCCTTTTTCCTTTTCTATTAGAACATATTTCCCCCGCCGGCGCAACGGAAACCTTGCGGGGGCGGGCAAAACCGTGATAGAATGGAAAAAACGATCTCACGCGCAAAAGGAAGTGTCTGCCATGCCGCTGCACCGCAAACTCGCCGCCCTGGCTCTGGCGGCCCTGGTCGTCCTGGCGGCCGGCTGCTCCGACGCGGCCCAGCGCCCCGCCGTCCCCACGCCCGATCCCTGGGCGGACGTGTTGGAAGACCTGCCGGATCCGGGCGAATGGGAGCAGACGCCCGAGAGCCCCTCGCCCGGCTCCTCTCCCGCCTCCTCGTCCGGGTCTGTCTTCGTCCCGGACACGGAGCCCTCGTTCGACGGGCTGGCCACCCCTGCGCCCACCGCGGCCCCCACGCCTGCGCCCACACCGGAGCCGGTGTCGTCGGACAGCGTCTTCTTCCCGGACCCTGCCCTCTTTTTGGGCCGGGAGCCGGACACCAGCGATAGCCGGCGGGACGGGCAGTATCTGGATTTTCAAAAGATCCCCATCGAGCAGGGGCAGATCGCTTTTGCGGAGTTTGCCGAACTTTTGCAGGAGAGCCGCTATCAGCTGGAGCTGACGAACACCTTTGTGGACGACCGCGCCGACGCTACCTATTCAGACAGTTTTGACTTCACTTACATTGGCACGAACCCGGACGTCACCCAGGTGTACAACTCCTCCAAAACCAATTATTACAATGTGCACCTTTTCCTCGTCTGCTACACAAAAACCGGCAATTCCTCCCTTGGCATCCACTTCAGCAGCGGGTTCACCCTGGAAGACCCGGGCGTATACACCAGCGCCGACATCCCGGACAGTTCGCCGGGCAGCGGCGGCGGCAGCGGCTCGGGGGGCGTACCCGACTGGGACCCCAACATCCCGGAATTTGCCCGGCAGGACTGCCTGACCTGCGGCGGCTCCGGCAACTGCACCCGCTGCGGCGGCTCCGGCTACACCTACAACGACGACATCAAGTCCAGCTGCAGGAGCTGCCACGGCTCGGGCGACTGCTCCTCCTGCGGGGGCACCGGCAAGCGATAAGGCCCCGTTTCCTGCCTTTTTTCGGCGGTTTTGCTTGCAAATCCCCGCCGGGTGTGCTATGATTGACTTCGTGAAACGCGCTGACAAAGGAAAGTAGCGCCGTTCTCCCGGCACAGAGAGGGGCCCCCCGGCTGCAAGGGCCCTGCGGCGGGGACGGAGGCGAAGTTCCCTTTCGAGCGGCTTTGCTGAACCCTTTGGCAGTAGGCAAAGACGGGCTCTCCCCCGTTACCGGGAGCTTGAGTGTTTGCTCAACGAGCAAAAAACCGGGTGGTACCGCGGAGCTTTTTACCGGCTTCGTCCCTGTGAAAACACGGGGGCGAGGCCGTTTTTGTTTTGCTCCCGGCAGAGAAAGCGAGGAAAAGACGATGAAAGAGGCATTGGAACAGATCCGCCAGACAGCCTGCCGGCTGATCGCCGACGCGGCGGACGAAAAGGCGGTGGACGAGCTGCGGGTGCGCTTTTTGGGCAAAAAGGGCGAGCTCACCGGCATCTTGAAGCAGATGGGCAAGCTTTCCGCCGAGGAGCGCCCGGTGGTGGGCGCGCTGGCCAACCAGATCCGGGAGGAGATCGACGAGCGCATCCGCGCCCGGATGAAAGAGCTGGCCGCCGCCGCCCTCACCGCCCGCCTGGCGCAGGAGACCATCGACGTGACCCTGCCGGGCCAGCGCCCGGCCCAGGGCGGCCTGCACCCGTTCCATCTGGTGCTGGACGAGTTCAAGGACATCTTTTTGGGCATGGGCTTCGACGTGGTGGGCGGCCCCGAGGTGGAGCTGGACCACTACAACTTCGAGATGCTCACCATCCCCAAGACCCACCCCGCCCGGGACACCCAGGACACCTTCTACATCACCGAGAACATCCTGCTGCGCACCCAGACCAGCGGCATGCAGATCCGCACCATGGAGCAGCGCAACCCCCCCATCCGCATCATCGCCCCCGGCCGGGTCTACCGCTCGGACGCGGTGGACGCCACCCACAGCCCCATCTTCCACCAGATCGAGGGCCTGGTGGTGGACGAGGGCATCACTTTCAGCGACCTGAAAGGCACCCTGGAGCAGTTCATCAAAAAGCTCTACGGCCCCCACACCAAGGTGCGCTTCCGCCCCCACCACTTCCCCTACACCGAGCCCAGCGCCGAGATGGACATGAGCTGCTTCAAGTGCGGCGGCAAGGGCTGCTCCATGTGCAAGGGCGAGGGCTGGATCGAGATCCTGGGCTGCGGCATGGTACACCCCAAGGTGCTGGAAAACTGCGGCATCGACTCGGAAAAGTACACCGGCTACGCCTTTGGCATCGGCCTGGAGCGGGTGGTCATGATGCGCTACGGCATCGACGACATGCGCCTTTTGTATGAAAACGACCTGCGCTTTTTGAAGCAGTTCAACTGATAAAGGGGGAAAAGACCAATGGTATTACCCATGAGCTGGGCGAAAGAATTCGCCGATATCAACTGCTCCGCCAAGGAGATGGCCGACCGCCTCACCATGACCGGCAGCAAGGTGGAGTGCTATGAGAACGCCGCCGACGCCGTGGAAAACGTGGTCATCGGCCGCATCGAGTCCATCGTGCCCCACCCGGATTCCGACCACATGGTGATCTGCCAGGTGGAGGTGGGCCAGGCGGCGCCCTTGCAGATCGTCACCGGCGCGGCCAACCTCAAGGTGGGCGACCTTGTGCCCGTGGCGCTGGACGGCTCCTGCCTGCCCGGCGGCGTCCAGATCAAAAAGGGCGTGCTGCGGGGCGTGGAGAGCAACGGGATGCTGTGCAGCCTGGCCGAGCTGGGCCTGACCACCCACGACTTCCCCTACGCCATTGAAAACGGCATCCTGGTGCTGGACGCGCGCGACTACCCCGATGGTATGCCCGCCCCCGGCACCCCGGCGGTGGAGGCGCTGGGCATGGACGACGTGGTGTTCGAGTTCGAGATCACCCCCAACCGCCCCGACTGCCTGGCGGTGCGGGAGCTGGGCCGGGAGACCGCCGCCACTTTCGGCGTGCCCTTTAAGGACCACGTCCCCGAGGTGAAGCCCGGCCACGGCAACGTGAACGACCTGCTCAAGGTGGACATCGAGAACAGCGAGCTGTGCCTGCGCTACTGCGGCGCGGTGGTGGAGAACGTGCGGGTGGCCCCCAGCCCCAAGTGGATGAGGGACCGGCTGCGCGCCTGCGGGGTGCGCCCCATCAACAACCTGGTGGACATCACCAACTATGTGATGCTGGAGTACGGCCAGCCCATGCACTGCTTTGACCACAAGTATGTGAACGGCCAGCACATCCATGTGCGCAACGCCCGACCCGGCGAGCACATCGTCACCCTGGACGGGGTGGACCGGGCCCTTTCCGAGGAGATGCTGGTGATCGCCGACGACGCGGGCCCCATCGGCGTGGCCGGCGTGATGGGCGGCGAGTACAGCGGCACCTACGAGCACACCACCACCGTGGTGTTCGAGAGCGCCATGTTCTACGGCCCCTCCATCCGCACCACCGCCAAAAAGCTGGGCCTGCAGACCGAGGCCTCCGCGAAATACTCCAAGGGCCTGGACCCCAACACCTGCGCGCCGGCCCTGGCCCGGGCGCTGGAGCTGGTGCAGCTGCTGGACGCCGGCGACGTGGTGGACGGCGTGGTGGACATCTACCCCGCGAAGCGCACCGAGAACCATGTGCCCCTGCGCCCGGAGGTGATCAACCGGCTGCTGGGCACCGATCTGACCCGTCAGCAGATGGTGGACATCCTCGAGCCCCTGGGCTTTCAGCTGGAGGGCGACGTGGTGGTCTGCCCCACTTTGCGGGACGACGTGAAGCGGGACTGCGACCTGGCCGAGGAGGTTGCCCGGTATGTGGGCTACAACAAGATGCCCAGCACCCTGATGAAAGGGGTGGCCGAGGCCCGGCCCACCCCCCGCCAGAGCTTTGACAAAAAGCTCACCGCCGCGCTGGCGGGCTACGGCCTGTGGGAGTGCGAGACGTTCAGCTTTTACAGCGCCAAGTGCTTCGACACCATCAACCTGCCCCAGGACGACCCCCTGCGCAATGCGGTGGTCATCTCCAACCCCCTGGGCGAGGACACCAGTATCATGCGCACCACCGCCCTGCCCAGCCTGATGGAGGTGGTGAGCCGCAATTACAGCGCCCGGGCCGCCGAGTGCGCGGTGTTCGAGCAGGCCACCGAGTACCTGCCCAGCCCCCTGGCCCACGAGGTGGCGGACAACGACTTCAACGACTACCCGGCCCTGTGCGAAAAGCTGGCCGCCGAGGGCAAGACCCCCAGCGACCTTTTGCCCACCGAGGTGCAAAAGCTCATCCTGGCGGCCTATGGCCCGGCCTGGGATTACCTGGCGATGAAAGGCGTGGTGGAGGGCCTTTTGGCCACCGCCGGCATCAAAGACTTCACCGTGCGGCGCAACGCCGCCGGCGCGGCGTTCCACCCCGGGCGCGCCGCCGACATCTTTGTGCAGGGTGAAAAGGTGGGCACCGTGGGCGAGGTGCATCCCACCGTCTGCACGAACTACGGCATCAAGGCCCGGGTGGTGGCCGCCGACCTGGACCTGGACAAGCTGTTCGCGCTTCGGGGCGGCGAGGCCCAGTTCCGCCCGCTGCCCAAGCACCCGGCCACCAGCCGGGACCTTGCCCTGGTGGCGGACGAGGCCATGCCCGCCGCCGAGCTGGCCGGCTGCATCCAGTCGAACGCCGGCCAGGACCTGGAGAGCCTGACCCTGTTCGACATCTACACCGGCGACAAGGTGGGCGCGGGCAAAAAGAGCCTGGCCTACAACCTGGTGTTCCGCGCGGCGGACCGCACCCTCACCGACGAAGAGGTGGACGGCGCCATCGCCCGGGTGCTGGACGCCCTGGGCTCCATGGGCGTGACCCTGCGCAGCTGAGCCGCTTCACCGGCGCCGCGCCCCGCCGGGGCACGGCGCCGGTTTGTTTGCACATTCTTTACGAAAGTGTCATGGTTTTGTTGTTTTCCCCTGCTTGCAATCGGGGACGTTATCCTGTATACTGGTTTTATAGAAGTATTTTTCCGCAAAGGGGGGCCGAAGATGTCTGATCCTACCGCAGTATTCTCCATCTATGACGAGCGCGACCGGGAGATCCGGGCCGTTGTGCAGGAAGTGTACGACGCGCTGAAAGAAAAGGGGTATAACCCCATCAACCAGCTGGTGGGCTATATCCTGTCGGAGGACCCCACCTACATCACCACCTACAAAAACGCCCGCTCTCTCATCCGCAAGGTGGACCGGGACGACCTTTTGCAGGCGCTGGTGCGCAACTACGTGAACCCCTGATCGTTCGGCGGGGCCCCCTGGCGGGGGCCCCGCTTTTTGTTCTTCCCCCGCCGGGCGGCGGGGCTTTTGCTTTTTGGTGGGCCGGGGCTTTGTTGCAAAGCACCCGGCTTTTTGCTATACTTTACCGTGTATCCAATGCCAGAAAGGGGGCGGCGGCATGGCGCCGATCCGGGTGCTTCACTGCGTGGCGGGCCTGGGCCACGGGGGCTACGAGAGCCTTGTCATGAACCTTTACCGCCAGATGGACCGGGACAAGGTCCAGTTCGACTTCGTCTCCTCCTTTCCCGGCGTGTACGAGGCGGAGATCGAGGCTTTGGGCGGCGTGATCCACCGCATCCCCTTTATCACCCAGAAAGGGCCTTTCGTCTACACCGCCGCCCTGGACAGGGTGCTGCGCGCCGGGCCCCGGTACCCCATCGTACACTCCCACATGGACAAGTTCAGCGGCCTGGTGATGCAGCGGGCGGCAAAGGCGGGCATCCCGGTGCGCATCGCCCACAGCCACAACACCAAAAACGAGGGCGGTCTTGCCTTTCAGCTGGTGAAAGACCACTACGGCCGGATGGTGCTGCCCTGGGCCACCGACCTGTTCGCCTGCAGCAAGGCCGCCGCCCGCTGGATGTTCGGCGAAAAGGCCGGCGACGCCCATATCCTGTTCAACGGGGTGCAGCCGGAGCACTTTGCCCCCCGGGCCCCGGCCCGGGCGCGGCTGCGGGCGGCGTGGGGCCTTGGAGAGGGCACCCTGGTGCTGGGCCATGTGGGCCGGTTCACCGCCCAAAAGAACCACGCCTTTTTGCTGGAGGTTTTCGCCGCCCTCCACGCCCTGCGGCCGGACAGCGCGCTGGTGCTGGCGGGCACCGGGCCGTTGCAGGAGCAGGCCGCCCGCGCCGCCGCCGGCCTGGGGCTGGAGCAGGCGGTGCGCTTTCTGGGCGCCCGGGAGGACGTGCCAGACCTGCTCAGCGCCTTTGACTGCTTCGTTTTCCCCTCGCTTCACGAGGGGCTGCCGGTGACGCTGGTGGAGGCCCAGGCGGCCGGCCTGCCGGTGGTGGCCAGCAGCGCCATCACCGACGAGGTGTGCATCACCCCGCTGGTGCGCCGGCTGGGCCTGGACCAGCCCGCCGCCCTTTGGGCGCAGGCGGCCCTGAACGCCGCCGCCCCGGGCTTTGCCGCCCGCCGCTGCCCCGCCGACGCCATCCGGGCCGCCGGCTACGACATCGCCGACGCGGCCCGCTGGCTGCAGGACTTCTATCTGAAAAAGGCCGGGGAGGTGCAGCCATGGAGCGGCCGCTGATCACGGTGATCGTGCTGGTGTACAACGCGGGGAGTTACCTTGTGCCCTGCCTGGAAAGCCTTTCCCGCCAGACCCTGGACGACTTTGAGCTGCTGCTGGTGGACAACGGCAGCACCGACGGCTCGGGGGAAGCCTGCGACGCCTTTGCCCGCACCGACGACCGGGCAAAGGTCATCCACCAGGACAACCTTGGCATCATCGGCGGGCGGGGCGCGGGGGTGCGGGCTGCCCGGGGGGAGTACCTGGCCTTTGTGGACTCCGACGACCTGCTCCATCCCCGTATGCTCCAGGCCCTGGCGGACTGCTGCCTTGCCTCCGGCCTGCCGGTGGCCTGCTGCCGCTTTTTGCCCTTTCCGGGCGAGCAGCCGCCCGCCGTGCCGGACGAGCCGGGCCAGCGGCTCCGCTTCGCCGCCCCGATGCACCTGCACGCCCTGCTCCACGACAAGCGGGTGGAGTACAGCCTGTGCAACAAGCTGTATCATCACAGCCTCTTCGTGGGCTTCGACTTCTCCTCGCCGGTGATCTACAACGAGGACCTGTATCTGAACTGGAAGCTGCTCCAGCGGGTGGAGGGCATGGCCTTTGTGGATCTGATCGGCTACTTCTACCGCCAGCACGCCGCCTCCACCACCCACCGGCCCCTGAGCCCCCGGGCGCTGGAGGATCAGCTGTTCGTGGCCTCCACCATCCTGGAGGGGGCCCGGGGCGGGGAGCTGGAGCCCTCGGCGCGGGCGTTCTACTACGAAAAGCTGCTCTATCTGGACAGCATGATCCTGCGCCAGGAGAACGCCTGTGACTTCACCGCCGACCACTGCCAGCTGCTGCGCCAGCTGCGGGCGGGGCTGTGGGAGGCGCTGCCCTCCCCGCACCTGCCCCTGAAGATGAAAGGGGCGGCGCTGGTCGCCTGCCTGGGCGGGCCCTTTTACCGCTGGCTCTGCCGGCTGCTGCTCACCGACCGCCGCTGACCCCTTTCGGCCGGTCTTTGGATCGAGGTGCCTTGATGAAACTGCTCTTTATTCTGGACACGGTGGAATTCCCCCTGGCGCCCACCCCGGCGCTGGCCCGGCGGGTGGCCGGCCTGCTGGCCGGGCGGGGCCACCAGGTGCATCTCCTGGAGCTGTGGGACGGCGAGACGCCGCCCCCCGCCGCCCCGGGCTGCCAGAGCCATCCCCTGGCCTTTGCCGACGAGCGGCGGATGAACCGGGCGCTGGAGTTTGGCCGCGCCGGCGGCACGCCGGTGCCCCTGCGCCTTTTGCGGCTGGCGTCGATGCCCGACGCGGCGCTGGCGGCGGTGCGGCAGATCGCCCTGAAGCGGCCCCGGCGGCTGGCGGCGGCGGTGCGGGCCATCGAAATGCTGGACCGGCGGGCGGGGGGCTTTGACGCGGCGGTGGCGGTGGCCGCCCCCTACGCGGGCAGCTTCGCGCTGGCCGAGGCGGCCATCCCCGGCCGGAAGATCGACTGGCAGATGGACCCCTACGCCGGCAACGCCAGCTATGCCGCGCCCGGCGCCTGGAAAAGGGAGCGGCGGCTGGCCCAGGCCATGGACAGGCTGCTGGTGACCCCCGCCATGACCCGCTATTACGCCCCCGGCGCGCCGCTGGCGGACTTTTCTGCCCGGATGGAGCCGCTGGATTTCGCCAGCCTGGTGCCGCCCGCCCCCGTGGGCGAGGCGGTGAAGAGCGGAGCCGGGCGCCGGCGGTGCGTCTTTGTGGGCAGCCTCTATCCCACCCTGCGCACCCCGCACTACGCCCTGGAGCTGTTCCGGGCGCTGGACGAGCCCGGCTGGGAGCTGGTGTTCGTGGGGGGCGGCTGGGAGAACTATCCCGCCTCCCTGCCCGACGCCTGCCGGACGGTGCTGGGCGACCGGCTGGTCATCACCGGCCCGCTGCCCCGGGCCGAGGCGGAGCGGTATCTGGCCGGGGCGGACGTGCTGCTGAGCCTGGGCAACGACCTGGACAACCAGGTGCCCAGCAAGCTGTTCGAGTACTTTGCCGCCGGGCTGCCGGTGCTGCACCTGGCAAAGCGGGCGGACGACCCCTGCCTTGCCTACTTCGACCGCTGGCCGCTGGCCCTCTGCCTGGCCGAGGCCGAGGGCACGGGCAGCGGGGTGCTGGCCCGGCTGAGCCGCTTCCTGCGGGCCGTGGCCGGGCGGCGGCTGCCCTACGACCAGGCGCGGCAGCTGTTTGCCGCCAACACCCCCGAGTACGCCGCCGACGTGGTGGAGGCGGCCTGCGCGGGGACGCGGTGAACCGCCTTTTCGCAAATAAGCCCCCGCACAGGGAAATTTCCCTGTGCGGGGGCTTATTTCCCTGTGCGGGGGCTTTTCTTTGTTATTCTGTCAGCCGCCGGGCCTCCATCAGCCAGGTGCGGCTCACCGGGCCGCTGTCCGGCGGCACCAGGCCAAAGCGGTACTCCATGCGCACCTCGCCCTCCTGGGTCGGGATGGTCGCCGTGGCCACCACTTCGTCCACCGGGCGCATGGGGGCGTTGCCGTCGGCTGCCTGGTCCTGTGCCAGCTGCCGGAAGTATTCCACCGACACCTGTTCCTCAAAAAAGCGCGCCGGGTCCTCCGCCGCGGGCAGGACCACAAGGCCGTCGTCCAGCAGGCCGCTGTCCTCAAGCCGTGCGTCCGCGCTGTTCCAGACCCCGTTCTCCGGCGAAAAGTCCGCCTGGACCATCCACAGCACCTCCGCCTCCGAAAGGGTCTGTCCGTCCGTGCCCGGCCAGCTCTGCGTCCGCAAGGCCAGCCAGCGGGTGAACTCCTCCTCCGTCCAGTCGGCGGGGGAGGCGTAGTCCCGCCAGACGCCGCCGGCGGCGAGGGCCGCCAGCTGGTGTTGGAGGATGGTCCACTGGTCGTCGGTGACGGCGAGTTCGGCGGCCTCTGGCAGCGCGGGGGCGTCGTCCGGGGCGATGTCCGCGACGCTGGAGGCGACGATGTCATAGTCCTTTCCCGCGGGCTCCAGCAGCGCCAGTACCGTCCAGACGCCGCCGGCGTACTGGGGGCCGTTGATGGCGGCCTCGGGGGTGTACTTCACCCGGAAGACGGCGGCGAAGAGCCGCCGGGCCTCGTCGGCCTCCAGCCAGCCCCGCCAGGTGCGCCCTTGCTCCACCAGGTACTCGTCCAGCAGCGGGTACTCGTCCCAGCCGCCGGGCGGCACCACCCCGGCGCCGCGCACCTCAAAGGCGGCCAGGCGGCTCTCGTCCGGGACACAGCGCAGGCGCAGCGTTTCGGCCAGCGCCGCTTCGTCCAGTGCCTCGCCTGCCGGGGCGCTTTGGGCGGCGGGCGTACTGCCCGCCTGCCGCGTTGCCGGAGCCGCCGGGCCGCAGCCGCAGCCCAGCGCGAGCACCAGCGCCAGCGCCGCGCATCCCGCTTTTCTTTTCTCCATTTTGTTTCCCTCCTTTGCTCTCCTTTTCACCGCCCGGGGGCGGCGTCCGTTCATTTGGTATACGCGGGAGGGACGGCGATCATTGCACGGCGCAAAGGGGGCGGCGCGGGCAGGAGGATGGAAGAAAGGTCACCACTGGTGGCGCAGGTCCACCAGGACGGCGTTCGGGTCCAGCCCGAGGCTTTCCAAAAAGGCGCGGCTGCCCTCGTCCCGGGCGCAGACCACCAGGAAGTCGTACTGTCGGGCCAGCTCCTCGGAGAGCTCACTGGTAAAGACTACCTCGCCGCTGTTGAACACATAGCGCACCACATAGCCTTCGTGCCAGCTGTCCACATTCATGCCGTTCACATACAGCAGGCAGGACTCTCCCTCCGGCAGGCCGTACTCCTCTTTCAGTTCCAGCCAGTAGTTCTGGCGGGCGGTGGTGGCGGCGGCCCGGGCGGAGTACAACAGGTTGGCGGGCCGGCCGTGGGCCGCGGCAAAACCAAAGCCGAACGCGGCCAGCGCCAGGCTCACCGCCAGAGCCTGCCACGGGCGGGCGCCCTTGGGCAAAATGCCGCCCAGCCGGGCCGGGGCGGTCAGCGCCGGCTCCAGGTACACCAGGGCCAGGACGATGGCCGCGGCGGGCAGGCATTCAAAATAGCTGGCGGCATAGCGGCGGATGCTGGCGATAGCCAGCATCTCGTCGGTGTTCATGCTGAACAGGTAGGTGCCCGCCAGCGCCGCCACATAGGCGGCGGTGGCGGCCACCCAGGCGGCGGCGTAGCCCGCCGCCACCCGCCAGCGCATCCAGCCCAGCACCGCCAGCGCCAGCACCGTGACCAGGAACACCGCCGTGCAGGCGTAGAGACGCATCACCGGCGGGTCGGAGATGAACAGCCAGAAACCCCGGAACTTCTCCCAGAAAGCGGCGATGTCCTCGGGGGTCTTGCCCGCCAGCTGCCCCGCGTAGGCGGTGAGGGAGGCCGCGTGCTTGGAGACATCCGCGTCCACGAACACCAGCGCCACGTGGGCCTGCCACAGCCACCAGGTGAACAGCGGCCCGGCCAGCGGCAGGGCCGCCAGGCCGGCGTTTTTCCAGCCGTGGGGCTTGTTTCGCGCCGCCAGCGCCATCAGGGGAATGGCCCCCAGCGCCACAAAGAACAGGCCGCTGTTTTTCAGAATGGCCAAAAAGCACAGCACCGGCAGCGACGCCGCCAGCGCGCGGCGGGGCTCCTTTCGCAGCGCTGCGGTGATCGCCCACACCGCCGCCATGAGCATGGTGAGCATACCGTCCACCCGCAGCTCCCGGTAGGCGACGCTCAGGCAGGCCATGTAAACGGCATACCCCAGCACCGCCGCGCCGGCGTACCAGCGCTTTTGGCACAGGGGCGCGAAAGCCAGCACCGCCGCCAGGAACAAAAAGCTCTGGGCAAAGAGCATACTGCCGTCGGAAAAGCCGGTGAGGCCGCACACCGCCTTGATCCACAGGGTGGCGGCGGGCGGGTAGTCCACGAACTGCACCGCCGTGTCCGCCATGTTGGGCAGCCGCCCGGTGGTGATCACCGTTTTGGCGGCGATGGCCCAGTGGGCCAGTTCGTCGTGATTGTCGATCACCCGGCCCCGCTCGGCCAGCAGGGTGGCGGCGGCCGCCGCCAGGAACAGAGCCATGGAAAGGCTCACCAGGGGGCGCAGGGCCTGCCATTTCTCCCGCCAGACATGCCGCGCCGCCAGCACCGGCGGCGCGAGATACAGCGCCAGCTGCACCGGCCAGATGATGTTGAGCAGCCCCGCGGCGTACACCGCAAGGCTCACGCCGCAGATGAACACCAGCGGGGCGTGGGCCGCCGGCAGCGAGAAGCGCCGGTTCAGCCAGACACACCCGCAGAGCAGCCAGGCGAAAAACAAGCCCACCCGCACCATCAGCAGCAGGGTATGCATGGGCTTCCCTCCTTTGTATTATCCGAAAAAAACGGGCGCGGTCCGCCCTGATCACAGGGCAGCCGGCCCGTTACGCTGGCGGCGGGCGCTGCCCGCCGCCGGTGTTATTCCTCTTCCTCGCCCTCGTCGGCCTCGGCGCAGCCGGCGCAGTCGCCGTCGCACTCCTCGAACTCGATGTCGAACTCGGCGCCGCAGTTGGGGCAGTTGATCTTCTGGTTGAACAGGGTGTCCTCGTCCACCACCGTCACCGCGCCGCAGTTGGGGCAGGTGAGCTCGTACTCCACCTCGGCCTCCAGCTCGTCGTCGTCCTCGTCCTCCTCGTCGAAGTCGTCGCCGTAGACGTACTCCTCCAGGTCGTCCATGTCCTCGTCCATGGCGTCCAGCTCGTCAAAGACCTGGTCCATGTCGTCATCCAGGTCGGTGACGGCGTCGCACAGCTCGGCCAGCAGGTCGTACATGGCCTTGAGCACCTTGCCCTCTTTTTTCTGCTCGTCGATCTCCAGGCCCTCCATCAGGCCTTTCAGGTAGGCGGCTTGTTCGTTCAGTTTCATGGGTGTTCCTCCTAAAAATGTGTTCAAAGAAACGCCGGGCGGCGGCAGGGCCGCCGCCCGGGAAGTGTGCGGTGTGGGATCAGGCCCGCTCCATGTACTCGCCGGTGCGGGTGTCGATGCGGATCATGTCGCCCTCGTTGATGAACAGGGGCACGCGGATCTCGGCGCCGGTCTCCAGCTTGGCGGGCTTCAGGGTGTTGGTGGCGGTGTTGCCCTTGAAGCCGGGCTCGGTCTCGGTGACCTGCAGCACCACAAAGTTGGGCGCCTCGATGCCGAACACGTTGCCCTTGTAGCTGAGCACCTTGACCATCTCGTTCTCCTTGACGAACTTGAAAGCGTCGCCCAGGTCTTTCTCGTTGATGGGCACCTGCTCGTAGGTCTCCATGTCCATGAAGTAGTACAGGCCGCCGTCGTTGTAGCTGTACTGCATCTCACGGCGCTCGATAAAGGCGGTGGGGAACTTGGCGCTGGGGTTGTAGCTGGTCTCGGTGACCGCCCCGGTGATGACGTTCTTGGTCTTGGTGCGCACGAAAGCGGCGCCCTTGCCGGGCTTCACGTGCTGGAACTCCACCACGGTGCAAACGCTCCCGTCCTTCTCAAAAGTGACACCATTGCGGAAATCGCCGGCAGTAATCGTTGGCATAAATGATCCTCCTCTGTAAACTCAAGAGAAGCTGACCGGCCGGCCGCCCCTCTATCTCCATAAAAATTCCTTTGCTATTTTATCGTATGTTGTCCGCTATTGCAAGTATTTTTCAGGACTTTTTTTCCATTTTGCGGCGACAGGCGGCCTTGAAGGGGGCCTGCAGGGCGTGGAGCACCTTCTGCCACGCCGTCACGGCGCCGCCCACCGGCTCCACCATCAGGGGCAGGACCCCGGCCCGGTTGGCGGCCAGCATGTCCGTCAGAAGCTTGTCCCCCAGCATGGCGGTGTGGGCCCGGTCCGCCCCGGCCCTGCGCATGGCGGCCTCCAGCCCCCGGGGGCTGGGCTTGCCGGCGTGGCCCTGATAGGGCACGCCCAGGTCCGCGCAGAACTCCGTCACCCGGCTGCCGGAGCGGTTGTTGGAGACGATCATGAAGTCGATCCCCGCCGTCCGCAGGGCGGAGATCCAGTCCCGCAGGGGCTGGTCCGGGCGGCGGGTCCTCTTGGCGGCCAGGGTGAAGTCCAAATCGCTGAGCAGCAGGGTGATCCCCCGCTCCCGCAGCCAGTCGGGGGTGATC
>DXAC01000065.1 GCA_019117205.1 Candidatus Allofournierella merdigallinarum | reverse complement strand
GCCCAGGCCTGCCGGGTGCTCAAGGATGCCGGGGTCAACGTGGTGCTGGTGAACTCCAACCCGGCCACCATTATGACCGACCAGGCGCTGGCGGACGAGATCTATCTGGAGCCTCTCACCGCCCGCACGGTGAAGCGGATCATCGACAAGGAAAAGCCCGACTGCCTGCTGGCGGGCCTGGGCGGCCAGACCGGCCTGACCATTGCCATGCAGCTGGGGCGGGAAGGCTTTCTGGAAAGCCGGGGCGTGCGGCTGATCGGCAGCAACGTGGAGGCCATCGAAAAGGCCGAGGACCGGGAGAAGTTCAAGGAGACCATGGCCGCCATCGGCGAGCCGGTGATCCCCAGTGACATCGCCTGCACGGTGGAAGAAGCGCTGGCGGTGGCCGGGCGCATCGGCTATCCGGTGATCGTGCGGCCCGCCTTTACCCTGGGCGGCACCGGCGGCGGCGTGGCCAACACGCCCCGGGAGCTGGAACTGGTGGCACACACCGGCCTGGACGCCTCCCCCATCACCCAGATCCTGGTGGAGAAGTACATCTACGGCTGGAAAGAGATCGAATTCGAGACCATGCGGGACGCGGCGGGCAACGTGATCGCCGTGTGCAGCATGGAGAACTTCGACCCGGTGGGCGTACACACCGGCGACTCCATCGTGGTTGCGCCGGCGCTGACCCTGTCGGACAAAGAGTATCAGATGCTCCGGTCGGCCTCGCTGAACATCATCTCGGCGCTGGGTATCGTGGGCGGCTGCAACTGCCAGTTCGCCCTGAACCCGGACAGCTTTGAGTACGCGGTGATCGAGGTGAACCCCCGGGTAAGCCGCTCCTCGGCCCTGGCCTCCAAGGCCACCGGCTACCCCATCGCCAAGATCACCACCCGCATCGCCCTGGGCTACACCCTGGACGAGATCCCCAACGACGTCACCGGCGAGACCTGCGCCTGCTTCGAGCCGGCGCTGGACTACATGGTGGTGAAGATGCCCAAGTGGCCCTTTGACAAGTTCGCCGGCTCCAGCCGCAAGCTGGGCACCCAGATGAAAGCCACCGGCGAGGTGATGGCCATTGGCCCCAGCTTTGAGATGGCGCTGATGAAAGCGGTGCGGGGCGCCGAGATCGGCCTGGACACCCTGAACGCCGCCCCCGCCGACGACACGCCGGTGCGTCAGCGGCTGGCCCGCATGGACGACAAGCGGCTGTTCACCGTGTTCGAGGCGCTGAAAGCGGGCGTATCCGTGGATGAGATCTTCTCCGTCACCCGCATCGACCGCTGGTTTTTGTACCGGCTGGCCCATCTGGCGGCTTTCGAGGCCTCCATTGCCGGCCGGCCTCTGTCGCAGCAGGACTATCTTGCCGGCAAGGAGCTGGGCTACCCGGACGCGGCGCTGCAGCGCATCTCCGGCGCGGCGCTGCCCGCCCACCGGCCCGCCGTTTACAAGATGGTGGACACCTGCGCCGCCGAGTTCGCCGCCCGCACCCCCTATTTCTACGGCGGCTGGGGCGAGCGGTGCGAGGCCCGCACCTTTGCCCGCAGCGGCAAGCCGGTGGTACTGGTGCTGGGCAGCGGGCCCATCCGCATCGGCCAGGGCATCGAGTTCGACTACTCCTCGGTACACTGCGTCTGGACCCTGAAAGAGCTGGGCTACGACGTGGTCATCGTGAACAACAACCCGGAGACCGTCTCCACCGACTACGACACCGCCGACCGGCTCTACTTTGAGCCCCTGTGCCCGGAGGACGTGATGGACATCATCGCGGTGGAGCGGCCGGTGGGGGTGGTGGTTGCCTTTGGCGGCCAGACGGCCATCCGGCTCACCGGTTTTCTGGACAAGCAGGGTATTCCCATCCTGGGCACCAGCGCCGAGGGCATCGACACCGCCGAAGACCGGGAGCGCTTCGACGCGCTGCTGGAGCGGTTCGGCATCCGCCGGCCCAAAGGGCTCAGCGCCCTGACCCTGGACCAGGCCCTGGAGGCGGCCCACACCCTGGGCTATCCGGTGCTGCTGCGGCCCAGCTATGTGATCGGCGGCCAGAATATGCGGATCGTCCGCACCGACGAGGAGGTGCGCCGCTACATGCGGCCCATCCTGGCGGGGGGCATCGACAACCCGGTGCTCATCGACCAGTATATGCCCGGCACCGAGCTGGAGGTGGACGTGATCAGCGACGGCACCGATGTGCTGATCCCCGGCGTGATGCAGCACATCGAGCGGGCGGGGGTCCACTCCGGCGACTCCATCGCCGTCTACCCGCCCTACAACATCACCGACCCGATGATGGACCAGGTGGTGGACTGCTCCCGCAAGCTGGCGCTGGCGCTGGGCACCAAGGGCCTGGTGAACATCCAGTATCTCATCTGGAAAAACGAGCTGTATGTGATCGAGGTGAACCCCCGGGCCAGCCGCACGGTGCCCTACATCAGCAAGGTCACCGGCGTACCCATGGTGGATCTTGCCGCCCGCGTGATGACCGGCACGCCCCTGCGCCAGCTGGGCTACGGGGACGGGCTGTGGCCCGCGCCTCCCTATGTGACAGTCAAGGTGCCAGTGTTCAGCTTTGAAAAGCTGGGCAACGTGAACGCCTATCTGGGCCCGGAGATGAAGAGCACCGGCGAGGTGCTGGGCATCGGCAAGGACCTGCGGGAGGCGCTGTTCAAGGGCCTGGCCGCCGCCGGCATCGACGTGCGCCCCGCCTTGCTGGGAGGCGGCACCGGCGTGCTGCTCAGCGTGGACGGCCACGACCTGTACGAGGTGGTCACCGTTGCCAAAAAGCTGGCGGATATGCACATCCCCCTGTACGCCACCCGGGACACCGCCGACGCGGTGGAGTCGCTGGGCGTGGATGTGACCCGGGTGCGGCCGTTGGCGGAGGCAAACGACATTTTGCAGCTGATGGACGAGGGGCGCATCAGCGCCATCGTCTACACCGGCGCGGCGGAGGACGACACGGTGGCGGACTACATCACCCTCCACCGGCGGGCGCTGCAGCTGTCCATCCCCTGCCTGACCAGCCTGGACACCGCAAACGCCCTGGCGGAGATCATCGCCAGCCGCTTCACCCAGGACAACACCGAGCTGGTGGACCTGAACCATATGCGCTCGGTGCGTCAGCTACTTCCCTTTGCCAAGATGCAGGGCACCGGCGACGACTACATCTTCTTCGAGAACTTCGACAAAGCCATCACCTGCCCCGAGTCTCTGTCGCTGCGGCTGTGTATGCGCCATTTCGGCATCGGCGGCACCGGCCTGGTGCTGCTGGAGCACTCGGACTGCGCGGACATCCGTATGCGGGTGTTCAACCGGGACGGCAGCGAGGTGGAGATGGCCGGCAACAGCATCCGCTGTGTGGGCAAGCTGGCCCACGACCGGGGCTATGTCTCCGGCGAGGAGATCACCGTGGAGACCGCCAGCGGCATACGGAAGCTCCGGCTCTATCTGCGGGGCGGCAAGGTGAGCAGCGCCCGGGTGGAGATGGGCAGGGCCAGCCTGCATCCCGCCGAAGTCCCCTGCACCCTGAGGGCCGACCCGGCGGTGGACCAGCTGGTGCAGATCGGCGGCCGCGACTGGCGGGTCACCTGCGTCTCCATGGGCAACCCCCACTGCGTGGTCTTTGTGCCGCGGGTGGACACCCTGGACCTTGGCCGGCTGGGGCCCCAGTTCGAGAACTCTCCCCTGTTCCCCCAGCGTGTGAACACCGAGTTCGTGCGGGTGGTCAACGACCACACCCTGAAGATGCGGGTGTTCGAGCGGGGCAACGGCGAGACCAAGGCCTGCGGCACCGGCGCCTGCGCGGCGGCGGTGGCGGCGGTGGAAAACGGTTTTTGCCCCAAGGGCGAGCCCATCACCGTAAAGCTGCCGGGCGGCGATGTAGTGGTCTGCTACACCGACCAGGGCGTGACCCTCACCGGCGACGCGGTGCTGCTGTTCGAGGGCAGCGTGGAGATATAACACACAGAACGGCGCCGGCCGCACCCCATCGGGTGCGGCCGGCGCCTCTTGCTTGCGCGCGTTTTCAGCCGCGTGTGAACACTTTCATGGAAACACCGGTGTCCTGCACCAGCGTTTCCCCGGGCAGGCGGAGGAGGCGGGCGGTCACATACAGATCGCCCGCCGCGCCGGATACGTTGACCAGCTGCAGCAGGTAGAAAAACCAGAAAGAAGCCGCCCCACCCTGCCAGTTGAGCCCCAGAAGCACCAGGCCCCAGACCACCAGCGGCGCAAGGGCCACCACAATGTACGCGCCCTTTTGAAAATACTCGTCGCTGCCCGCAAAGGCATACAGGCCGGTAAAGCCGTATTTTACCCGCCGGGCGCCAAATACTTTCATGCAAAGGCCGTGGGTCAGCTCGTGGAGCACCATATACAGCACGACACAGGCCAGAAATGCGGCCAGCGTCAGCAGGTTTTCAAAATGCAGGAACGACCGCGACAGCAACCAGCCCGCCGCAAACATCACCAGGGCGATGCCCGTCGCCAGGCCGTTTACCCAAAGCACCTGTTTCCCATCGCTTTGCAGGTCCAGCCGCAGGGTCTCCTTATACTCCGGGGGCAGCTGCTGCCGACATTTTTCCATCTTTTCCTCCTGTAAACTACATTCCTTTTTCTTTGAGCTCGGCGACCATCTGTATGTACTGCTCCACCACGTCGAACCGCTCGCCCCGCCGTTTTATCGGGCGGCGGCGGAAGTCCACCTCGTCCATGTGGGAGACGCCCCGGCTGCCCGCGCCCCGCCAGACGCCGCGAAACCCGGTCCACCGGGCGGACCACACCGCCACCAGGCCGTCGTTCTCCCCCTCCACCAGGCCGATGATGAGGTTCTGCCACCACATGAACACATCGCTTCGCCAGCAGCTCATCGCCCCGGCGTAGCTGCGGTAAAGAACGCCCGAAGCGTCCGGGTTGGCCCGGTTGAACGCCTCGGCCCAGCCGGTGGTGAACTGATCGCACACCGAGCAGAAATCGGGGTGCCTGTCCCCCAGCAGGCGGTACCACAGGTTTACGAAGAAGCCCCCCAGGCGGAACACCCACCGGGGCATACGGGAGAGCGCGTCCATGGTCCTGGAGCCGTGGTTGGGGGTGGAGACCAGGCTCACCGAGGCAACACAGGGAGCCATGCCCAGGGAGGAGACCATGCAGCGCACGTCCAGCCCGCCCTTGGAGTGGGCGATGATGTGCAGCTTTTCGCTGCCGGTCTGCTCCAGGATCTCCAGTACCCGGCCCCTTAAAAAGGCGGCATTTTTCTCCACCGTGGCCCAGCCGTCCTGCCCGCCGTAGAACACCCGCGCGCCCCGGGCCTCCAGCGCTTTTGGCACCCGGCCCCAGTAGCCCCAGTCCCGAAAGCCGGTGCCGTGCACCAGCAGAATGGGCCAGCGGGTGGCGCACTCGTCGGCGCACTGTGCCGGCAGCGCCCCCACGCCCTCCACCGGGCGGGCGGCCAGCAGCCCTGCCACCGGCGCCGCGGCGGCGCACAGGTCAAAAAGGGCCAGCAGGGCAAGGGTGATCCACCAGGCAGGCCCCGCGGCCGGGCTCGCGCCGCCGGCGATGCCGGACAGCCAGGCCATGCCCAGGCAGCCGGCAAAAGCCGCCGCGCCCAGGGCGGCAAGGGCCGCTGACAGGCCCCAGCGGCGCTGTTCCCGCGCCGCTGCCAAGGGGATCAGCGCCATGCCCGGCAGGGTAATGAACGCCAGCTCGGCCGGCAGCAGCACATCCAGCAGCGGGCGGCGGGCGGCAAGGCTGCCCACCGCGCCGGTGAGGAGCATAAAGATCACCGGCGCCGCCGCCAGCAGCACGCCCGCCAGCCGAAGCGCCCGCCAAAAGCCGGGACGCGCCGCTCTCTTTTCAGTGTCTTTCATGGTGTTCCACTCCCCTTTTCCCGCAGGGTCGTCGTCAGGGCACCACCGCGGCGAGCACCTCGCCGATGGGCCGGTGGATGGTCAGGGCGGCCTGTTCGTCCCGGGGGGTGGCGCTCAGGTTGATCACCGCCAGGTCCTGTCCCCGGAAGTAGTCCACCAGGCCCGCCGCCGGATACACCGAAAGCTGTGTGCCGCCGATGAGCAGCATGTCCGCCTGGGCCACCGCCTGCACCGCGGCGGACAGGGTGTCCGGATCCAGCCCCTCGCCGTAGAGCACCACGTCCGGCTTGATGAC
>DXAC01000064.1 GCA_019117205.1 Candidatus Allofournierella merdigallinarum | reverse complement strand
ATGGCGGCAAACGGTCCAGATTGCGCGAAAATGCGCCTGACATTTCACTGCTTTTTCCTCCTGTCTTCTTGTTTTCAAACAGAAAACCTGCTCTGGCCTGATCGCCAAAGCAGGTTTTTCTACAGGCTGAGGCCGCCTTGAAAAAGGCGGCCTTCCTTCGTGTGTTTTACAGCTAGCGGCGTCAGCCTTCCGGCTGGATCGGCTGTCCCATTCCGAAGGCTCCTCGGGTGGAGCAGCTTCGCATGGCGCACAGATCCCCATTGCACATTGCATATTCCACAAGGTGCTCCCGGTAATCGGCCTCGTCCTTTTGCGCCAGCGAACGTTCCTGCGCCAGTGCGTCCAGAAGTTTGAGCCCGCTGAAATAGGCAACAGCAAAGCCGGTGAGGAAGGCATCACCCGCCCCCATCGTGTCCAGCCTCTCCGCGTTCACCTCGTAGGGCCGCTTGCGATAGAGCCGCTTACCATCCCACGCGATGGCGCCGTCGCCGCCCATGGTGGCAATGGCGATCTCCGCGCCGCAGCCGCAGGCGCGCCGCAGTGCCTCTTCCAGCTCTTCAGAGGGGCGGCCTCCGCCGGAGAGAAATGCCACCTTCACGTCCGCGCAGATCTGCTCGAAACCATCCTGCGTCCACTGGTCAGAAAAGTCATACAGCACGGGAACTCCGGTGGAGGCGATGCGGTGCAGTTGCGGAGCAAGATACCCATAGCAGCACATGTGGATCACATCGAAGGACTTGAGGTACAGCAGCAGTTCCTCTGTGACGGGCAGAGGGTCGGTGCGCACACTGCCGCCGTCATTGTCATCGCTGATGACTCGGTCACCATTGATCAGACGGATCGAGCCGACGCCCGTCTCCCCGCCGGGAAGGCGAAGGCAGTGGGTGTATTCCACGCCATAGTTCACCAGCGCCCGCTCGATCAGCCGGGCCTCGCGGTCCTCGGCCAGTACGCCGCAGTAAGCACTGAAAGCGCCTTGCTGCCGGGCATACACCGCAAAGTTGACCGAGTTCCCACCAGGGTACATGGTGTTTTCGTCCCAATATCGGTCCACGAAATTGTCGCCGACCCCCACCACTCTGAGCATGGAAGAACTCCTTTCTGCGCGATCAGTATTCCATCTGCCGATAGTACCGGCGCACCGTGAGCGGGTGATTGCGCTCCTTCTCCAGATGGCAGCTCAGCCGCTCGGTGATGGCATAAAGCACCATCGGGGAAACGATCTTGCGGTACAGCGGGTCGGTGAAGGGAAGCGCCACTTCCTTGGTGTCGAAGATGTTGATCTCGTTGGTGATCTTTTTGGCAAACGCCAGCACACGATCCATCAGTGGCCGGGTCTCATCCTCGCCGTAGAAGAGGATGAGGCTGGTGTCCTTCTCCACCAGTTCCAGTGTGCCGTGGAAGAACTCCGCCGCATGGATCGACTTGGTCTTGATCCACTGCATCTCTTCCAGGATGCACATGGCATAGTCGTACGCTTCGCCCCACAGCATACCAGAGCCGATCACCATGTGGTAGTCGGTGCCCTTATGATGGGCCGCCATCGCGGCGCAGCGCTCCTCATACTGCTCCTTGGCCTGCAGCAGGTAGGGCGTGATCTGGGAATACTGCTCCATGAACTGGTCGTAGCCGTCGAACTCACCCGCGTTTTTCAGAAAACGGGCCAGCAGCGTGATGGTGTAGGTATAGATCGCTTCGCACAGGCAGTCGTCCTCTGCAAAGCTGAAGAACTTGTAATCTGCGTATTCACAAACAGGGGTGTCGTCGTTGGAGACATACACCAGGGTGCGGGCGCCCGCTTCTTTGCAGAACTTTGCCGCTGCAACGATCTCCTTCGTGTTGCCGCTGCGGGTGGAGAAGATGCAGACGGAATCCTTGGAGAAGGCCTTGTGGCCCATGAGCATAAACTCCGCAGCGATCACCGAGTACACGCTGATCTTTTGCGAGGTGGTCTCCATCCAATATTTCATTGGCAGAGAATGGGCGTACGTACCACCGCAGCCGATAAAGAACAGATTTTTGTAGCCCTGTTTGCAAATCTCATCCACAGCCTGTTCGATTTGAGGGCGCAGGGCGATCGCGTCGTTCACGACCTTTTCATAGCGGGGCACGTCAAAGTTAAACATCGTATTTTCCTCCATTGCTTAAATTAAACGAGCGGAAGGTCTCCGCCAGTTTGTTTTGCACATAGGTCACGTTTTCCTGCAGGGCCCGGTCCGCGTCCACATAGTGAGGCAGCGAACAAATCTCCAGCGTACAGAGCTTGTCGTAGTCATACCGTGACAGCACCCTCAGAAAATGCCCCAGGTCCAGCGTTCCCTGGCCCCACGGCACTTGATCGGATTCGTTCAAGTGTATATGGCCGATCCCGTCGCCCAGCAGATCGAAATATTCCTCTAGAGATTCGCCGCGCACGGACATGTGCGTGGTGTCGACAACGATCTTCAGCGCGTCGCTGCCCACATCGCGCAGGATGTTCTGCGCGTCATAGCGGTCGTTCACCAGGTTGGATTCGATGATCTGCAGCGGTTCCAGCAGCACGGTGACGCCCCTTTGCGCGGCATAGCTGCAGAGCTCCGAAAGCGAGCTGACCAGCGCGCTCCAAGCGGCGGCTTTGCGCGAATCGTACCAGCCGTAGCCTGGCACCACCTGGACCATCCCCGCCCCCAGCACACCCGCCGCGTCCACGCCGCGCTTCAAGTATTCCAGAGTGCGTGCGCGCACCTTCGGCTCCGTGGACGCCAGGTTCAGTGGGTAGCGCACCTGCTCCGGTGTGCAGCAGATGATGCGCAGGCCCCGGTCATCCGCCGCCGCGCGCACCGCACGGGCGGCGGATTCCCAGTCGTTGTCCAGCAGCAAGTGCGGATAGCCCGCCCACAGATCCACTGCGCTCACGTTCAGCCTTCGCGCGGTGTCGAGAAAGCGGGTCAGCGGGTAAAACTGGTAGTGGATGCTCATAACGGCGATCTGGTCCGCTTCGATCCTTCTCATGCGATGCTCCCTCCTCTATTTCCGAAAAAAGGAATCCATCAGCCGCTTGCTGTTCGCCAGATACAATTCCGGATCCCGGAAATAGGGATTCAGCAGTTCGATGGAATACCAGCCGTCAAAGCCGTGCCGCTGCAAAACGTCGAACACATCCTGCAGCGGCAGGACTCCCTGCCCCAGCTCCGCATGGAACTCACTGGCCCCGTCGCTGTTGCAGACATGTACATAGTCCAGCCGGCCCGCGAAGCGGTCCAGATAGCTGGCCAGCGGCTCGTTGGCGATGGTGGGCGGGACCAGGTCCAGCATCACCGTCATGGCGTCGCTCGCGACCTGTTCCAAAAGGTCCTGCGCCTCGTCGGCCGTGGTGATCAAGCTGCTCTCCGACGGGGAAAGGGTCTCCAGCATCAGCTTCACACCCAGCCGCTGCGCCAGGTCGCTCAGCTGTTTGAGGCGCTGCACCGCTTCCGCCAACACTTTTTCGCGGCGGGCGGCATAGCCCGGATGCGGAAGGGTGAACAGCACCCTCTCCGCCTCCAGCTCCGCCGCGATCTCCAGCGATCTTGCCAGATATCGCTGCGTCTCCTCCCGCTCCTTTTCCAGCGGTGACACAAGGTTGTAGGGATAGGCCAGAAGCTCCGGGGTGTAAGCGGAGATACGCACCCGGTTTTCGCGCGCGGCGCGCCGGATGTCCGCGATCTCGCCGGCGTCAAGGTCGGGAGGATACGCGTGAGGCCTGGCGCCCCAGATCTCCACACCGTCAAAGCCATAGCGGCCCGCCGCCGTGAAGCTGTATTCCAGCGGAAAGCGGCGGAACAGATAACTTAAAAAGGACAGTTGCAACGTATCTCCCTCCTTGGCGGGGCGCCCGCCTCACTCGCGGCGGCTCATCTTGACAAAGAATACACTGATCGCCATAACGATCAGCAGCAGAATGTACGACATTGCCGCTGCACGCCCGGTGTTCAGATACTGATAGGCTTGTTTGTAGATATTGTAGGTCATCACCTCGGTACTGACCCCGGGGCCGCCCTTGGTGACCACATACACCAGGTCGTAGGTCTTCAGCGCGCCGATGGCACGAAGAAGCGTAGCCACAATGAGCGTGGGCTTCATCAGCGGCAGCGTAATACGGAAAAACGTCTGCACCCCGTTGGCGCCCTCGATGATCGCCGCCTCGTAGGGGTCCTTGGGAAGCGACACCAGCCCCGCCAGGATCAGCAGAGACATGTAGGGCGTTTCCTGCCAGACATCGATGAAGATCAACGTGCCCAGCGCCAGCGATGCGTCGCCGTACCACGCCCGACCCGTTCCGCCCAGGCATTCAATCACATAGTTGACGATGCCGAGTTCCGGGTGCAGGAGCAGACGCCAGATCATGCCCACCGCCACGCAGGAGATCATCATGGGAACGATGATGATGGAGAAAAACAGCTCCCGGCCCCGCCCGACGCGGTTGAGCAGTGCCGCGATGAGATAACCGATGCACAGCTCAAACACCACCGAAACAACAGTGTATTTCAGCGTAGTGAAGATGGACTTGCGGAAGTATTCGTCGGTAAGGGCAGTGATGTAGTTTTTCAGCCCCACAAAATCTCCCAGCCCCTGGGATCGCAGGTTGGTGTCTGTAAAACTGAGGATCAGGGAATAGGCCAGCGGAAAAACGACCACCGCAGCGATGCAGAGCATCGCAGGCAGGAACAGGATGGCCATGTCCCGCCGGTTGCGCTTTCCGAGCTGTTTTGATTTGTTCATGATTGGCGTTCCTTTGTCTTAGTGCGTCTTACACATTCATGGGCCTTGCGTTTGCCATCAGGTCATGGCTTCCATTTCCTGAGCAACGGTATCCAGCGCATCCTGCGGGCTCTTGGAACCGGCAACAGCCTCCGAGAGCTCGCGGCCGAGGATCTCCAGGATCTGCGGCAGCTCCGGCATACGGGGCAGCGCCTTGGCGTTGGAGATGATGGTCAAAGCGTCCTGGTAATAGGGCCAGGCAGCCAGCACGTCCGGGTCGCTGAAAACGTCGGAACGGGTGGGAGAGCCGCCCTTGATGGCCCGCTCCTTGGCCACCTCGAAAGACTCGATGTACTCGATGAACTGCCAGGAAGTGTCCTTGTCTTTGGCGTTGCTGGGAATACCCCAGCCCCAGCCGCCGTTGTTGGAATGGCCGCCAGGCGCGTCGGTGAGATACACTTTGCCCTCCACTTCGGTGCCAGCCAGCTGCGGGATCATCCAGTAGTTGCCGATGTACATGGCCGCCTTGCCGCTGGAGAACACAGCCAGGGTCTCGTCAAAGCCAAAACCGGCAGAGCCTTCGGGGGCAGCGTTGTTGACGCAATCCACATAATACTCCAGGGCCTGCACCGCCTCGGGCGAATTGATGGCAATGTTGCCGCTTTCGTCGTAATAATCGCCGCCGTTGCCAAACAGGAAGTTGGTGTACTCCATGGTGATGGGGTCGGAGCGCTGAGCCTGCATGGCCGCGCCGTAGAGTTCCTTGTCGGTGTAGGAGGTCAAAAATTTGGCCACGTTCACATACTCTTCAATGGTGGCGGGCACACCGAAGTCCTCGCCGGTCGCCTCTTTGTAGGCAGCGGCGTATTCCTCGTTTTCGAAAACGTCGGTGCGGTACAAAAGGGCATAAGTATAGGTGCAGAAGGGGATGAAGTAGGTGGTGTCCGGATCGGAAGCACAGCTCATCATCTGCTTGACGGAATCCAGATACACACTGGTGTCAAAGCCGGAAGACTCGATGTAGTCGTCCAGAGGGATCACCCAGCCCGCTTCCGCAAACTCACCGATCCAGGTATGGTCGCAGATGACCACGTCGTAGCTGCTGGTAGCCGCAGTCATCTCCGTGACGATCTTCTCGTGCATCGTCTGGTAGTTGACCGCTTCGATCTCCACCTTCACACCGGTCTGCTCGGTGAATTTTTCGGCGGCTTCCTGCACGTAGGTGGTGTCCGGCACGGCTTCCATCAGAATATGGATGGTATCCACCTTTTCCTGCGGCTGCGAAACGGAGGATCCGCCTGCCCCGCATCCGGCAACGCCGATGCTCATGACGACCGCCAGGCCTATCGCCAATGCATTTTTCAACAGTTTCGATTTCATGTTTTTACCTCCTTGTGCGTGTGATGTATTGCGGTTTACTTGATCGAACCGAAAGCAAGCCCCCGAACCAGGTACTTGCGAACGAACAACGACAGCACGGCCACCGGGATGATCACCACGATTACCGACGCGCACAGCTCGGCGATCTGCACGCCCTGCTGGGTCTCCATCGCCGCCACGCTCACCGGGATCGTTCTGGTCTCGTTGCCTGTCAGTACCAGTGCGAACATGAACTCGTTCCACGAGTTCAAAAAGCTCAGCACGCCGGCGGCGATGATCCCTGGCGCGATGATGGGAAACACGACCCGCGCATAGGTTTGGAACTTGGAACAACCGTCGATCTCCGCCGCGTCATCCAGTTCCTCCGGTACGCTCTCGATAAAGCTCAGCAGCATCCAGATCACATAAGGCAGATTGAAGCTGAGATAGGTGATGATGAGCCCCAAATGGGTGTTTTTCAGCCCGATGTTCGTCATTACGTTGAACAGCGGGATCACCAGCACGATCGCGGGCAGCATCTGCACCGAGAGCACCCCCACCCGCAGGCCGATCCCCTTGGACTTTCTGCGGGCCAGCCAGTAGGCAGCCATGGACCCGAGGGCGATGGAGATCAGTGTGCTGGCAAGCGAAACGATCAGGCTGTTCAGAAAATACTGCCCGAAGTTGTTCTCGCTGAAGATGGTGATGTAGTTATCCAGCGTGAACGGTGCGCTCCAATCCGGCGGGATCTGGTAGGCGATCTGTTTGGTGACCAGTGAAGTGCGAAGCACCCAAAGGATAGGCAACAGGAAAAACAGGGATATCAGGATCAGCGCCGCATAGGTGAACGCGTCGGCGATCCGCTTGCGTGTACGCATCTTAAACACGGAAATCCTCCTTTCAGCCTTCTCAAGAGAGAAGCGAACGCAGCGCTCGCGCGCTTTTTTCCAGCGCCGACGACGGATCGAGCAGATAGCGGTCGTTCAGGATCTCCATTGTCAGAATGCCTTCATAGCGGTGCTCGTCAAGCTGGCGCAACCAGCGCTCCAGTGGGAAAACTCCATCTCCCCAGGCCTGGTGGACGGAATCGATGAAATGGGTGTGCCAAAGCTTGTCGCCCAGGACCCGGTAGCTGGCCTCGAAGTCCTCGCCCGCCGCGGCCATGGGGCAGGTATCCACGATCGCGCCCAGGTTTTTCGCCCCCACCTGATCGATGGCCTCCCGCAGTTCCGCTGCGGTGCGGATTAAGTTCGACTCCTCCTCTTCCAGCGCTTCCAGCACCACCCGGATGCCCAGCCGCTCCGCCGCCCGGCAGATCACGCCCACAGACTCCAGGCTTCGCTTCAGCGCCTCCTGCCGCGGTTCCGTTCGCAGCCCCCAGCCGGGCACGATCTGGAACATGGGCGCTTCAAGCGCACCGGCGATCTCCAGATTCCGCAAAAAATACTCCAGGCTGTATTTCCGAAGCTCCGGGTCCTTTGCCGCAATGTTGAAGGGATATACGCATTGTTCCGGCGTGTAACAGATCAGTTCCATCTGCCGCCGGCGAAGCTGGCGGGCAATGTCGTTCACCTTTTGGGGCGTCGTGTCCGGCGCATACAGATGCGGCAACCCAGCCCACAATTCGATCTTGTGGATGCCGCTGCGCTCAGCGCTGTCCAGGAAGGAGGAGAATGTGTGGAGAACGAAGTGCTCGTTCATCGCCGCCACCTGTGAAAAGCTCAGATCCACCATCTTCATCCCTCCATGTACATCCGCAGCCGGCCCACCGCTCGCTGCAGGGCCGCCGCAGGGTCTTTGTAATAGGCAACACCGCAGATCTCCAGGCCCAGAGAGCCGCCGTACCCGTTCCGGTCCATGATCTCCAGCAGCTCCTTGAGCGGCATTTGGCCGTCGCCGCAGGGGACCCACCCCGCCTGCTCGGTCCGGTCACAAAAATGGAAGTGATTGATCACCGCACCCAGCTGATCAAAGTAGTCCTGCAGCGGGGTGTGGGTGAGGTCCACAGGCACCGTATCCACGTTGATCCCCAGGCAGGGTGAGCCGATCTGGGCAAGCATCGTTTTGGCTGCCTGCAGGCTGTTCACCAGGTTCGACTCGTAGGGTGAAAGCGGCTCGAGGGTGAGCTGAACGCCGCACTGTTGCGCCCGCTCTGCCAACAAGCTGAGGCTTTCACGGGCCCGGTCCCAGGCCTGGTCATTCGGCTCGTCGAAATACCCCTTTCCGCTGACCACCTGCATCAGCGGCGCTTCCAGCTCGGCGGCGATATCCACGCCCCGCAGGCAGTAGCGCAGGCTCCTGCTTCGCGTCTCCTGGTCCGGCGAGGCCAGGTTGATGGGGTAAAAGCAGGTCTCCGGTGTGAAACAGGCGATCTTCAGCTTGCGCTGCGCCACCATCTTTTTGATCTGCTGTACACGGAAGAAGGAAAGCGTGTCGATGCAAACTTCCGGCCCGCCGCCCCACAGCTCTATACGCTCCAGCTCCAGCGCGGCCACCGTGTCCAGAAAATACTCCAGGGGAAACTGCACGAAATGAATGTTCATGGGTGCCAGTTGACAGAACTTCAGATGTTTCATAGTCCCCTCCGTTTCAAAACGTTCTATAACATTATATTACATTTAAACTTTTTCCATGTCAAGATAATGGGAAAAAATGTACTTTTTCAATAATTTGGAAATAAATTTTTTAGTTATTCCGAATATGGCGCAAATTTTGGCACACTTTTAGTTGACTGTTCCCTGTTTTGTATCGTATTATAATATCATAAACTTCCGTTCGTGGACGGAAGAGGTCGGATGGGAGTGGAGGTTGTCTTTATGGCGCCGCAGAAATTGAATCCCAGCAGCAGCACGCCTCTTTACAAGCAGGTCTACACCATTTTAAAAAGCCGCATCGCCAACGGCGAGTTGAAGCCGGGCGACAAGATCCCCACCGAAAACGAGCTGATACAGGAGTATGGCGTCAGCCGCATAACCATCCGTGCTGCCATCTCCGAGCTGGTGGAAGACCGCGTGCTGGAGCGGGCGCAGGGGAAAGGGACTTTTGTGTGCAAACCGAAGGACGCCTACCAGGCGGACGATTCCCACGGCTTCACCCAGTCTTGCTATTTGAGCGGCAAGATCCCCAAAACGACGCTGCTGACGCTGGAGTATGTTCTTCCCTCTCCGAAGGTGCAGTCCTTTTTGCAGCTGCGAGACGGGGAGCCGACCCTGCTCTCCCGCCGGCTCCGCTTTGCAGACAACGAACCGATCCTGATCGAGAGCAATTATTACGCGCCCTGTTTGTCTTTTCTGGAAAAAGAGGACCTTTCCGGCTCGTTGTTCAACATCCTGCACCAGCATGGGTATTCTATTGTTACGCAGGCCCGCAGCCTGGATGTGTGCACCGCCAACAAGGAGGAGGCGGCCCTGCTCAACGTGAAGCGGGGCTCCCCTCTGCTGCTGTTCACCGACTATCAGCTGGACGGTGAGGGAAAACCGCTTTTCTTCTCCAAGCAGGTCTACTGCACCGAACGCCTCAAGTTTTACATTTGAATGTATAACGTCCATCCCGCAACAGCGCCAACACAAAAAACCCCGGTACCCTCTGGTACCGGGGCTTTTCTTTCGGTCATGCGGGGCGCGGCAAGGCATCTCAAGCGGTGCCCTTTGCAGGGAAAGTCCCGCAAGGCTGTACTTTTCCCTGGAGCAGTCGGCACAGCGCCCGGGCGGCGCCGTCACAGGCACAGGGGTCCGTCACCAGATCCGCCTGTTCCTGGATCGCGGCGGGGGCATTTCCCATAGCCACACCAACGCCGGCGAGTTGCAGCATCGAAAGATCGTTGTAACTGTCTCCCACCGCAATGGTCTGCAGCAGCGGGACCTGTAGGTGGGTGCACAGCCGCTTGAGCGCGGTGCCCTTGCACACCTGGGGGCGTACACATTCCAAGAAAAAAGGCTTGGACCGGCAGATTGCAAAGCGCCCGCGGGTTAGGCCGGTCAGTCGGCGCTCGATCTCCACCAGGCGGTCCGGCGCTTGCATCAGCAAGACCTTGGGCGTGTAAGGCGGAAGGACAGAAGGCAGATCCGGGCACTCCACCACCTCCAGCCCGGTCAGACGGCTTTCGATCTCGGTGTATTCATTGGCCTGGGGCGTCAGCAGGCGTGGACCGTCGTAAACGTGAACGAAGGCCTCCAGCTCCCGGGCCTTTTGGCACAGCCAAAGCTGGTCGGGCCGGTCCAGCATGCAGGAATAGATCTGCTCGCCGGTAGAGCAGCCGACGATCTGCGCCCCATTGAACGCGATCAGAAACCCGTCGTACGCCGCCATTTCCAACTCATCGGCAAGCTTCTCCATCGCCTGCACGGGCCGCCCGGAGGCGAGCACGATGCGCAACCCCTGCGCCTGGGCTTGCCGCAGGCAGTCGCGGGTAAAGGCGGACATGCGTCCGTCCTCCCGGAGCAACGTGTCATCCAGGTCAAATGCTGCAAGTGTATAGGTCAACCGACCCGCCCCCATCCTCAATTTATATTATAATATAATATAACATATTATAATATTTTTGGCAAGGGGTACCGACCAGTGTGCATCTGCGGGGTGCACGCGGGCAGCCCCAACCAGGTGGTGCGCTATGCCCGGCAGGGCGTGCGCTGCTTTTCCACCGAGGCGGCCAGCCTGCTGCAGGTGAAGGCCCGCCTGCTGGAGGAGGACCTGACCCGGCCCCCCGCCGGCAACTGAAAAAACCTGCCGCCTTTTGCGTACATGCCCGAACAAAACAGCAGGAAGGCCGCCTTGAAAAAGGCGGCCTCAGCCTGTCGAAAAAGGCCACCTATCGGTGGTCTTTTTCTCGTATAAGGAAAGGGAATGCGGTATAATGGTGTGGGGTGATAAAAATGCTGGTAAAGAACGCAGAAAACAGAGGACAACTGGAATTTGT
>DXAC01000063.1 GCA_019117205.1 Candidatus Allofournierella merdigallinarum | reverse complement strand
GCTGGTGGCGCTGGGGCTGCCCATCTGGTCCCGGTGCGCCAAGGCGCTGCTACTGATGATGTTCGTCTGCGGCACGGCGGTGGTCTTTTCCCACATGGAGATCGCCGGCCTCACCTTTACCCAAACGGTGCAGGCGCTGTACAACCAGGGGCAGAGCGCCCTGGGCGGCGGCGTGCTGGGCGGCGTGGTGGGCGCCAGCCTGCTGGCCCTGTGCGGCCGGCCCGCCGCCAACATCCTGCTGCTGGTGGCGCTGGCGGCGGCCATCATGTGGTTCGCCGGCGTCACCCCCGGCGACCTGTGGAACCTGGCGGCGGGGCAGTACGCCGCCATGAAAGAGCGGCGGCCCGAGCCCCGGCGCAGGCCGGAGCCGGAAAAGCCCGCCCGCGCCGAGGAGGCGCCGCCCGCCCAAAAGGTGCGCCGCCGCCCCGCAAAGGTGGACATCGACCTGGGCCCCGACCCGGTGACGGAAACCGACACCGCCCCCGAGGAGGAGGAGCCGCTGGTGGGCCCGGGAGGCACGTTCGGCATGTATCCGCCCCAGGACCAGCCCCGGCCGGAGGAGCCCTCGGAGTTTGAGACCCCCATTTTGCTGGAGGGGGAGGAGCTTGTCCCGGAGGAGGCCCCGTCCCAGCAGCCCGCCGGCGAGCTGGACAGCCTGGTGCAAAAGGCCATGGGCGCCGCCACCGACGCCGCCATGGCGCCTGCCGCGGTGGTGACGGGCAGCAACGACCAGATGATGATCGCCCCGGCCCCCGCCGCCGAGCGCGATTATCAATACCCCCCGCTGAGCCTGTTCGAGCGGATGGGCGGCGCCGACGACGCCGGCGTGGAGGAGGAGCTGAAAAAGAACGCCGAGCTGCTGGTGAGCACGCTGGAGAGCTTCGGCGTGCGTACCCGGGTGCTGGACATCTGCCGGGGCCCCTCGGTGACCCGGTACGAGCTGCAGCCCCTGGCGGGCGTCAAGATCAGCCGCATCACCGGCCTGGCGGACGACATCGCCCTGAACCTGGCCGCCGGCGGGGTGCGCATCGAGGCCCCCATCCCCGGCAAGCCCGCCGTGGGCGTGGAGGTGCCCAACCGGAAAAAGAGCCCCGTGGGCATCCGCAGCATCTTCGAGTCGCCGGTGTACTCCAAAAGCGCCTCGCCCCTGACACTGGCGCTGGGCAAGGACATCGCCGGCAACGCCCAGATCGCCGACTTGTGCAAGATGCCTCACCTGCTCATCGCCGGCTCCACCGGCAGCGGCAAGTCGGTGTGCGTCAACAGTATCATCGTCAGCTTTTTGTACAAGGCCAGCCCCGAGGACGTGCGCCTGATCCTCATCGACCCCAAGGTGGTGGAGCTGGCGGAGTACAACGGCATCCCCCATCTGCTCATGCCGGTGGTCACCGAGCCCCGCAAGGCCGCGGGCGCGCTGGGCAGCGCGGTGGCGGAGATGGAGCGGCGCTACCATCTGTTCGCCGAGAACAATGTGCGGGACATCAAGAGCTACAACCGCCTGGCGGCCGAGGCCGACGGGCTGGAAAAGCTGCCCTACATCGCCATCATCATCGACGAGCTGGCCGATCTGATGATGGTGGCCGGCAAGGAAGTGGAGGACTACATCTGCCGCATCGCCCAAAAGGCCCGGGCGGCGGGTATGCACCTGATCGTGGCCACCCAGCGCCCCAGCGTGGACGTGATCACCGGCCTGATCAAGGCCAACATCCCCAGCCGCATCGCCTTTGCCGTGTCCAGCCAGGTGGACAGCCGTACCATTCTGGACGCGGGAGGCGCGGAGAAGCTGCTGGGCATGGGCGACATGCTGTTCATGCCGGTGGGCGCGGCCAAGCCCGTGCGCATCCAGGGCACCTATGTAAAGGACGAGGAGATCGCCGCCGTGCTGGAGTTTATCAAGCAGGGCAGCTCCAGCCAGTACGACGAGGAGATGATCGCCCAGATGGACAAGCTGGCGGTGGCGGAAAAGGGTTCCGGCTCCGGCCAGGACGACGAGGAGGGCGGCCACGACCCCATGCTGGACCAGGCGGTGGAGGTGGTCATCGACGCGGGCCAGGCCAGCACCAGCCTGCTGCAGCGCCGGTGCAAGCTGGGCTACGCCCGGGCCGCCCGCATCATGGACGAGATGGAGCAGCTGGGGGTCATCGGCCCCTACCAGGGCGCCAAGCCCCGGGAGGTGCTCATCACCCGCCAGCAGTGGATCGAAAAGAGTATGCGGGCCGAGGCCGGCCCGGTGCCCGACGAGATCTGAACCCGAAAAAGGAGGCTTTGCCGTGGAACAGGGCAGGGAGTTTTTGCCCGTCAGCCGCCGGGAGATGGAACAGCGCGGCTGGGACCAGCTGGACTTTGTGCTGGTCACCGGCGACGCCTATGTGGACCACCCCAGCTTCGGCGCGGCCATCATTGGCCGGGTGCTGGAGGCCCAGGGGTACCGGGTGGGAGTGATCAGCCAGCCGGACTACACCACCCCCGAGAGCCTCAAGGCCCTGGGCAAGCCCCGCTACGGCTTTTTCATCGGCGGCGGCAACGTGGACAGCATGGTGGCCCACTACTCGGTGGCCAAGATCCGCCGCACGGTGGACGAGTACACCCCCGGCGGGGTGGCCGGCAAGCGGCCGGACCGCAGCGCCACCGTCTACACCCGGCTGGCAAAGCAGGCCTACCCGGACCTGCCGGTGATTTTGGGCGGGCTGGAGGCCAGTCTGCGCCGGTTCGCCCACTATGACTACTGGATGGACACGGTGCTGCCCAGCATCGCCGAGTCCTCCGGCGCGGACATCATCAGCTTCGGCATGAGCGAGCGCCAGACGGTGGCCATCGCCCGGCGGCTGGCGGCGGGGGAAAAGGCCGAGACCATCCGGGACGTGCCCGGTACCTGCTACATGACCGACTTCGCCGGCCTGCCCGCCCGCTATGTGGAGTGCGCCGGCTTTGCCAGGGTGAGCGCGGACAAGACCGCCTACGCCCGGGCCTGCCGCATCCAGATGGACGAGCAGGACCCGGTCACCGGCCAGGTGGTGGTGCAAAAGCAAAAGGAAAAATACCTGGTGCAGAACCCGCCCGCCAAGCCCCTCAATCGCAAGGAGCTGGATCAGGTGGCGGCGCTGCCCTTTACCCGCCGCTGGCACCCCAGCTACGACGCGGCGGGCGGGGTGCCTGCCATCGAGGAGGTGGAGTTTTCCATCATCCACAACCGGGGCTGCTATGGCGGCTGCAACTTCTGCGCCATCACCCTGCACCAGGGCCGGCGGGTCACCAGCCGCAGTGTGGACAGCGTGGTGGAGGAGGCCGAGCTGCTCACCCGCCAGCCGGGCTTCAAGGGATACATCCACGACGTGGGCGGCCCCACCGCCAACTTCCGGCTGCCCAGCTGCAAAGAGCAGATGACCAAGGGCATGTGCCGGGGCGGCAAAAAGTGCCTGGCCCCCGGCCCCTGCCCCCACCTGATCGTGGACCACTCGGAATACCTTTCCATGCTGCGCCGCCTGCGGGCACTGCCCGGCGTGAAAAAGGTGTTCATCCGCAGCGGCATCCGCTACGACTACCTGATCTGGGATAAAAACGATGAATTTTTCAAAGAGCTGGTGGAGCACCACGTCTCCGGTCAGCTGAAAGTGGCCCCGGAGCACTGCGCCCCCAACACACTGAAGTACATGGGCAAGCCCCCGGTGGAGGTGTTCAACAAGTTCTCCGCCAAGTTCTACGAGCTCACCAAAAAAGCAGGCAAAAAGCAGTATCTGGTACCTTATTTGATGAGCAGCCACCCGGGCAGCACCCTGAACGACGCGGTGATCCTGGCGGAATACCTCTACAAGCACAAGATACGCCCGGAGCAGGTGCAGGACTTTTACCCCACGCCAGGCACCGTGTCCACCTGCATGTTCTACACCGGCCTGGACCCCTACACCCTGAAACCGGTGTTTGTGGAAAAAACGCCGGAGGGCAAGGCACTGCAGCGGGCGCTGCTCCAATACTACGAGCCCCGCAACGCGGAAAAGGTGGTCAAAGCCCTGCGCAAGACCGGCCGGGAGGACCTGATCCCCCTGCTGGCCCCCACCTGGAGGCCCCGAAAAGAGACCCGGACCCCCGCCACCGCGCCCCAGGGCCGGAACGAACGGCAGGGGAGAAGTGTACAGCAGGGACGCTTTACACCCAATTCCAAACCGCCCCGCAAGGGCAGAAAGTAAGATGGAGCCATGGCAAAGCGAAAAACCTCCCGCCGCCGCAGGCGGAAGATAAAACTGACCCCGTTTCAGGCGGTGATCTTCGCCCTGGTGGGAGCCTGCCTGGCGCTGGGGCTGTATGTGGGCGCGGGCGGCCAGGTGGGCGCGGCGCCCACCTGGCAGGAGATCTACACGGCGGTGGGCCTTTCCGACCCGCTGCCCGCCGCCGAACTGCCGGCGGAGACCGACGCGGTGCACTTCATCGACGTGGGCCAGGCGGACGCCACCCTGCTGCAAAGCGGCGGGGAGTACTGCCTGGTGGACGCGGGCGAGACGGACAGCGAACAGGCGTTGCTGGGGTACCTGGAACAGCTGGGCGTCACCCGGCTGAAACTGCTGGTGATGAGCCACCCCCACGCGGACCACATCGGCAGCATGGCCGCCGTACTGGAAGCGGTGGAGGTGGAGCAGGTGATCCTGCCGGACTTTGACAAGGCCCCTTACCCCACCACCAAGCTGTTCGAGCGGGTGATGGAGGCCATCGAGGCCAGCGGCGCCCAGGTGACCACCGCCCGGGCGGGCCAGAGCTACCCCATCGGGAACGGCACCCTGTCCGTGCTGGCCGACGGGGTGGACACCGACAACTACAACGACCTGTCCCAGGTGCTCTACTTTGAGGCCGGCGAACTGACGGTGCTGCTCAGCGGCGACGGGGAGAAGCCGGTGGAGCAGGCGGCGCTGGAGGCGGGCGCGGTGCGCCGGGC
The DNA here is from genome assembly GCA_019117205.1 of Candidatus Allofournierella merdigallinarum. Taxonomy (GTDB): domain Bacteria; phylum Bacillota; class Clostridia; order Oscillospirales; family Ruminococcaceae; genus Allofournierella_A; species Allofournierella_A merdigallinarum. The sequence continues at coordinate 6,653 of DXAC01000063.1, read as the reverse complement.
GGCGGTGTTCAAAGCCGCCCACCACGGCTCGGACACCTCCAACACCCGGGAGTTCCTGGAGGCGGTGTCTCCCGCCTATGTGGCCATCAGCTGCGGGCTGGGCAACAGCTACGGCCATCCCCACGCCGAGCCCCTGGCCCGGTTCGAGGCGCTGGGCGCCCAGGTCCTGCGGACGGACACCGACGGCAGCGTGGTCATCGCCGCCACGGAGGACGGCCTGCAAAGTTACACCGCCAACGCTTCAAAGGAGGCTGCCTGATGGAACACTATATCCTGGACCGGTTCGAGGGCGGCCTGGCCGTGCTGGAAGCGCCGGACGGCAGCTTTGTACAGGTGGCCCGGAGCCAGCTTGCCCCCGACGCCCGGGAGGGCGACCTGCTGCTGCGGCAGTCGGGGTGCTTTGCGCCGGACGCCGCCGCCACAAAGGCCCGGCGGGAGCGGCTGAAAGCCCGCTTTGCCCGCCCGGGCGGCCGGTGAGGGGGCCGGGGCCATGCTGCACGAATTTCTGTGGTGGTATCTGGCGGCGGTGAACCTGGCGGCCTTTGCCCTGTGCGGCTGGGACAAGCTGGCCGCGAAGCGGGGCGCGCGGCGGGTGCCGGAGCGCCGGCTGCTGGCCTTTTGCGCGTTGGGCGGCAGCCCGGCCTTTCTGGCGGGCATGGCGCTGTTCCGCCACAAGACCCGCAAGCGAAAGTTCTCGGTGGGCGTGCCGCTGCTTCTGGCGGCCCAGGCGGCGGCGCTGCTGGCCGTCCACTGCTGGCTGTAAAAAAACGCTCTCCCGGCGATCGCCGGGAGAGCGTTGTGCTTTTTTGGGGGCCGTCTCACCGCCTGGGGTAGACGGTGAAGCCGGAGAGCTCCTGCTCGCCGGTGATGCCCAGGGCAAAGGCCTTGGCGCGGCTGGCGGCATAGAGCTCGGCAAAGGTGGCGTAGAGATAGGGCATCAAAAAGATGAAGCCGATGCCGCAGGTCAGGTAGCCCAGCAGGTACCAACCGATGAAAGACAGCTGCAAAACGAAGATCTCCATCTTTTCTCCCTGGGTCATGGCCTTGCTCAGCTCCTTGGCGCGCCGGTAGTCCAGATAGGGGTTTTCCGCCAGCAGCCAGGGCACATAGAACAGCTGGTACATCCGCACGATGCCGGGGATGATGAACAGCAGGGTAAAGCCCAGGATCTCCAGGGAATACAGGAACATGACCTTGACCACGTTCAGGTACTGGGCCTTGCCCCGGAACGGGGAGAACACCGTCTCCAGCGGGGGATAGCCCGCTCGGTTCTCCATCATATAGCGGTTGGCGCCCACCGACACGGGGCTGGAGAGGAACGCGTTCACCGCCAGGCCCACGGCGATGGAGAAAAGGTAAAACAGCACCGTGTACAGCACGAACAGATCCGGCGAGGCGGCAACGGCCATTATATAAAAGATCGAGGGGATCAGGGTGACGCCGTAGCTGATGGTGCCGGCGACGGCGGCCACGCCCAGGCTGACCAGCAGCCACATGAGCAGGGTGCGCCAGTAGTTGTCGCGGAGCACCTGCTTGGCGTTGTCCTTTAAGAGCTTGCGGGACCAATACATAGGTCTATCCTCCTGTGTCCTGTGATTTGTTCCAGTATACCACAAAAACGGCACAAAAAGGCGGAAAATTTCGCTTTAACGGAAAAAGCGTTGACTTTTGTAAAAAAGCGCTTATGATAAAGAAAGTATCGGACATGATAGAGGCGCGAAGTCCAAGAGTACCGTTCTCCAAAGGTTCAGGCGGGGGAGCGGGAAAGGGGCCTTCGCCGAGGTGCGGCCCGCCTTGCCTGAAAGGCCGCCGCGCCGGGCCGCGGGAGAACATCCCCCGGACTGTCGCCCCGAAAACTCGGGGCGGAGCGCTGTCGTGATTCAGCCGCCGCGCAAGGGGCAAGGTGTGAAGTCATGGCAGAAGTCATGGCTTTATTTTTTTGCGCAGGGAGGAAATGACATGATTCAAACACAATGGAGGCGCGTCCTGCCTTTTGCGGTGGCGGTGCTGGCGCTGCTGATGCTGCTCAGCGCCACCGCCTTTGCGGCGGGGGACCCCACCGACCAGGCGGGCACCAAGATGATCGAATGTCCCGACTGCGGCGCCGTGGGCGCTTGTATGGAGTGCTACGGGCTGGACCCCGCCTGCCCGGCGTGCGGTGGCGCGAATGTGTGCGCCACCTGCGGCGGCAGCGGGTATGTGCAGTCGCCCAGCCGCTTCTTCAACACCGCCTGGGCGCTGCTGCCCCCGGTGATCGCCATCGCTCTGGCGCTGATCACCAAGGAGGTGTACAGCTCGCTGTTCATCGGCATCCTGGTGGGCGGGCTGCTCTACTCCAACTTCCATTTTGAGACCACCGTGCTCCACGTCTTCAACGACGGCATCGTCGCCTCTGTCACCGACAGCTACAACATGGGCATCCTGATCTTTTTGATCATCCTGGGCGCCATGGTCTGCCTGATGAACAAGGCGGGCGGCTCCGCCGCTTTCGGCCGCTGGGCCAAGGAGCACATCAAGAGCCGGGTGGGCGTGCAACTGGTGTCTATCCTGCTGGGGGTGCTCATCTTCATCGACGATTACTTCAACTGCCTCACGGTGGGCAGCGTGATGCGCCCCATCACCGACAAGCAGAACATCTCCCGGGCCAAGCTGGCCTACATCATCGACGCCACCGCCGCGCCGGTGTGCATCATCGCGCCGGTGTCCTCCTGGGCGGCGGCGGTATCCGCTTTCGCGGAGGACGGCCAGGGCTTCAACCTGTTTTTGCGGGCTATCCCCTATAACTACTATGCGCTGCTCACCATTGTGATGATGGTGGGTCTGGTGCTCATGAAAGCGGACTTCGGCCCCATGGCCCGGTTCGAGAAGAACGCCATCGAAAAGGGCGATCTGTTCAGCGGCCCCAACCCCTACGAGGGCAGCACCGACACGGTGGACGAATCCAAGGGCTCGGTGCTGGACCTGGTGTTCCCGGTGCTGGTGCTGGTGGTCTTCTGCGTCATCGGCATGATCTATTCCGGCGGCTTTTTCTCCGGCACCGGCTTTGTGGAGGCTTTCTCCGCCTCCGACGCCTCGGTGGGCCTGATGCTGGGCTCCGCCTTTGCGCTGGTGGTGGCTTTTGTCTACTACCTGGCCCGCCGTGCCATGAGCTTCAAAGAGATGATGGACTGCATCCCCGAGGGCTTCAAGGCCATGGTGCCCGCCATCATGATCCTCACTTTCGCCTGGAGCCTCAAGGGCATGACCGATTCCCTGGGCGCCAAGTATTTCGTGCGGGACTTCGTGCAGCAGAGCGCCTCCGGCGTGCAGATGCTGCTGCCGGTGATCGTCTTCGTGGTGGGCTGCCTGCTGGCATTCTCCACCGGCACCAGCTGGGGCACTTTCGGTATCCTCATCCCCATCGTGCAGGGCGTCTTTTCCATGGATGACCCCATGGCCATCGTCTGCATCTCCGCCTGCATGGCCGGCGCCGTCTGCGGCGACCACTGCTCGCCCATCTCCGACACCACCATCATGGCCTCCGCCGGCGCCCAGTGCGACCACGTGAACCATGTGTCCACCCAGCTGCCCTACGCCATCACCTGCGCGGTGATCTCCGGCATCACCTACCTGGTGGCCGGCCTGCTCATCCACTTCGGCGCGCCGGGCGTTCTGGCGCTGCCGGTGGGCGTTGTGCTGCTGCTGGCCACCCTGCTGGTCATCAAGCGCGCCGGCGCCGCAAAGGCCTGAAAACAACGGAAAAATGCCCCCAGCGGCGGACGACTCTGGTCGTCCGCCGCGCTTTTTTTGAACAGCTGTACATCCTGCACAATTTAATGTTATTTAATTAACAATGTTTGGCGAACGGTGACATTGTTATTTCGTTAACGATTTGATACAATAGAGTCAAGGCAGGAAACACGGGCGAGGGCACAGGGCCCTTGTACCATACACACGACGCCTGAAAGGATGGATGTTCGCAATGGCAGACAAGAAACCCGTGGTGGAGACCGTAAAAACCGACGTACAGCAGATGATCGACGCGCTGGTGGAAAAGGCGCAAAAGGCGCTGGCCGAGTTCATGGCCCTGGACCAGGAGACGGTGGACAACATCGTTCACGAGATGGCCCTGGCCGGCCTGGACAAGCACCAGGAGCTGGCCCGCATGGCGGTGGAGGAGACCGGCCGCGGCGTATACGAGGACAAGGTCATCAAGAATATGTTCGCCACCGAGTACATCTGGCACGACATCAAGAAAGAGCGCACGGTGGGCGTTCTGGAAGAAAACGATATGGAGGGCTTTGTGGAGGTGGCCGAGCCTGTGGGCGTGATCTGCGGCGTGACCCCCACCACCAACCCCACCTCCACCACCCTGTTCAAGTGCCTGATCGCGGTGAAGACCCGCAACCCCATCATCTTTGGCTTCCATCCCTCGGCCCAGAAGTGCAGCGCCGAGGCGGCCCGCATCGTCTACGAGGCAGCGGTGAAGGCCGGGGCGCCGGAGAACTGCATCCAGTGGATCGACACCCCCAGCATCGAGGCCACCGGCGCCTTGATGAACCACCCGGGCGTTGCCACGATCCTCGCCACCGGCGGCCCCGGCATGGTCAAGGCGGCCTACTCCTGCGGCAAGCCGGCGCTGGGCGTGGGCGCGGGCAACGTGCCCTGCTTCATTGAAAAGAGCGCCGACATCCACCAGGCCTGCACCGACCTGATGATGTCCAAGACCTTTGACAACGGCATGATCTGCGCCTCCGAGCAGGCGGTCATCGTGGAAAAGCCCATCGTGAAAGAGTTCGAGGCTTACATGAAAGCCAACAACTGCTACTTCCTGAGCCCGGAGGAGACCGAGACCCTGACCAAGTACATGTTCCCGGATCCCAACAAGGGCGTGTTCGCCCCGGTGGTGGGCAAGAGCGCGAACTGGATCGCCGAGCAGGCGGGCATCAATGTGCCGGAGAAGACCAAGATCCTCATCGCGCCGCTGCCTCATCCCGGCGATGAGTTCCCCCTGAGCAAGGAAAAACTCAGCCCGGTGCTGGCCTACTTCGTCTGCAAGGACAAGGAGCAGGGCTTCGCCTACGCCAACAAGATGCTGGAGCTGGGGGGCCTGGGCCACTCCGCCGTGATCCACACCGGCGACAAGAAGATCGCCGACGACTACGGCGTGGCCATGAAAGTGGGCCGTATCATCGTGAACAGCCCCTCGTCCCAGGGCGCCATCGGCGACATCTACAACACCAACACCCCGTCCCTGACCCTGGGCTGCGGCAGCTACGGCAAAAACTCCGTGAGCCAGAACGTGACCACCGTGAACCTGATCAACAAAAAGCGCATCGCCAAACGGAGGGTGAACATGCAGTGGTTCAAGATCCCGCCCAAGATCTACTTTGAAGAGGACTCCATCCAGTACCTGGAGAAGATGGAGGGCATCAGCCGGGCGTTCATCGTCACCGACCCGGTGATGGTGCAGCTGGGCAACGTGGACAAGGTGCTCTACTACCTGCGCAAGCGGGAGCAGTACTGCCACAGCGAAATTTACTCTGACGTGGAGAGCGACCCCAGCGTGGAGTGCATCATGCGGGGCGTGGAGGCCATGCGGGCTTTCCAGCCGGACGTGATCATCGCCATCGGCGGCGGCAGCGCCATCGACGCGGCCAAGGGCATGTGGCTGTTCTACGAGCACCCCGAGACCAGCTTCGACGGCCTGCGTCAGCGGTTCATGGACATCCGCAAGCGTGCGTTCAAGTTCCCCAAACTGGGCACCAAGACCAAGCTGGTGGCCATTCCCACCACCTCCGGCACCGGCAGTGAGGTGACCAGCTTCTCGGTGATCACCGACAAGTCCAACGGCAACATCAAGTACCCCCTGGCGGATTACAGCCTGACGCCCGACGTGGCGATCATCGACCCCCAGTTCACCTACACCATGCCCCGCAGCATCGTGGCGGACACCGGCATGGACGTGCTGACCCACGCCATCGAGGCCTATGTGTCGGTGATGGCCAGCGACTACACCGACGGCCTGGCCCTGCACGCCACCGAGATGGTGTTCACCTACCTGAAAGACTCCTACGTCGGCGACAAGCTGGCCCGGGAGAAGATGCACAACGCCAGCTGCATCGCCGGTATGGCCTTTACCAACGCTTTCCTGGGCCTCAACCACTCCATGGCCCACAAGCTGGGCGGCGAGTTCCACATCCCCCACGGCCGCGCCAACGCCATCCTGCTGCCCTATGTGATCGCCTACAACGCCAAAAAGCCCACCAAGTTCGCGGCCTTCCCCAAGTACAAGGAGTACGTGGCGGACAAGCGCTACGCCAAGCTGGCCCGGCGCTGCGGCCTGTGCAACGTGGGCACCGACACCTACGAAGCGGTGGACTGCCTCATCGCCGCCATCCAGAAGCTGATGATCGAGACCGAGCGGCCCCTGACCATCAAAGCCTGCGGCGTTTCCGAGGAGGAGTTCCTGGCCAAGGTGGACGAACTCTCCTACAAGGCCTTTGAGGACCAGTGCACCACCGCCAACCCCGTGTACCCGCTGGTGAGCGAGATCAAGGAGATCTACCTGCAGGCGTACTACGGCAAGTAAGCCATCATCCATCCCTTTCTGTTTGGCGGGCGGCCGCGCCCCTTTTGGGGGGCGCGGCCGTTTGCCGATCCCGCGGCAAAGC
>DXAC01000062.1 GCA_019117205.1 Candidatus Allofournierella merdigallinarum | reverse complement strand
TTACAAATTCCAGTTGTCCTCTGTTTTCTGCGTTCTTTACCAGCATTTTTATCACCCCACATCATTATACCGCATTCCCTTTCCTTATACGAGAAAAAGACCACCGATAGGTGGCCTTTTTCGACAGGCTGCGCCGGCCTCTTACGAGGCCGGTTTTTTGTTTGTCCGGGCGGAAAAAGGGGCCCGAAGCCAGCCGGCTTCGGGCCCCTTTGTTTGTTCAGCGCCTCTGTTCAGCCAAGGGCCGCTTTCAGCGCCCCGACCCTGTCGCACTTCTCCCAGGGCAGGTCCAGGTCCTCCCGGCCCATGTGGCCGTAGGCGGCGGTCTGGCGGTAGAGAGGCCGGCGCAGGCCCAGGTCCCGGATGATGGCCGCCGGGCGCAGGTCGAACACTTTCTTCACCGCCGCCTCCAGCGCCTCGTCCGCCACCGCGCCGGTGCCCTGGGTGTCCACCAGCACGCTCACCGGCTCGGCCACGCCGATGGCGTAGGCCAGCTCCACCTCGCACCGGCGGGCAAGGCCGGCCGCCACGATGTTCTTCGCCACCCAGCGGGCGGCGTAGGCGGCGCTGCGATCCACCTTGCTGGGGTCCTTGCCGCTGAACGCACCGCCGCCGTGGCGGGCATAGCCGCCGTAGGTGTCCACGATGATCTTGCGGCCGGTGAGGCCGGAGTCCCCCTGGGGCCCGCCCACCACGAACCGCCCGGTGGGGTTGATGAAGTATTTGGTGGCCTCGTCCAGCAGGTGCGCCGGGATGACCGGGGCGATGACCTGCTCCAGGATGTCCTTGCGAAGCGTCTCCATGTCCACCTCCGGGCTGTGCTGGCTGGAGATCACCACCGCGTCCACCCGCACGGGCACATCGCCGTCGTACTCCACGGTGACCTGGCTCTTGCCGTCCGGCCGCAGGTAGGGCAAAAGGCCGCTCTTGCGCACCTGGGCCAGCCGCCGGGCCAGCCGGTGGGCCAGGCTGATGGGCAGGGGCATCAACTCGGGGGTCTCGTCGCAGGCATAGCCGAACATCATGCCCTGGTCCCCCGCGCCGCCCACCTGGTCGTTGGTGCCCAGGGCGATGTCCTCGCTCTGTTCGTCGATGTTGGTGAGCACCGCGCAGGTGTCGGCGTCAAAGCCGTATTTGGCACGGGTGTAGCCGATGTCCCGGATCACCTGCCGGGCGATGGACTGGATGTCCACATAGCAGCTGGTGGTGATCTCGCCCATCACGTGGACAAGGCCGGTGGAGCAGGTGGTCTCGCAGGCCACCCGGGCACCGGGATCCTCGGCCAGAATGGCGTCCAGCACCGCGTCGCTGATCTGGTCGCAGATCTTGTCGGGATGCCCCTCGGTGACGGATTCGGAAGTGAAGAAACGTTTTGCCATGGGTGTACTCTCCTTTTTTGTTTTTTTGCTTCATTGGAAAGCAACCCGTCGGAAACAAAAACGCCCAGGGGCCGAAAGGCTCCTGGGCGCGGAACGCTTATCTTTCGGTTTCCCGCAGGATTTGGCACCTTACAAATGCAGGCTGCCGGGCTTCACAGGGCCTGTTCCCTCCGCCGCTCTTGATAAGTTGCTATTCAATTTTGCAAAGAGGAGCATACCACACTCCCGCCCCTTTGTCAAGACTTCAGCGGTGGCCGTGCAGGATGGGGCTCAGCGGCTTGTAGATCAGGAAAGTGAGCAGCGAGACGATAAGCCCCTTGGCCAGGGTAAAGGGCATGTTGAAGATCAGCAGGCAGCCCAGCAGGCTCCCCACGTTGGGGTTGATGGCCTGGTAGGCGGCGATGATGGCCTCCATGCCGCCGAACGCCGCCGCGTACACCGGGTAGCTGAAGAAGAAGTTGATGGGCACGCTGGCCACGGCCATGGCCACGGCGCCCGCCAGGGCGGCGATGACGGCCATTTTGCGGGTCTTGTTGTGCTTGTAGATCAGGCCGGCCACGCCGGTGAACACCGCGCCCATCAAGAAGTTGCACACCTCACCGATGCCCAGGGTGGAGCCGTGGAAGATGGCGGCCAGGATGTTTTTCAGCAGGCACACCACCACGCCGGCCACCGGCCCGATGCTGAAAGAGGCCAGCAGCGCCGGCAGCTCGGAGACGTCCATCTTCACAAAGCTGGGGATGAGCATGGGCAGCGGGAAGTCCAGCATCATGAGCACACAGCCCACGGCGGAGAGCATGGCGGTGACCACGAGGGCCCGCAGGCGGACAGGACGAGTTTTGGCTTTGGTTTCCATAGTGATTCCCTCCCGGCCGGCAGAAGCCGGCCTTTCAAAAAGTATTGCGAAAGCCGGAAACAGTTGGAACCGGGAGATGTGCCCCATGCAAATAAAAACGCCCTGCTGAAATACAGCAGGGCGAATAAAAGCGTGCAAGGCAGCTTCCGTTTCTTTCATCCGGACTGTACCGTCGGCTCCGGGATCTCACCGGATCAGCACCCGAAAGGGTGGTCGCGGGCTATACCGCCGGTGGGGAATTTCACCCCGCCCTGAAACAGACTTTCTATGAACATTATAGCGCCCTTTGCCCGTTTTGCAATAGGCCGGCGGAAATTTTCCTCTTGCCGGCGCATAGTTTTTTCCGGGGCGGGCCGCCGCCCTTTGCAAAACCGCACGGGGGCGTGGTATAATAATGTTCACCCTGAACAAAAGCCAATGGAAAAGGATGTTGACCATGTTCGACACATTTACCTCGTATTACGCCGAAAATCCGGGCGCGCTGGTGCAGCTGGCCGTCTGCATTGCCATCTTCGCCGGGCTGTACCTTGTCAGCCGGCTGGTGCGCTACAAGCTGAACCCCTGGCTCATCCGCCTGGCGGACCGGCGAGCCAAAAAGGGCCTGTTCGTGCTGATGCGTGGCTTCGCCAAGCCCCTGCCGGTGCTGCTGTGGTCGGCGGGCATCTACCTTGCTTTGTACCTGGCGCCCCTGCCGCCGGTGTATCAGGCGGCGCTGCGCCCTTGGCTGAACAAGCTGTTCCACATCGACCTGATCGCCCTGCTGGCCTGGGGCCTGGTGGGCGCCAGCGACATCGGCCCGCTGATGATGCAGCGGGTGCAGGGCGGGCTGGCCCTGGAGCTGGACAACACGGTGACCCACTTTGTCAACCGGCTGCTCAAGGGCGTGGTGCTGGTGTTCGCGGTGCTCATGGTACTGGAGGAGCTGGGCGCGCCGGTGGCCAGCCTCATCACCAGCCTGGGCGTCGTCAGCCTGACCTTGAGCCTGGCCGCCAAGGACTACGCCACCAACTTCTTGGGAGGCGTGATGGTGATCTTTGAAAAGCCCTTTGCCATCGGCGACTGGATCAGCACCGCCGCCGGCGAGGGCGAGGTGGAGGACATCGCGTTCCGCTCCACCAGCATCCGCACCATCGACAACGCCCAGCTGGTGGTGCCCAACAGCGTGCTGATGAACGCCGCTTTGACCAACTACTCCCGCATCCGCAAGCGGCTTGCCAAATTCAACCTGGGGGTGACATACAGCGCCACCCCCGACCAGATCCGCCGGCTGCTGGAGGCCATCCGCGCCATGCTCGCCGCCCGGGAGGACATCTGGGAGGACAGCATCCGGGTGCAGTTCACCGGCTTTGGCGACTCCAGTTTGAACATCCTGGTGCAGTACAACGCCAAGACCGGCGCGCTGGCGGACTTTCTGCACATTCAGGAGGAGGTGGACCTGGCGCTCATGGACCTGATGGAGCAGGTGGGCTGCCAGTTCGCGTTCCCCAGCGTGAGCGTCTACCGGGAAAACTGAACCCTCTCCCCCGCCCTCTCGCCGCCCCGGCCCGCCGGGGCGGTTTTTCTGCCCGCCGGCAAAAAAAGATGAAAACAGTGCTTTTCACCTTTGTGAGACTGTGCTATAATAAGCTGAATTTCCTTGTGCACATTCACCATCAAAGGAGGAAAACATCCATGGCGCAGACCATTTTAGTGGTGGACTTCGGCGGCCAGTACAACCAGATGATCGCCCGCCGGGTGCGGGAGAGCTGTGTGTATTCCGAGATCGTGTCCTACAAAAAGGCGTTCGAGGCGGTGCGGGAGAAAAAGCCCGCGGGCATCATCCTCACCGGCGGGCCCAACAGCGTCTACCTGCCCGACTCCCCCACCATCGGCAAAGAGCTGTTCGAGCTGGGCATCCCGGTGCTGGGCATCTGCTACGGCGCCCAGCTGATGAGCCACGTGCTGGGCGGCAGGGTGAGCCGGGCGGCCCAGCGGGAGTACGGCAAGACCGAGGTGTTCGTGAACACCGCCTCCCCGCTGTTCCAGGGCGTGAGCGAGAGCACCGTCTGCTGGATGAGCCACAACGACTACATCGAGACCCCCGCCCCGGGCTTTGTCATCACCGCCCACACCGACAGCTGCCCGGTGGCCGCCGCCGAGGACGCGGCCCGGAAGCTGTACCTGGTGCAGTTCCATCCGGAGGTGCTCCACACCCGGCAGGGGGCGCTGATGCTGGCGAATTTCGTCCACAATGTCTGCGGCTGCGGCAGCGACTGGAAGATGGACTCCTTTGTGGAGGACACGGTGGCCGCCCTGCGGGCCAGGATCGGCGGCGGCAAGGTGCTGTGCGCCCTGTCCGGCGGGGTGGATTCCTCTGTGGCCGCCGTTATGCTGGCCAAGGCGGTGGGCAAGCAGCTGACCTGCGTGTTCGTGGACCACGGCCTGCTGCGCCAGGACGAGGGCGACCAGGTGGAGGCGGTGTTCGGCCCCGACGGCCCCTACGACCTGAACTTCATCCGGGTGAACGCCCAGCAGCGCTTTTATGACAAGCTGGCCGGCGTGGAAGAGCCGGAGAAAAAGCGCAAGATCATCGGCGAGGAGTTCATCCGGGTCTTTGAGGAAGAGGCCAAAAAGATCGGTGCGGTGGACTTTTTGGTGCAGGGCACCATCTACCCCGACGTGGTGGAGAGCGGCCTTGGCGGCGAGAGCACGGTGATCAAGAGCCACCACAACGTGGGCGGCCTGCCGGACTATGTGGACTTCAAGGAGATCGTGGAGCCCCTGCGGGACCTGTTCAAGGACGAGGTGCGCCAGGCGGGCCGGGAGCTGGGCATCCCGGAGCATCTGGTGAGCCGGCAGCCCTTCCCCGGCCCGGGCCTCGCGGTGCGGATCATCGGCGCGGTAACGCCGGAAAAGGTGAAGATCGTGCAGCAGGCGGACGCCATCTACCGGGAGGAGGTGGAGGCCGCCGGGGCTCACAAGGGCCTGGGCCAGTACTTCGCCGCGCTGACCAACATGCGCAGCGTGGGCGTGATGGGCGACGAGCGCACCTACGACTACGCCATCGCCCTGCGGGCGGTGGCTACCGCCGACTTCATGACCGCCGAGGCAGCCACCCTACCCTGGGAGGTGCTGGCCAAGGTCACCAGCCGCATCGTGAACGAGGTACCCCACGTGAACCGGGTGTTCTACGACTGCACCGGCAAGCCCCCCGCAACGGTGGAATTTGAGTAAGCAAGGGGCGCGGCTTCGCAGACCGAAACAACAGACCCCGGAGGCCGCGGCCTCCGGGGTCTTTGCATATGTTATCCCCCGTTGCTTGCGGCAACGGGCGCCGCTCCCGTAGAATGGTGGCAGCAACCGAAAAAAGGAGGTCATCCCGGATGTTGAGCGAAAACATCAAAGTGTTCCGTAAGTCGAAAGGCCTTTCCCAGCAGGAGCTCGCCGTCAGGCTGCATGTGGTGCGGCAGACCGTTTCCAAGTGGGAGCAGGGGCTGTCCGTTCCCGATTCCGACCTGCTGCTCGCCCTGTCGGCGGCGCTGGAGGTGCCGGTGAGCACCCTGCTGGGGGAGACGGCTGCCGGGCGAGAGCCGGACGACCTGAAAGCCATCTGCGAAAAGCTGGAGGTCATCAACCTGCAGCTGGCACAGCGAAAGGCCGCAGCCCAAAAGCTGCTTCATCGGCTGTTTCTCCTGGCCTGCGCGGCCGTGGTGGCGCTTTCGGCCGTTTTGCTCGTCCTGAACAGCCCCTATCTGTGCTGGAACTTCAGCGACCCCGAGGCCGCCGTTGCCGGCACGCTGTTCCACGCCTTTGAGTGGCTGTTCGCCCGGCTGGCTCCCCTGCTGTTGGTGGCCGCGGGAGTCGGCGCATTTTTGACGCGGGGAGAGCCGTAACGTCGCCCCGGGGGCATCGGCACGCCCCGCCTGCCCTTGACACCGGGCGGTGGAGCGTGCTACAATTTTGAGCAGTAATCAGGAAAGGAGGGCGCACGGATGTTCTGGAAATTCCCCAACATTCAGCTGAAAAAAGGCACTGTTTTGGCCTTCAAAGGGGATAGTGCGCCCTTTTTGAAGGCCGAGACCGTTTTTTGACGCAGTTTTGCCCGGCTTTTTAAAATTAGCGCTCTGTCTCCTTTTGCTTGCAGACCACTGTGAGAAAAGGAGATTTTTTTATGTTCAAAATCAAACAACAGCTTCGCAGGCTGTACGCCGTCACGGCCATCAGCAGCCTGCAAATTGCCGGCGCGTCCTGGGTGGCGCTGCTGGCGGCGCGGGGATTCTCCCTTGCCGAGATCGGCTTTGCGGAAGGTGTATTCCACCTTGTCAGCTTTTTGTTCGAGGTGCCCTCCGGGGTCATCGCCGACGCGTTCGGCCGCAAGCGTTCCATGGTGGCCAGCCAGTGCATGTTCGCGGCGGCCAGCGCCGCCATGCTGCTGTCCCGCTCGATGGCCGGCGTCTGCCTCGCCATGGCCCTGAGCGCCCTGGGCTACAACTTTGCTTCCGGCTCCCGGGAGGCGTTGGCATATGAAAGCCTGAAGATGTGCGGCCTGGAGGAGGCTTATCAGCAGTTCGCCGTCAACGATCTGACGCTGTGGCGGGTGGGCACGGCGCTGGCCACCCTGTGCGCCGGGTTCGCCTTGTGGCTGGGGCCCCGGGCGGCCTATGGGGCGGACCTCGCCCTGGCGCTGGCGGGCCTTCTGCCGGCGCTGGCGCTGCGGGAGCCGGAACGGGAAGTTCCCACCGGCGGCGCTGTCAGCCGCATCCGCACAGCGGTGCGGGAAAGCGCCGTTTTCATCTTCCACAGCCCGAAGGCGCTGCGGCTGATGCTCTGCAACGCCGCTGTGGGGGCCGTGGCCACCATGCTGCTGTATCTGCTGCAGGCGCGGCTGCCCGCTCTGGGCCTGCCCGCCGGGTGGCTGGGGCCCGCCCTGTTCGTCCTGTCTTTGAGCGGCACGCTGGGCGCCCAGGCCGCAAGGTTTGCCCGGCGCCTTTCCTTTCGCCCGCTGGCGCTTTTGTGCGCGGGCGGGGTGTTTGCCGGCGCGATGCTTGCCGCCGCCCCTTCCCTTCCCGTCGCCTTTGCCGGGGGCTTTCTGGCCGGCATGCTGGACGACTTGCTGGACGTGCGCAGCGACGTGGCGCTGAACGGGATGGTGCCTTCGGCCCAGCGGGCGACGCTGGTGTCGGTGTCTTCCCTCGCCTTCTCGCTGGTGATGCTGGCGGCGGCCCCGCTGATGGGGGCGCTTTTTGCCGCGCTGTGAGGCGGGAATGGCGTTGAATATAATCGGCTCCTGTGATATAGTGAAAGGGAAAAGGCGGCCTGCGGGCCGAAAGGCACACAAGGCACGGCACGGAGCATTGAATTTACAGAAAAGGAGATACAACAGTGGAGAACATCAAACGTCCCGACGACATGGCCCGTATCACAACGGCGGAACTGGCAGCGGCCTTTATTGAGGAGCAGGTGCGTGAGATCCAGAAGCAGGTAGGCAACAAAAAGGTGCTGCTGGCCCTGTCGGGCGGCGTGGACTCCTCGGTGGTGGCCGCGCTGCTCATCAAGGCGATCGGCAAGCAGTTGGTGTGCGTCCATGTGAACCACGGCCTGCTGCGCAAGGGCGAGCCGGAACAGGTGGTGGAGGTGTTCCGCGACCAGATGGACGCCAACCTGGTGTATGTGGACGCCATCGACCGTTTCTTGAACAAGCTGGAGGGTGTGGCCGAGCCCGAGCAGAAGCGGAAAATCATCGGCGCTGAGTTCATCCGCGTGTTTGAGGAGGAAGCGAGGAAGCTGGAGGGCATCGAATTCCTGGCGCAGGGCACGATCTACCCGGACATCCTGGAAAGCGATGGCGTGAAGGCCCACCACAACGTGGGCGGTCTGCCGGAGGACCTCCAGTTCCAGCTGGTGGAGCCCCTCAAGCTGCTGTTCAAGGACGAGGTGCGCGTTGTGGGCAAGGCGCTTGGCCTGCCGGACTGCATGGTCTACCGCCAGCCGTTCCCCGGCCCCGGCCTGGGCGTGCGGTGCCTGGGGGCCATCACCCGCGACCGCCTGGAGGCGGTGCGGGAATCCGACGCCATCCTGCGGGAAGAGTTTGCCGCGGCGGGCCTGGAGGGCAAGGTGTGGCAGTACTTCACCGTCATCCCCGATTTCAAGTCGGTGGGCGTGAAGGACGGCAAGCGCTCGTTTGCGTGGCCGGTGATCCTGCGGGCGGTGAACACCCGCGACGCCATGACCGCCACCGTGGAGGACGTGCCCTTCGCCCTGCTGCAGAAGATCACCCAGCGCATCACCGCCGAGGTGCCCGGCGTGAACCGCGTCTGCTTCGACCTGACGCCGAAGCCCACCGGCACCATCGAGTGGGAATAATAAACATCATCAAAGAAGCCGCCCTGCCGAGCCTTTCGGCTGGCAGGGCGGCTCCTTCGCCTTCTCTGGAAGTAGCGCGCGCTCTCATCGCTATGCTTTTCTCGAATACCTGTTCTGCGAGGTGGAACAAAATGCATCAAGGAAGGATCGTCATCATCACCGGCTCCCCGGGCACCGGGAAGAGTACAGTGTCTTCCATCGCCGCGAAAGAGTCCCGTCTGGAGCGTTCGGTCCACATGCACACCGACGATTTTTATCATTATCTTGCCAAGGGGGCCGTACCGCCGCATCTGCCAGAAGCGAACGAGCAGAACGGCGTGGTGATCGAAGCCTTCCTCGAGGCTGCAAAGCGCTACGTGCGCGGCGGCTATGAGGTGTTTGTTGACGGTATTGTCGGGCCATGGTTTCTGCGGCCCTGGCTGGATGCGGCGGATGAAGGCTATGAAATCCACTATATCGTTTTGCGGGCCGGCAGAGACGAGACACTAAAGCGGGCGGTCAGGCGTGCAAAGCTGGACCGGGCTGTCAACACAGAGCTGGTGGAAACGATGTGGAAGCAGTTTTGTTCCCTGGAAGAGTATGAGCGGAACGTGATAGACACCTCGCACCTGTCGGTGAAGCACACCGTTCTGGCCGTGCAAAAGCGAGTCGATGAAGGGACAGCGCTGCTCTGTTCCCAATGAAAGGAACGCCTTTATGCGCAATGAGTACGACAACGAACACTTTTTTGAAGAGTATGCGAAAATGCCCCGCAGCCGGGGCGGCCTTGCCGCCGCGGGCGAGTGGCATCAGCTTAAGCCGCTGTTTCCGCCGCTGGAGGGCAAACGTGTGCTCGACCTTGGATGCGGTTATGGCTGGCACTGCAAGTTTGCCGCCGAACAGGGCGCGGCGTGGGTGCTGGGGCTGGACCTGAGCGAAAAGATGATCGGGCAGGCCCGGCGGCGCAACGGTGCGGCGGGCATTGAGTACAGGGTGTGCGGCATCGAGGAATACGACTATCCCGCCGAAGAGTGGGACTGCGTGGTTTCCAACCTGGCGCTGCACTACGTCCAGGACATCGGCGCGGTGTTTGAAAAGGTGCGCCGCACCCTCACGCCGGGCGGGGTCTTTTTGTTCAACATCGAGCACCCGGTCTTTACCGCCGGCGTGGGGCAGGACTGGGTCTATGACAGCGCTGGCGCGCCGCTCTACTGGCCGGTGGACGATTACTTTCGGCCCGGCGAGCGCAAGACCCATTTCCTTGGCTGCGACGTGGCCAAGCAGCACCACACCCTGACCCAGATATTGAACGGCCTGCTGGAGCGGGACTTTGCGCTCACCGCCGTGGAGGAGGCCGTGCCGCCCCGGGAGATGCTGGACATTCCTGGCATGAAGGACGAACTGCGCCGCCCGATGATGCTGCTGGTGCGGGCGCAGAAAAATTGACCGAAAGTCAAACGAGCCATCCCGGTTTTGGGATGGCTCGTTTTTTGTTTTCAGCGCAGGGGCACGACCTCGCCCGAAGCGGAGAACGGCGTGAGCACGCCGTTCTCGATGATGTAGGACTCGCCGCAGATTTCTTCCCGGCCGGAGGCGGTGTCCAGATAGAGGTAGCTGCCGTCTATGATGGCGTGGAATCTTCTGCCCATGCTGTCCGGGTAGGCGATGTCCTCCATCAGGCGCAGGCCGTCCACGATGTCGGTCTTTAAAATCTGATAGTGGGGGATGAGGATGGTCTTGGTCAGGCCCAGTCCGCTGTAATACTTGGGATAGCCGGGGTCCAGTGCCTCTCCTTTCAGCTCCGGCGGCGCGTAGACCACCTCGGAGCAGTTCATGGACCCGGCACTGACGCCCAAAATCACGCCGTCGAAGCCTTCCAGCGCGTCCCGAAGCGCAATTTGCTGAAAAAAGCGGTTCTGGGTGGGCACGTGGCCGCCGGCAAAAAGCAGCAGGTCCGCCTTCTGCACCAGCGCCTTTGTATCGTCCTGATTGCGGCGGTCCAGCACGGTGAAGCCGCTGAAGGCAAAACCCGCCGCCTCAAAGCCGGCCTTGGCCTGTTTGGCAAAGCGGTCGGTGAGAGAGGGGCTGTTGGGCGCGGAGCAGACATAGACCGCCTCGCAGGGGTTGGGCAGGGCCGCCCGCAGCCGGTCCACCAGAGCGTTTTCGGGGTTCAGTTCGTTGGAGTTCGCCTTGTTGAAATTGCCGGTGAGAAAGCATTTCATTCCATTTTACCTCCCGGAAGGTTTTTATCGTTCCTTTTTTTGCACGACGATCCCTTGCGCCGCGCGATTTTGCGCGGTACACTGAAAGTGCAAAGCCGCTTTTTGAGAGAAAGGAGCCCGTTCATGGCTGCCAGTGCGTCCCGCTGTGGGCCCGCCGCCGGGGCACGGCCAAAAAAAGCCCCGGCCGCCGCGGGGCCGCGCTGGCCTTTACACCGGCACCATCGTGCCGGCTGACCTGCATCCATAATGCCGGCGCTCCCCTTTTCCGCTGCCGCTCTCCCCCTCTTCCCGATCCGCCCTGTACACACACGATGGACCATCGGGAGGGTCGTTATGGAAGTGAATCTGCGCAAGCTTTATCCCACGCTTTATTCCGCGGACGTGTTCGTGGAGGTATCCGACGAAGTGTTCGAGGCCATCCGGGCCTTCGAGCGCGCCGAGGCGGCCTGGCAGCGGCGGAAGTACCGCTATCGGGCCCAGTATTCCCTGGACCATGGGAACGGCATTGAAAACGACCTGCTTTTCTGGCCTGAGACGCCGGAGGAAGCCTTTGAGGCCAAGATGATGCGGCGGGAGATCTTTGATGCGCTACATGCCCTGCCCGCCGCACAGAAGCTGCGGGTCTACGCCCGGTATTTTCTGGAGGAAAAGCCCCGGCAGATCGCCCGCCGGGAGGGCGTGCAGCCCAGCCGGGTCTACGCCAGCCTGCAAAGCGGCCTGCGCGCCCTGCGCAGAAAGCTGGCCCATCTGGCCCGGCGGCCTTAGGCCAATTCTACCCTATCATAACCCCGCCGGGGACGCAACGCCTTTCGACGGCGGCGGGATGGTATTTTCTTGCATTCAAAAAGGAGCCGGCGGGGTCTTCCCATCGGCTCCTTCGTGTTATTGCATGCCGTACTGCTTCAGCACCAGAGCCAGCGCTTCGGGCGAGCCCGCCGCCAGCACGGTGCCGGGCTCGTTCAGGGGCAGCGGCGCGCCGGACAGGCCGGTAATGGCGCCCCCCGCCTCCTCCAGGATGATGCGGGCGGCGTTGTGGTCCCACGGGCAGGAGCGCAGCGCCACGCACAGGTCCGCCTCGCCGGCGGCCACGGCGCACAGCTCCAGCGCCACCGAGCCGATGCTGCGCACGGCGCGCACATCCTGCGCCAGCCGCAGCAGGTCCTGCCTGCCGGGGCCGGGCTGCAAAAAGGTGCGCAGCACGTCGGGGGTGAAGAGCAGCAGCTCCGAAACGTTTTGCCGCCGCGCGGCCGCCAGCGGCCTTTCGCCGCACCATGCGCCCTGCCCGGCACGGGCGTGGTAGAGCCGGTCTGCCTCTACGTCCAGCACAAGGCCGAACAGCGCTTCGTCCCCCTGCCAGCACCCCACCGACACCGCGTAGTTGCGGTGCTGGTTGATGAAGTTGGTGGTGCCGTCGATGGGGTCGATGTACCACACGGCTCCGGGCGCGGCGGTGCTCACTGTGGGGTATTCCTCGCCCACGATGGCGTCGGAGGGAAACTCGCTCAGGATGCCCTGGCGCAG
>DXAC01000061.1 GCA_019117205.1 Candidatus Allofournierella merdigallinarum | reverse complement strand
GCGGCGGCGACGACCAGTGGTCCAACATGCTGGGCGGCACCGAGCTGATCCGCCGCAAGCTGGGCAAGGACGCCTACGCCATGACCATCACCCTGCTGCTCACCAGCGAGGGCAAGAAGATGGGCAAGACCCAGAAAGGCGCCGTCTGGCTGGACCCCGAAAAGACCTCTCCCTACGAATTCTACCAGTACTGGCGCAACGTGGACGACGCGGACGTGCTCAAGTGCCTGCGGATGCTCACCGACCTGCCTCTGGAGCAGATCGACGAGATGGACCACTGGCAGGGAGGCGAGCTGAACAAGGCCAAGGAGATCCTGGCTTTCGAGCTCACCAAGCTGGTCCACAGCGAGGAGGAGGCTACCAAGGCCCAACAGACCGCCCGCGGCCTGTTCGGCGGCGGCGCGGACGCGGCGAACATGCCCTCCACCACCCTTTCCGCCGACCAGCTCACCGATGGCAAGATCGGCATCCTGGACCTGATGCTGGCCGCGAAGCTGGTGCCCAGCAAGCGGGAGGCCCGCCAGCTCATCCAACAGGGCGGCGTGCTGCTGGATGGGGAAAAGGTCACCGACCCCACCCTTTCCGTCAGCGCCGAGGCACTGGCCGCCGGCGTGGTCATCAAAAAGGGCAAAAAGGTCTACCACAAGGTCCGGCTGTAACGGCGCGGACATCCCAAAGGAGAAAACGGCCCCCGGGCCCGGAAACTGCCGGTCCGGGGGCCTCTTTGCGGCCGGAAAAGCCGCGCAGGAAGCAAAAACGCCCCCGGCGAAAGCCGGGGGCAAACTGTATAGTTGTTTCGCTTTACAGAGAAAACGCCTGCCGCAGGGTGTCGATGGCGGTGTCCTCATCCTCCGCCGCCACCAGCAGGGAGATATCCACCGAGCTGGTGGTCACCAGATGGATGGCCACGCCGGCTTTGGCGAGCACCTCCATCACCCGGGAAGCCACGCCGCACATCCCTACCATCTCCTGACCAAACAGGGTCAGCTTGGTGTAGCCGCCGCTGATCAGGGGCGCGGGGCCGGCCTTGCCGGCGGTCACCTGAGGCAGCGTGCGCATCACCAGCGCCCAGTTGTCATAGGAGGTGGTGAAGCTCAGTGTGGTCTCATCCCCCTGAGGCAGGCTCAGGCAGATCATGTCAAGATTTACCCCTGCCTCCGAAAAGGGGGAGAGGTAGCGCGCCGGGCCCCCCTCGCTCTGGCGCACGGCGGAAAAGGCCACCACCATGATGTTCTGTTCGCTGGAGATCGTGGAGATGCCGTTCATATGTTTTCGCCTCCGTTGTGTTTTTACAGGTCCAGAAAGGCCCCGTCGATGTTGTCACGAAGCACCGACTCGATGTACGCCCGGCTGAAATCGGGGAAATTTTCCCGCACGCCGTGGGCCGCGGCCAGCTCGTCGGTGTAGTCCTTATAAAAGTAAATGCGGATCTGGGAGAAGTTGCCGCCGTAATGGTTCACGGTGGGGTGCAGCCGCGGCTCCCTGAGCACCGTCTCGCTGGAGCCGTCCGGCTGGGTGGTCTTTTCCAGTGTGAAGCTGAGCACCGCGCCGATCATGGTGTCGGCGGTGGACTGGGCATTGAGGAAATTGCCCAGGGAATAGGCCACGAACACCTGCCGGCCGTCGGCGGCGGTGAGCCACTGGGCGTTTTGCACCACATGGGGATGGGTGCCGATCACCACTCCCGCGCCCCAGTCCGCCAGCTGCTGGGCCAGCGCCTGCTGTGCTTTGGTGGCCTTATGGCTGCCCTCTACGCCCCAGTGTACCCCCACCACCACAAAGTCCGCCTGCTGGCGGGCCAGCTCGATCTGCCGCTGGATCACGTCGGTCTGGCTGGTGTAGATAAGGTTTGCCTCGGCGTTCGCCGGGGTGGGGATGCCGTTGGTGAACTCGGTGTAGGAGAGATAGGCGATGCGGATGCCGTTCGTCTCCCGGATGACGATGTTGTCGTAATCCTCCTCGCCCGCATACAGCCCGCAGGTGACCGCGTCCTCCGGCAGGCTCGCCCAAAAGCGCCGTGTGGCGGCGATGCCCTCCGCCCCCTTGTCATAGGTGTGGTTGTTGGCGAGGCTGAACACCCGGAAACCCGTGTCGTAGAGTTCCCGGCCCATGTCGCCCGGCGTGGAGAAGCAGGGATAACTGCTGGGTTCCAGCTCGTCGTTCACCAGGGTCTCCTGGTTGATCCAGTTCACGTCGAACCCGGCGTAGAAATCCCGCACCGCGTCGTAGCAGTAGGAAAAATCGTAGCCCTCTTTTCCCTCGGCCCGGGCCCGGCGCGCTGCCTGGTTGTAGATGCCGGTGTGGATCAGGTTGTCCCCGGTGGCGGAGAACCGCACGGTGGACACGGTGGGGCCGGGCGTTGGTGTGGGCGCGGCCGTTGGGGCGGGGGAGGGCGTCGCCTGGGGCAGGGGCGCCGAAGCGGGCCGCGACAGTGTGATGAAATGCCCCAGTGTCGGCACCAGCACCAGCAGGGCCAGCAGTGCCAGCACAAAGGCAAGGATCTGTTTTCTCATGACGATCTACCGTTGTGGATGCTCACAGAAGCTCCTGCATCAGGTCTTCCATCGTGTAAAGCCCGGGACCTTTGCGGGAAAGGAACACCGCCGCGTTCACCGCGCCGTTGGCAAACACCCGGCGCGAGCCGGCGCTGTGGGCCAGGGTGATGACCTCGTCCGGGCCGCAGAACAGGATCTCGTGCTCGCCCACGATGCTGCCGCCCCGCACCGCGTGCAGGCCGATCTCGTGGGGCGAGCGCTTGCGGCGGACGGCGTGGCGGTCGTAGACATACTCATAGGGCTCGCTGGCCGCCTTGTTGATCTCGTCCGCCAGCAAAAGGGCGGTGCCGCTGGGAGCGTCCACCTTGTTGTGATGGTGCTTTTCGATGATCTCGATGTCGTACTCCAGCCCCAGCGCCGCCGCGGCCTGCCGGGCCAGGCGGGCCAGCAGGTTGATGCCCATGGACATATTGGCGCTTTTGAACACGGCGCAACAGGCGCTGGCCTCGGCGATCAGCGCCTCGGCCTCTTCGTCCAGCCCGGTGGTGCAGATCACGCAGGGCAGGGCGTTTTTCGCGCAGAAACGCAGGGCGCTTTTGGTGGCGGCCGGGCAGGAGAAGTCGATGAGCACGTCTGCCGGCAGGTTCAGCTCCTCCAGGCTGGCGGCCACAGGGATGGCTCCGCTGGGGGAGGTGATGTCCACGCCGCCCACCACGCGGCAGTCCTCCCGCTGCTCGATCAGTTCGCACAGCGCCTTGCCCATGCGCCCGTTGATGCCCTGAATGATGATCCTGGTCATAGCGTAAACTCCTGTTTTGTCTCATTCCGCAAGGGGCCCGCGCCCACCGGCGCAGGCCCCTTGATGCCTTTTACAAAAGCGCCGCCTTTTCAAGCTCGCGGCGCACCAGCGCGGCGTTCTCCTCGCTGAGTTCCACCAGCGGCAGCCGGCAGGGGCCGGCGGCAAAGCCCATCATGTTCAGCGCGGCCTTGACGGGGATGGGGTTCACATCGCAGAACATGGCGTTGCACAGCCCCATCAGCTCCAGCTGCAGCGCCAGGCTCTCGGCCGTTTTGCCCTCGAACCACAGCTGGCACATCCGGTGCATGGCGGCGGGGGCCACGTTGGCCACCACCGAGATCACGCCCTTGCCGCCCAGCGAAAGGATGGGCACCACCTGGTCGTCGTTGCCGGAGTAAAGGGGCAGCTCGTCGCCGCACAGCGCGGCCACCTGGCCGATCTGGCTGATGTTGCCGCTGGCCTCCTTGATGCCGCAGATCAGCGGGTTTTTGGAAAGCTCCAGCGCTGTCTTGGGGGCGATGTTCACCCCGGTGCGGGAGGGCACATTGTACAGGATGGCCGGCAGGCCCGCCGCGTCCACGATGGTGTTGAAGCTGGCCACAAGGCCTTTCTGGCTGGTCTTGTTGTAGTAGGGGGTCACCAGCAGCAGCGCGTCTGCGCCCAGGGCCTTGGCCTCCTTGGACATATCCACCGCGTGCTCGGTGTAGTTGGAGCCGGTACCGGCGATCACCGGCACGCGGCCGGCGGTGATCTTTACCGCCCGGGCGATGCACTCCAGATGCTCGTCGTCTTTCAGTGTGGCGGACTCGCCGGTGGTGCCGCAGATCACCAGCGCGTCGGTGCCGCCCTGGATCTGGAACTCCACCAGTTTTTCAAAGGCCTCAAAGTTGACTTTTCCCTCCGGCAGCATGGGGGTGGCCAGGGCCACGGCGGAGCCGGTGAAGATCAGTTTCTTCATTGCAGACAACTCCTTTCAAATGACGTGGAATGGACAGTCGAAATAGCCTTTGGCCGCCAGCAGCTCGGCCAGCAGCACGCCGCCGCCCGCCGCGCCACGCAGGGTGTTGTGGGAAAGGCAGACGAATTTGTAGTCGTACTGGGTGTCCGGCCGCAGCCGCCCGATGGACACCGCCATGCCGTTTTCCAGGTTGCGGTCCAGCTTGGTCTGGGGGCGGTCGGCCTCCTCAAAGTAGTGGAGGAAGTGCTTGGGGGCACTGGGCAGCGCCAGGCGCTGGGCCTCGCCCTCAAAGCCGACCCAGCGGGCCAGGATCTCCTCCTTGGAGGGCTTTTTGTCAAAGCTCATGAACACGGCGGCCATGTGCCCGTCGGACACGGGGATCCGCAGGCACTGGGCGGTGATGGAGGGAGCGGTGGCGGGCACGATGGCGTCGCCCTCCACCTTGCCCCACAGCTTCAGCGGCTCCTGCTCGCTCTTTTCCTCCTCGCCGCCGATGTAGGGGATGCAGTTGTCCACCATCTCCGGCCAGGTGGCAAAGGTCTTGCCGGCGCCGGAAATGGCCTGGTAGGTGCACACCAGCACCCGGGAAAGGCCGAATTCGTCCTTGAGGGGGTGCAGCGCGGGCACATAGCTCTGCAAAGAGCAGTTGGATTTCACCGCCACAAAGCCCTTTTTGGTACCCAGGCGCTTGCGCTGGGCGGCGATGATCTCCAGGTGTTCCGGGTTGATCTCGGGCACCACCATGGGCACGTCCGGGGTGAAGCGATGGGCGCTGTTGTTGGACACCACCGGGCACTCGGCCTTGGCGTAGCGCTCTTCCAGGGCGCGGATCTCATCTTTCTTCATGTCCACCGCGCAGAAAACGAAGTCCACCTTGGCGGCGACCTGCTCCACCTGGGAGGCGTCCATCACCACCATGCCCTTGACCTGCTCTGGCATGGGGGCGGGCATGGCCCAGCGGCTGCCCACCGCCTCCTCATAGGTCTTGCCCGCCGAGCGGGGAGAGGCCGCGACCACGGCCAGATGGAACCAGGGATGCTCCGCCAGCAGGGAAACGAACCGCTGGCCGACCATGCCGGTGGCGCCCACGACGCCCACTTGATACTGCTTCATACACATTCGTTCCTTTCCTCATGACCCTCTTCGTTTGCCGGCGCCCGCGCATATAAAAAAAACCGGCTTGAAAACCGGCAATGTATGCAATATAATAAATTAGATTGCATAGCGTGCACAGCGCACAGGTACCATTAAACTTGTTTTAAATATAGCATTGCCGCCCGGCAATGTCAATTGTAAGAAAGGCAAATGCCCCATGCTCAAAAAAGATTTTTGGTTTGATCTGCCCAAGGAGCTCATCGCCCAGGAACCCGCCGACCCGCGGGATTCCGCCCGTCTGTTCTGTCTGCACCGGGACTCCGACGCGATGGAGCACCGGGTCTTTCACGACCTGCCTGACCTGTTATATGCGGGCGATCTGCTTGTTGTGAACGATTCCAAGGTTTTGCCCGCCCGTTTGGTGGGGGAAAAGGCCCAAACCGGCGCGGTAAGCGAGATCCTGCTGCTGCGCCAGGTAAAAGGGGATGTGTGGGAGTGCCTGGCGAAGCCCGGCAAGCGGCTCAAGGCGGGCACGGAAGTCGTCTTTGGCGACGGCAGCCTGAAAGCGGTGATCCGCGAGACCAGGGAGGACGGCAACAAGCTGGTGGAGTTCTTCTACGACACCGAGACGCTGTACGAAAAGCTGGACGCGTTCGGCAAAATGCCCCTGCCGCCCTACATCACCCGCCAGCTGGAGGATCAGAGCCAGTACCAGACGGTGTACGCCAAAGAGTTGGGCAGCGCCGCCGCCCCCACCGCCGGGCTGCACTTCACCCCCGAATTGATGGACCGGCTGCGGCAAAAGGGCGTGGAGTTCGCCCAGGTCACCCTGCATGTTGGGCTGGGCACTTTCCGCCCGGTGAAAGAGGAGGACATCGCCGACCATCAGATGCACTCGGAGTGGTACAGCGTCAGCGAGGAGACCGCCCGCAAGATCAACGAGACAAAGGCGCGGGGCGGCCGGGTTATCTGTGTGGGCACCACCAGCTGCCGCACGCTGGAGTCGGTGGCGGCTAAATACGGCGAGATCCGCGCCTGCAGCGGCGACACCGACATCTTTTTGTACCCGGGCTGTGAGTTCCGCTGCATGGACGGCCTCATCACCAATTTTCATCTGCCGGAGAGCACCCTCATCATGCTGGTGAGCGCTTTTTACGGGTATGATAAGACCATGGCCGCCTACCGGGAGGCCGTGCGGCAGAAATACCGCTTTTTCAGCTTTGGAGACGCCATGCTTATCGTGTAAAGGAGAACAGCTGTACAATGGCATATCACCTCATCAAAACCGAGCACGCCGCCCGCAGGGGCCGGTTCGAGACGGTCCACGGCACGGTGCAGACCCCCGCGTTCATGAACGTGGCCACCGCGGCGGCCATCAAGGGCGGTCTGTCCGCATTCGACCTGAAAGACATCGGCTGCCAGGTGATGCTCTGCAACACCTACCATCTCCACCTGCGCCCGGGGGACAAGCTGGTCGCAGAGTTGGGCGGCCTGCACAAATTTACCCGCTGGGACGGGCCCATCCTCACCGACAGCGGCGGTTTTCAAGTGTTCAGCCTGGCAAAGCTGCGGAATATCACCGAGGAGGGGGTGACGTTCCACTCCCATCTGGACGGCCGGCGCATCTTCATGGGCCCGGAGGAGAGTATGCAGATCCAGGCGAACCTGGGCTCCACCATCGCCATGGCCTTTGACGAATGTGTGGAAAACCCCGCCCAGTACGACTACGCCAAAGCCAGCTGCCAGCGCACCGTGCGCTGGCTGGAGCGTTGCAAGGCGGAGCTGACCCGCCTCAAGGCCGAGGGAAAGGCCACCAATCCCGACCAGCTGCTGTTTGGCATCAATCAGGGTTGTACCTTTGATGACCTGCGCATCGAGCACATGAAGCGCATCGCCGAACTGGACCTGGACGGCTACGCCATCGGCGGGCTGGCGGTGGGAGAGCCGGCACAGGAGATGTACCGGGTGATCAGCGCGGTGGAGCCCTTTATGCCAAAGGACAAGATCCGCTATCTGATGGGGGTAGGCACCCCCGGCAATATCATCGAGGGCGTCTGGCGCGGGGTGGACCTGTTCGACTGCGTCATGCCCAGCCGCAACGCCCGCCACGGCCACCTGAATACCTGGAGCGGCATCATCAACATCAAGAACCTGAAATACGAAAAGGACGAGCGCCCCATCGACCCCCAGTGCAATTGCCCGGTGTGCCGCAATTTCAGCCGCGCCTACCTGCGCCATCTGTTCAAGGCAGACGAGATGCTGGGGATGCGGCTGGCGGTAATGCACAACCTGTATTTCTACAACCATCTCATGGAGCGCATCCGCGCCGAACTGGACGCCGGGACCTATGTGTCGTTCCACGACCAGTATGTGACGCTGCTGGACACCCGTATCTGACCGGCCCCGCCGCGGCGTTTTTCGCCGGCAGGCCGCGGTGAAACGGTTTTGCTTGCAAATGTCGCTTCTTTCCGGTATAATATCCATAATGCGAATCCGGATTTCGAGAGGAGTAAAACAAACGATGAACATTCAGTATCTCACTTCCAACATGGACGCCAACACCATGAGCAACATCAGCATGGTCGTTATGATCGTGGTCATGCTCGCGGTGATGTACTTCCTGCTGTACCGGCCTCAGAAAAAGCAGCAGAAAAAAGAGGCCGAGATGCGGAATTCCCTGGAGATCGGCGACGAGGTGACCACCATCGGCGGCATCATCGGCCGGGTCATCGCCATCAAAGAAGACACCTTTGTTCTGGAGACCGGCAGCGACCGCACCAAGATCCGCTTCCGCCGCGCCGCCATCCAGGCTGTGACCAAGCTGGACATGGAGACCCCCACCCAGAAGTAAGGCTGGCGCCTGTTCCGTTGTACTGAAAAAGCACCTTTCCGCATACGATACAGTGTGCAGGGAGGTGCTTTTTTATGGCAAAACAACGCACGGCGGCGCAGGCCGCAAAGCGCAGCACAGGCGGCGGGCCGCTGGGGGCCATCCTCGCCGGCGCGGTGTCCGGGCTGGGGGTCACATTCGCGGCGCTTCTTGGCTGCAGCTGGGCTTACACGAAAACGCAGATCCCCGCCTGGTGCGCGGCGCCACTTGCCGCCTGCTCCGCGGCGCTGGGGTGCTTTGTCTGCGGGTTCGTGCTGGCGCGGGGCGTCAGAAAAAACGGGCTGTTCTGCGGCCTGTGCGCGGGGGTGGGCTTTTTCCTGCTGTACCTGGCGGCGGCGCTGCTCAACGGCCAGTTCGAGTTCACCGCCATGGCGGGCATCAAACTAGTCTGCGACCTGCTCGCAGGCTGCCTGGGCGGTTTTCTCGGCGTGACGCCGCCCAAAAAGAAGAAAAGCCGGCTTCCGGCATGACAAAAGCCCGCCGCGGGGTCCTCCCGTACGGCGGGCTTTTCGCATATCTTTTTGGCGGGGCGCATACATTGTACCAATTCAAACGCAAAAGAGGTACAAGCTATGTGGACGTATCGCCCGGAGGGGGCCGTTCCGGCCCCCGCTGCAAGACCCGCCGCTTCCAGCGCGCCCGCCCAGGCGCCGTCTGTGAGCCGCCCCGCGCCCGGGGCAGCGCAGCAGACGCCCCAAAAGCCCGCCGATACCGGGACGAGCCGTGTGCCGGCCAAATCCCGGGACCAGGCTTCCATGCCCCGGCCTGCCGCCCGGCGCGCCGGGCGGCGGACTGCTCCCGGCACGGCCGCGCTGGCCATGGGCGCGCTGTATCTCGTCGGCCTGGGGGCGGGCTCCCTTTGCAGCGGCGTGCTGCGGGAGCCGCTAGTTACCTATGCGGACTACGCCGCTTCCATCCAGCTGGAGCTGCATCGGGCCGGCGGCCCGGCGATGGTCTTCAGCGCGGGTTTTCTCTCGCTGTTTTGCCAATGCACCCTGCTGGCCGTGTTCGGCTTCTGCGTGCTGGGGGTGGGGCTCATCCCGCTGCTGATGCTGCTGAAAGGCGCCGGCACAGGCGTGTATCTGGCGCTGCTCTATTCCAGGCTGGGCGCGGCAAAGGGCCTTTTGTTCCAGGCCCTGGTGCTGTGGCTGCCGGAGGTGCTGGGAAGCCTTCTGGTAATACTGTTAAGTGTTTCGGCTTTACAGCTTTCCCGCGGCCTGGCGGGCTGCTGTGTGGGGGGCTCCGCCCAGACGGTGCGGCCCTGCTGCCGGCGGTTGGTCAACCGGTATCTTGCCGTCTGCCTTGCCTGTATGCTTCCCTGTGGTCTGTCAGCCATCCTCAGCCTGCTCTTCGGCGGGCTGTTCTGAGGCGGGCGTTTCCGGCTGCTGGAATTTCATCCGGGACAGGGGAGTAGAGCTGGCCGCCTTGCGGAGCTTGTCGGTGTTGATGTGGGTGTATATCTCGGTGGTGGACACATGGGCGTGGCCCAGGATCTCCTTGAGTTCCAGCATATCCACGTTTCCGTGGCGGTACATCAGGGTGGCGGCAGTGTGGCGGAGCTTATGGGGCGAATAGCCCTTGCCGGAAAGCCCCGCCGACTGGAGGCAGCGCTCCACGATCTGCTGCACGCGTCGGGCGGTGAGCCGCTTGCCGGTGCGGGCGGAGACAAACAGCGCCCGGGGTTCGGCCAGCTTTTTCAGCGCCGCCCGGGCGCTTTTGTAATGCTCCAGTGCGTCCACACAGGCCGCGTTCAGGTAGACCAGCCGCTCTTTGTTGCCTTTGCCCACGATGCGGATGGTATCCTCCTTGAAATCGTTCACGTTGATGGCCACCAGCTCGCTGAGCCGCATCCCACAGTTGAGGAACAACGTCAGGATGCAGAAGTCCCGCTCGTAAAAGTCGCTTTGTATATTTTTTAACAAATCAATGCTTTCTTCCAGCGAGAGATATCGCGGCAGCGCCTTTTTAAGGCTTGGGATGGAGATATCCTTTGCGGGGTCCTCGGCGATGCGGTTGGATTTCACCGTCATGAAGCGGTAGAAGCTCTTGATGCTGGTGAGCTTGCGGGCCCGAGCCGCCGGCTCGTTGCCGCGCTCGTTCTTTAAATAGTAAAGATATTCATAGATCTCCGCCTGGGTGACGCTGGCAATGGCCTGGGTGTCCACGCCGCGGATGTCGATATCCTCAAAGGCACAGGATGCCGGCACAACGCCGCGCTGCCGCAGCAGAAAGCGGAAAAAGGTACGCAAGTCGATGTAGTATCCGTTGACGGTGCGGGGCGAGCGGTTCAGGATGGCGCCCATATAATTGAGAAAATCCCGCACATCCCGAGGAATGTCGTCGTAGGGCGCATGGCGTTCCGGGTGCATGGTATCAATGTAGGTACTCATGAAAAACTCCTTGCAAAAGCGGCTGGAAAAGATAAGCGATAAGTTCTGGCATCGGCAATGGGATGCACGGCGGCCAAATGAAAACAGAACGAACAGAGCCGGCGCAAACGCCGCAAACCTGCCAAAGGACCGATCTCTGGCCGCCGGCAAAATATAGCACAGATACAGACCTCAACACAGATACAGGCCTCAACGGACTTTTCCGGCGTTTGCCCCTCCCCTCAATTTCGCTAAATTTTTATTTAGCGAAATTGCATCTATTGAAATCAGTATACCCTCCCTTT
The DNA here is from genome assembly GCA_019117205.1 of Candidatus Allofournierella merdigallinarum. GTDB lineage: Bacteria > Bacillota > Clostridia > Oscillospirales > Ruminococcaceae > Allofournierella_A > Allofournierella_A merdigallinarum. The sequence continues at coordinate 7,729 of DXAC01000061.1, read as the reverse complement.
CGGCTTTTGTCAAGTCTTTCAGTGTCTCCATGTCTTTTGGGGCGCTGTTGTCCGCTGCCGGGATTGCAGAAATCGCAACTGTCATCAGCAGCGGCATTGACTTCATCCAGGCCAACCTGTTTACCGGTGGCGATGATGGAAAAACGGGCCGGCTACTTTTTTCAGTACCCTGGATGTCTCACGAAACGCGGTACCTGCGTCTTACGTACTTTTGCTAGGAAATTCGTGTGCACGGACTATATACCCAAAACTTTCCATTGCACTTTGTGGTTCCCTGTCCCGCATTGCGAGGGTTATCGTCGTTGCCGGTCTTCAATGTAGGCATCCTGCCAGAAGCACATGTCCATTAGTTTCATAGGCGGATATTCGACGCCACAGCAGCTCAATTCCCTCCTCAGTTTTTCAAATTCTTCCAAATGGTCACAGTAGAATTTTGCAATACGGTGGACAGAGACGCTGCCATATTGCCCACTTGAGATGTGATGTTTTTTGACGGCTTGTACATAGTAGCGATCGAAAGCCGGTACACATCCCAATGTTCCAAGCAAAATCTTTGTTACCAGCGTGTCCGTTGCATTGTTCGGCACGCCCTCGAACGATGGTTTTTCTTCTGCATAGCAGATTTTTATTCTTGCACTTATCTCCTCTAACAAGGTGAGTTTACTCGCTTTACACAAATTTTCGGCGGAAATCCCCTGCAAGGGAGCATATTTTTCTTCCTGAAGCATTTGTACGATGGGAGTATGTACCTTGTAATCTTTTTGAAAAAGAAAAGAAGGCCCCCTGTACATTCCCCAGCTGGCCAAATAGAAAGCAAGGTGGAGCGCTAGAAAATCTATCGTTTGTGGATCCGTTTTATTCCTGTTCTCGGTGAACGCTTTGTAACAATGCTGCCAGGACATATATCTGCCGTGTGCATCCTTTATAGTTACCTGAGAATAATCCCGTATCAGGCAAATCGCACGTTCCGCAGACATGGTGACCATCTTCTGCTTTGTGCTCGATCGCAACGCCTCCGTATTCTTGAAACGCGAATGGTGTATTCCGGCATTTTCTTCCTGTCCCGAAAACGGCTCTCCACAAAGGGAGTACATCGCAGGACGCGTGGCGGATCGCAATACCAGCTTGTCCTCCACAAGGGACATGAGCGCAAAATATATATTGGGTGTGTGGAGACTGTCGCCATACATCGCTTGCGCCAACTCTCCTTGGGTCATCGCACCATGAACTTTGAGCAGCGAAAGTATTTCATTCTTCTGGCTCATTTTTCACACCTTTTCTAAACATTGTGAGCTAACGGCTATACGAAATCACCGGAACCCGGTTTGCACGGGTTCCGGTGTGCTGGGTCATTTGATGGTCTGGATGGCGTCCCGCAGATAGCTCACGCCCACCAGCTCCAGGCCGGGAAAATCCGCCCCGTTCAGCTGCTTCAGGCTGTGGCGCGGCACGATGGCCCTGTCGAACCCGATGCGCTGGGCCTCCCGCAGACGATTCTCCAGAAAGGTCACACTGCGGACCTCGCCGCCCAGGCCCACCTCCCCGATGGCCACCGTCTTGTCGCCGATGGGCTTGTCCAGCAGCGAGGAGACCATCGCAAGGCACACCGCCAGGTCGCAGGCGGTCTCGTCCAGCTCCAGGCCGCCCACGATGTTCAGGTAGACGTCCAGTGTGCCGAAGAAGTAGCCGGCCCGCTTTTCCAGCACCGCCACCAGCAGGTTGGCCCGGTTGAAATCAAAGCCGCTGGCGGTGCGCCGGGGCACGTTGAAGCTGCTCTTGGTCACCAGGGCCTGCACCTCGCTGAGGATGGGGCGGGTACCTTCCATGGTGCAGGCGACGCAGTTGCCGCTGGTGCCCAGGGGCCTGCCCTCCAGCAGTACCAGCGAGGGGTTTTCGATCTGGGTCAGTCCCCTGCCGGTCATATCGAACATGCCGATCTCGTTGGTGGAGCCATAGCGGTTCTTCGCCGCCCGCAGCACCCGGTACGGCAGGGTCTTGTCCCCTTCGAAATAAAGCACCGTGTCCACGATGTGCTCCATCACCTTGGGGCCGGCGATGGCGCCATCCTTGTTCACATGGCCCACGATGAACGTGGGGATCTCACAGCTTTTGGCCACCGCCAAAAGACGCGCCGAGCACTCTTTCACCTGGGAGACGCTGCCGGCGGAGCTGGACACGTCGCCGCAGTGCATGGTCTGGATGGAGTCGATGACCACCAGCTCCGGCTTCGACTGCTCTATCAGGCCGCAGATCTCGTCGATGTCGGTCTCGGCGGCCAGGTGGATGTTCTGCTGGGGCACCTGGAGCCGGTCCGCCCGCAGCTTGATCTGACGCACCGATTCCTCGCCGGTGATGTAGAGCACTTCGCACCGGTCGCTGATGGCGCCGCACATCTGCAAAAGCAGGGTGGATTTGCCCGCGCCGGGCTCGCCGCCCAGCAGCACCACGCTGCCCAGCACCACGCCGCCGCCCAGCACCCTGTCCAGCTCGGAGATGCCGGTGACGATGCGGCTTTTCTCCTCGGTGGTGCTCACCTCGGATAAACGGCGTGCGCTCAGGCGGGTGGCTCCCGCCGGCCGTCCGGCGGCCGGACGGCCGGAAGTCTTCGGCTCGGGAGCCACCACATCCTCCACCATGGTGTTCCAGGCCCCGCAGCTGGGGCAGCGGCCCATCCATCGTGGGCTGGTCTCGCCGCACTGGGTACAGACATATATGGTTTTCAGTTTACTGTCTTTCAAGGGTCAGGCCCGCCTTTGCTTCAATATCCGAACACGCCGTCCAGCGACTCGTCGTTTTCCACCCAGTCCTGCACGTTGACCACCCGGTAGTCGTCCCGGGTGTCGCGGATGTACACCCGCTCGATGCCCGCGTTGATGACCATCCGCTTGCACATGGAGCAGCTGCTGGCGTTCTTCACATAGTCGCCGGTGGCCATGTCGATGCCCACAAGATACAGCGCGCTGCCCAGCATCTTGTCCCGGGAAGCGCTGATGATGGCGTTGGCTTCGGCGTGGACGCTGCGGCACAGCTCGTACCGCTCGCCCCGGGGGATCCGCAGCTTCTCCCGGATGCACACCCCCATGTCGTCGCAGTTCTTCCGGCCCCGGGGCGCGCCCACATAGCCGGTGGAGATGACCTCGTCGTTTTTTACGATCACCGCGCCGTAGTGCCGGCGCATACAGGTGCCCCGCTGGGATACGCTTTCCGCGAGGTCAAGATAATAGTTTATTTTGTCCCGACGTTCCATTGGTATGCTATCCCCTTTCCGTGTCTGCGCTTTACGCAAATTATAGCACAATGGGCCGCAAAAGAGAACGACCGCCCGAAAGAGGCCCCTCCCCTGCCCTTGTCAAAGGTCGTCCGCCTCCTCACAGGGGTAGCGCACCGCCATCTGGGCGCGGAGGTGGTCCATCAGCTCCATCATGTGGACCGTTTCCCGGTGCGGCATGGAGGGACACTCCAAAAGCCCTTTCCGGACACAGTCGATGGTCTCCAGCACCTCGTATTCATAGCCGGTGAGCTGGGGCGGGCAGTCGATGCTGTGGATGAGCTTACGCTGCTCGTTGTAGACCCGGATGCCCTGGGGATTGTTAATGTTCTCCACCACCAGGTAGCCCCGGGGGCCGTAGACGATGCCCATCCGGTCGAAGATGGCGGTGGCGGCGGCGGTGAGGTTCGCCACCCGTCCGTCCGCCCAGGTCAGGGTCATGCTGTCGATCATATCCACGCCCGTCTCGTTTTTGGTGCACAGGCCCCAGGCGCCGTCGGCGTGGCCGAACACCATCTCGGCGAAGTTCAGCGTGTAGATGCCCACATCCAGCAGCGCCCCGCCCGCAAGAGCCGGCTCCACGATGCGTATTTTCTCGGTCATGGGGTATCCAAGGTTGGCCGCCAGCAGCTTGGGCTCGCCGATCACGCCGCTGGCAAGGGTATCCAGGATGACCTGCCGCATGGGCTGGTAGCGGGTCCAGATGGCCTCGGTCACCAGCACTCCTTTCTCCTCGCAGTAGCGGATGGCGTCCTGGGCCTGGCGTGCGCTGACGGTGAACGCCTTTTCACACAGGATGTGCTTGCCGTGGTCGGCGCAGAGCTTGATCTGGTGGTAATGGTGGGAGTGGGGCGTGGCGATGTACACCAGCTCCAGCGCCGGGTCGCTGAGCATCTCCTCGTAACTTCCAAACGCCTTTTCCACCCCATTCTCGGCGGCGAACGCCTGGGCGCGCGCGGCATCCCGCGCTGCCACGGCGTACAGCTCCGCCTCGGGGTGGCCGGCGGCGTTCAGCTGGCGGATGGTGTCCGCCATAACGGTGGCGATCCTGCCGGCGCCAAGAATGCCAATTTTCATCTGTGTGCCTCCCTGCCATTTTCTGGTCTGCAATTAAGTATAACACAACGCACCGCCGCCCGACAACCGTCGGATGGCGTTGAGAAACGGCGGCAGATATGGTATAGTAAAAAAAAGCCCCGCAGCGGCTAGCCGCCCGGGCGGAAAGCAAAGCCGGAGGATACGTTTATGATGAAACTGCACCAGGAAGCGGCTGACCCGCTGGAACAGCATCTTGCGGACATTGACGCCCTGCTTGAGGCAAAAGAATATCCCCACGGGCGGTGCGCCGCCCTTGTGCAGGACCATCCCGCACGGGCAGAGGTATGGTTCGCCTGGATCAAGGTGTTCATGGCCGGGATACGGGACAAAAAACTGGTCTGCTGTGTGGAGCGCTATACCGGCCCGGACCACCGCTGGACCCATTACCGGATGGATCAGCTCTATGCCAATGCTCTGCGACTGGCTTCGCCGACGCAAATAGCACAGCTGCAGCGGCAATGGGACACGTTCTGGCATATCACCGCCGAGAAAGTTCGCACAGGCGAATATCTGCTCGATCTTGCCGACGGCGGCGGGCGGATCTCCGATACCCTTTCGGTGCTGCACAACTGCGGCCCGGCGGCGGCACAGTTGGTGGCAGAGGGGGAGCAAAATGCCCGGCTGCTCCGGGAAAACGGGCTGCGCTGGGGGCGGACGAGCTTCAGCGGCCCCGAGGGTTGGCTGCCCTGGAAGCCGCTGTCCGGCTCTGATTTGGGCGTGTCCTTTCTGCTGGGCCGCCAGCTGCGCTGGCGGGACTACCTCAGCGGTTCCGACCAAAATGGCGGCGTGACCGTGCTGTCTGTGCCCCTCTCTCTGGCGGGGCCCGCCCTGGAGGACTGCAAAAAGCAGGCGGAAGCTGCCGGAAAACAGCTGCGGCGCAGCGGCCTTTGCCCTTATTGCGGCAACCAACTGAAAAACGATCTGCTGGGCAAAACATGTCCCTACTGCGCCAGCCATTAAAGGATGAAACAGGCGTCCCAATGCTGCATTGGGACGCCTGCTCTCTTTATATGGCGGGATCAGTTTGCGAAAAAAGTGCCAGCTCCTGTATCCAGTCCGCTACTTCCTGCCGGGATGCGCCGCCGGCAAAGCGCTGTCTTTCCAGCCAGTTGGCCTGCGGCGCCAAAGGCTGCAGCTCCTCGGCGCTGGAGCCGATGCCGCTGGAGCCGGAGGTGCAAAACGGCACGATCGTGACGCCGTCCAGCTCGCAGCCCTCCAAAAAGGTGCAGATCACCCTGGGGGCGCTGCCCCACCATATTGCGTGTCCAAATTGATACAATCAACATCTTGTGGCTATCGTTTTTGGATTTGCAATTCCAGACTGAACGGCTGCCTTCTTTCCTATTAGAGAAAGGCTACCGTTTTTCGATTTGCTATCGTTTTCATTTTACATCAGATCTGCCTGAGAATCCATCCCAGAGAAAGGCCCGGAACCCAACGCTCAAAACCTGGTTCCGGGCTTATTTTTACATCTCCGCTGTGATTTCCGTCCCGTTCCTGAAAGTAAATAGCACCCTGCCATCTGAATAAACCGTAGCAAAATCGACTAACTGGTAGAACAGCCGGTCAACAAAGGCAAGCGGCAATTCATGGATTTCCCCAAGCTCGAACAGAAATCCGCTGAAAATATCGTATTTGAATTCCCTTTCTTTCCGTTCTTGCTCCAAGCTGTCCATCCTGCTTTCCAATGCGGCATACCGGCTGACGTATCCGTCATACCGTTTCCGGTAATCATTCTGGTCCATTTTCCTTGTGGCATTTTCGTCTATCAGCCTCTGCATCAGCCCCGTGGTCACTTCCATTTCACTTCTGACCTCATCCATCTCCCGGTCGATTGCCTTGCAGTCACCTAAAACGTGCATAACCGCCCGGCAGTCATCAATCAGGCTGTCCCTATTCTCCATCAGGCTGCTCAACGCTTCCAGAAACAATTCCTGTATCCTCTGCTCGTACAAATGGGGCGTTGTGCATTGGCAGCCAGCTCCTCCAGTTCATCAAAAGCGGCTTCCTGCGCCCGGCTCTCCCCAAGATAGGAAATAACCACAGCAGCAGAAAGAAGAAAAAGGCTGGAGAACAGGGTCAGCGCCAAAGTACGGATTATCTTTTTATATTTCATCTCACATTGCTCCTTATAGAAAAGGCGGCAGGGCAGGTTATGCACCTACCTTGCCGCCTCTTTCCTTATTTCATGTGCTTTCCACGATACCGCTTCTTTTTCCCAATGATCAGTGTTGCAGTCAGACCTGTACCGGATATTGCCAGAAAAGCTACCCACAAGGCCAGATTAGTTGTGTCTCCGGTCTGCGGGGTATCATCCTTCGGCGTGTCCGGGGTTTCAGGCTGCCCAGGGTTCTGCGGCTGCTCCGGTTTGTCGGGATCATCCGGCGTATCCGGGATGTCCGGCGTGTGGCTGTTGCTGATAACAAAGCCTGTTTCCGCACTGCCGCTGATCGCCGTATCATAGCCCTTCACTTCGATCTCCGCGATGGTATACACGATCTTTACGCCACCGGCGTACTCGTCCAGCTCATCGAAGCTGCCCGTCCAGTTATTTTCCTGATCCAGAATCAGCTCCCTGCCGGTATCCTTGCCATCCGCATACAGCTTCACGGTGATGGAGTCCGGCCGGATACCGTCTGCATCGTCCCGATCCTGCCAGTTCTTCGTGACAGGGATATTGATCTGCCCCGGCGTATAGTGGTTGGTCACATCCATGCCGTCCACTTCGGATTGATAGCCGGGAACCACATCCTCTGTAATGGTGTAGCGGATCTCACTGCCGTTTTCGTACTTCGGAAGGTTCGTAAAGCTCCACTTCCAGCCTTCCTCGGCAGTTACAGTCACAGCATCCACCTGCTCGCCATTGGCATAGAGACGGATAGTAATGGAATCCGGGCGTTTTCCGTCCTGATCCTCCTTGTCATCCCATGTCTTAGAACCAGAAACCTCCGTAGTAGCCGGGGTGTGGCTGTTAGTAACTGTGAAACCTGTGGAAGCGTCCCCGTTAATTACCGTGTCATAGCCGCTTACCTCCACCTCCTCGATGGTATAGACAATTTCTTCCCCGCCATCGCGGTATTTGTCCAGATTGTTAAAGGTTCCTGTCCAGTTATTGCCGCTGCTGAGTGTCAGTGTCTCCTTGGTTTCCTGGCCATCCGCCAGCAGCTTCAAAGTAATTTCCGCAGGACGCAGGCCGTCCTGATTGCCCGCATCGTCCCATGCCTTTGTCACAGTAACGCTGGTCTGCTCCGGCGTGTAGGTGTTGGTCACATTGAAGCCGTCCACCGTGGAGGTATAGCCCAGTACAGTATCCTCAGTAATGGTATAAAGAATTTCTTTACCATCCGCGTACTTCGGCAGGCC
>DXAC01000060.1 GCA_019117205.1 Candidatus Allofournierella merdigallinarum | reverse complement strand
CGCCGGAAGCGAGCCCCGCGCCGGAGACGAGCCCCGCGCCGGAGGGAAGCCCCGCGCCGGAGGGAAGCCCCGCGCCGGAAGCGAGCCCCGCGCCGGAAGCGAGCCCCGCGCCGGAAACGAGCCCCGCGCCGGAGACGAGCCCCGCGCCGGAGACGAGCCCCGCCCGGCTTGCCGCGCCCTTGCCGGAGGAGGCGCCGCAGACCTACCGGGTGGAGTTCGTCAACTACAACTTTTCCTCGCTAAACGTGGTGCTGGAGGATGTGCCCGAGGGCGCGAAGCTGTACACCGGGGCGGAGCTTGCCGCGGAGAACATCGGCTTCACGCCGGTGGAGGGGGCTACCTGGTACCTGTTCAACGGCGAGTGGAACGGCGGCGCGCCCCGCGCCATCCCCGACCCGCCCGCCCGCCAGGGCTACTTTTTCCGCGACTGGGCGGCGCTGTACGCCTCGGACGACACCCTGTACACCGTCACCGGCGACACCGTCTTTGTGGCCCGGTACAGCAGCCAGGGGCAGTATGTGATCAATCTGTACTACCAGTTTGACAACGATTCCCACTCGGTGGCCGCGGAGACCACCACCACCCCCTACGGCCTGAACAGCACCATCTCCATGGCGCTGCCGGCTTCCCAGTCGCTGGCGGGGCTGACGCCCCGCATCCTCACCGACTCAACAGACCAGGGCGTACAGGCGGCGGTAGCCGCCCTGAACGATATGCTGGGGCAGAGCTTGTTTTCCGGCACGCTGGACCAGGCCTTTCTCGAAAACTGCCGCACCGCCGGCTTCGCCGGCTGGAACGAGACGGAAAACGACTGGTACAAGGACGAAAACGGCAATGTGCAGATACGCATCCCGGTGACCTACACCCTGTCGGGGGATGTGGAGTTCCGGGTGGAGTACCTGCAACAAAACGCCGACGACGACGAGTACACGGTGGTGGAGAGCGTCGAAAGCGCCGCCAGCGGCACCACCCGGGTCAGCCTGCGGGAGATGGGCCTTGTAAAGGAGTACGCCGGCTTTTCCCTCACCGCCGCCTCCGCCGAGGACGCGGCCAGTTACAGCGTCAGCACCGACGGCAACACCGTCATCCGTCTGCGGTACGACCGGGCGGTGCACTACATCTATTTTAAAATGAACGGCGGCAATGTGCGGGACCCGCTGCCCCTGCGCTTCGGGCAGGCTGTCCCCGCCGTCGCTGACGGCACCCGCCCGGGCTACACCTTTGATTCCTGGAGCTGGCAGAACGGGAACGGCGAGCCGCTGGCCAAGCCGCCCGACACCATGCCGGACCACGACCTGGTTTTCTCGGCCAACTGGCAGGGGGCACAGGTGCCGGTCACCCTGGTCTACTGGCTGCAAAACGCCAACGACGACGGCTACACCGCCGCCGGCCAGCAGACCATCACCGTCACCGCCGGGCAGACGGTGGGCTACGCCGCCCCGGGCCATGGGGCGCCCGACGTGTCCATCAACAACTATCTCTCGGCCGAGCAGATGCGAGGGGCCGGCATCCCGGACGGTGAGTACTTCACCTTTGCCAGCGCGGACAGCAGCAGCGAGTTCGGCGCAGCCGGCCAGGAGGGCGGCCTCAAGACCGCCGCCGGCGACGGCAGCACCGTGATCAACCTGGGCTACACCCGCAACGAGTACACCCTGGTGTTCCACCTGGGCCGGGTGGGCGACGGCACCGACGGCCTTCTTCGGGATCGGTGTTACATCTCCACCGGCGGCAACTCCCAGCAGGGGGCCGCTGCTGACGACTGGTTCAGCGGCTATACTTTCTTGACCCCGGGCGCCGAGGACGTGCGCCTCACGATAGGCGGGCAGAGCTATGCCATCAGCAACGACCCGGCCCGGTGCTATCAGATCACCGCCCGCTACGGCGCGTACATCGCCGAGCGCTGGCCGGTGGGCACCGATGCGTCGGTGAACAACGTGGGCGCCTATAAGCTGTACACCTGGGGCACCCACTCCGCCAGCGGCTACTACCAGACCCACACCGCCAACCGGAACATCATCGGCATCTACCCCACCATGTCGGCGGAGCTCATCATCGACCCGGAACGCCCGAAGGTGGCCCACCATCTCACCGCCTACTGGAACGCCCTGGGCCTGTCCAAGACCCATCACTATATGTTCGAGGCGGTGAGGGGCGTACAGGCCTCCGGGGACCAGATCGTGGATTTCACCGGCTTTGCCGGGTATTCCCCGGTCACCACCCAGGGCGAGGGGGGCAGGGAGTCGGTGGAGCAGCTGCGGTTTTACGAGTATGACAGCGCCACCCTGCGGACCAATGCCTACGCCTGGGAGCAGAACGCCCCGGCCTTTGCCAATGTGACCTACCGGTACGGCTGCTACAACGGCAACGACGTCTACTTTTTCTACACCTACGCGGACCACACCCTGACCTACCGCGAGAACAACGACGACCTGACCACCGCCAATGTCAACGAGGCGAAGACCAAAACGGTGGACTTCCACTATGTGGACGGCCAGCCGGTGGCCGACCTCATCGAGGGCGAGGCGGACTACACCCCCGACCGGCCCTTTGTCTCCGCCTACGGCAACGAGTACACCTTTGCCGGCTGGTACACCGCCAACCTCACCGAGGACGCCACCGACAACGAGCGCTTCCGGGTGGACTGGAACACCTTTGCCCCCGTGTCGGACGTGAGCATCTACGCCGCCTGGGCGGCGCCCACGTTCACCCTGACCCTGATCGTTCCCGGGGGCGAGCTCTACCGGGACTCCCTGGAGCAGTTTGAACAAAAGGGCTATGACTGGTCGGTGAGCCAGCGGGTGGACGCCGCGGGCATGGTGACCAACACCTATCTGGTCACCGGCATCCCGGACGGCACCCCCTCGGACATGATCGTTGCCCAGCGGCGCGGCGCCAGCAGCCATTACAGCCTGGCGTTCGACCACTGGAGCTACCGGGTGAACGGGGCCGACCAGCAGTACCTGTTTGACGAGTCCCAGTCGATCACCGGCGATCTGACCCTCACCGCCCGCTGGAAGACCGAGTACACCGGCAGCTACACCGTGCGCTACCTGACCCAAAACGACCCGGGCACAAACCTGGGCACGGTGGAGCTGGTGGGGGAGGACGGCACGCCCGTGACCTGGTACCGCCTGCTGGAGGACAAGACCGTTTCCGGCGTGGCGGTGGGCTCCCTGGTCACCGAGGAGGCCCGGGCGGTGCAGGACTATCTGTCCGCCCAGGGCGAGCAGAGCCGTATGGTGGACGCCCAGGGCGGCGTGACCATCGACTTCCTCTACGCCCCCATCTCCAGCGAGGTGCGCTACACCGTGCACTATGTGCGGGACGAGGGTGTGGACTACGGCCGCGAGGCCCCTCCGACGGACCTTGTCCGGCTGATGCCGGACAAAACGGTCACGGTGGACGAGGCCGCCCTGAAAGGCTCCACCACCATCAGCGAGCCGGCGGTGGTGGTGGGCGGCTACACCCCCCGGGACAGCTGGGACCACAGCTTTACCCTGTCCGCCAGCGAGGAACAGAACCATCTGTACATCTACTATGTGTCCAACACCTATGAGGTGGATTTCTCGGTGACCTACCACTTCATGCGGGACGACGGCACCTACGCCGCCCCCGGGGACGGGGAGAGCAGCTACACGTTCCTGCTGAACGCCAGGGACGCGCTGGGCAAGGTGATCTACGCAGCCGACCTGGTGGAAGATTACAGCCGTTATCTCCAGGGGGAGGAGGACCAGGAGCAGCTGGCCCAGCTGGAGCAAAAGATGCGGGGCCACACCCTGGACACCGCCATGACCTCGCCCTTGTCCATCCTTTTGCGGCATACCACCTCCGCCGACGAGGGGCAGACGGTGAATGTCATCGACATCTACCTGAAAAACGGCGATTATGACATCACCTATGTGCTCAACGACGGCGGCGACCCGAGCTTCCCCGCCAGCTGGGACCAGCGGGACGACTTCCTTGTGCCGGGGCCTGGCGACAGGAGCTTTGTGCAGACGGTGCGCTATCCCGGCGCGGCCACGCCGCCCGCCAGCGTGCCGGCGCGGCTGTCCTACGCCTTTGCGGGCTGGAACACCCTGCCGGACGGCAGCGGCGACGGCTGGACGGCGGACACGCTGCCCTCCGCGCCCTGGTACCAGGACCACGGCATGGCCGAACCGGTGACCCTGTACGCGCAGTGGGAGAAAAAGCCCGCGGTGAAGTTCGAGCTGCGGGGCGGCAGCTGGACCGACGACGACACCGGCCGCTTCCACCAGACGGCGGACGGCTGGTACGGCTACGCCGACGGCAGCGACCTGGCCCCCCGGCCGGCGGACCCCACCCGGGTGGAAAACGGCGCGGCCTATTCGTTCATCGGCTGGACCGCCACCGACCCGGAAGATCTGCCCGGCGGCCTGTACGACCCGGACAACCGGATCGACCTGGAGACTTTCGAGCGGTACCGCTTTGATTTTTCCACCCCCATCACCAGGGACACGGTGCTCTACGCCGTGTGGGACCCGGACGTGACCGACCTGCACCTGCACAAGACCGACACCGACGGCCGTGTGCTGGAGGGGGCGGTGTTCACTCTGGAGCGGCTGCTGGCCACCGTCAGCGGCGACGGGGCGGGGGGATACATCTATACCCCGGTGCCGGGCGGTGACGGCGGCTATCAGGCGGACGCCAGCTTTGCGCCCCGCACCCTGACCACCGGCGCCGACGGCACGCTGGATTTCGAGAGCCTGCCGGCGGGCTGGTACCGCCTGACGGAGGACGCCGCGCCCGCCGGCTACGGCGGCCTGGCGTCGCCGCTGATCGTCCACGCCCCCTACGGCGGCGAGCCGCAGCTGGTGGAGCCGGCGGGCGACCCCTATGTGAGCGGGCAGGCCCGGGAGGGCGACCTTATGCTGACGGTGCAGAACATCCCCCAGTACAGCGTCACCATCGACGCGCCGGACTCCCTCACCATACAGTACACCGCCCCGGAGCTTATCTGGAACCCCGAAACACTGGCCTACGAGGCCGCGGCGGGCCAGCAGCCCCAGTGGACGGTGCCCGAAACGCCCGTCACGGTGACCAACAACGCCACCGCGCCCGGGGCGGCGGTGGAGGTGTCGGTGGCCCTGGCCTACGACCAGGACTACGCCGCCCTGCTGCCGCTGAGCACCCTGAACGGGCCGGCGTCCGGCTTCACCGGCCAGGACACCGCCGATGAAAAGCGGCTCACCGGCATCCTGGACGTCCGGCAGCAGGCCAGCTTCACCCTGGGCATGGGCGGCGTGGTGCGGCCGGATCTTGTCCCGCCGGGCCAGACCGCGGAGGTGGGCGCCATCACCGTGGCGGTGCGCCGGCTGGGCGGCTGAACAGCGATTAAATTCGGCGTGGCAGAGCCGGTTTAATGATATTCCCAAAGACAGACCGAAAGGAGAAATGCAGATGAAACGTTTTTATGCGCTGGTGCTGGTCGTGGCCCTGCTGGTCAGCGCCATGAGCCTCACCGCCGGCGCGGCGTACCTGGACGACGCCAACCATTTCACCGCCGACGACGCGGCGAACACCGGCCCGGCGGGCACCGCCAAAACAGACGACCACACCGAGGGCTCTACCATCGCCACCGCCAAGATCCCGGTGAAGTTCACCATGGGCGGCGAAGGCACAACCACCAACGTGTACGCCATCAGCTATGACGCCAGCGAGCTGGTCTTCACCTACGGCGCGGGCACCTCCTACATCTGGAACCCCGAAAAGCTGAAATACGAGGTGGTAGGCAACGGGCCCACCGACTGGACTTCCGACAACAGCACCATCACCGTGAAAAACTACTCCGACCTGCCGGTGGACGTGGAGCCCAGCTTCGCCAAGGACTCGGGCGTCACCGAGACGGTGAACGCCGCCTTTACCCCGAACGCCTCGAGCACCGACGGCAGCACGGACGGCCAGACGCTGAAGCTGAACGCCGCGGTGGCCACCGGCAACACCACCGCCGCCGGCACGGTCCGCACCGGCACCATCGGCGTCGCATTCAGCGGCGCACTGACCACCCCCTACGCGGCCGACAGCGCCCTGGGCACCATCACCCTCACCGTGAAAGTGCCCACGCCTTGATCACTGTACGCGAAAAACAGCCCGCATCCCCGGGGCGCGCAGCTGCCAGGCGCGCCCCGGCGGACGCCGGGCGGGGGACGAACCCACCGTTCGCCCCCGGCCCGACGCCCGCCGCCACCCACGAAAGGAGAAAACGCCCATGTCTGCCACCACCCTTGCACAGGCCCCGCAAACCGGGGCCGCGCGGCCCCAAAACATCAGCGCCCGCTGTGTCACCGCCCGCGCCCGCACCCGCCGGGCGGCGCTGGTGTGCCTCGCGCTGCTGGCGCTGGCCGCGGCGGCCATCGCCGCCGCCTGGCTGGTCTTCCGCCCGGGGGTGTTCCGCCGGCCGGACTTTGAGCCGGCCGCCGTGGCGGGCGAGCCCCAGGTGGACGAGCGCTATGGCTATTCCACCCTGCAGGTGGACCAGGAATACATCCTGCGGGTCTGCGGGATGCCCGCCAACGACGGCCGCACGGTGGAATTCCAGCTGACCAATCCCGCCGAGAGCGGAGTCTGGTTCCGGGCAGAGCTGCTGGACGGGGAGGGAACGCTGCTGGCCTCCACCGGCGTGCTGCGCCCGGGGGAGCATCTGCCCGCGCTGGAGCTCGCGGAGCCGCTGACCGAGGAGCAAACGGTGGTGAACCTGCGGGTGGTGGGCTACGAGCCCCACACCTGGCGCAGCCGGGGCAACGTGAACCTGTCGCTGACCCTTTTGCGGAACTTTTCCTGACCGACCCGTCCCGGCGGGGCGGCAGCTCTGTTTGAAACCTACACGGGACAAGACCCGGCCCGGGGCCCCAGCGGGGCCCCGGGCCGGGTCTTGCCTTTTGGGGCGCGGCCGCCGCCGGCAAGCCCGGGCGCCCCCTCCCGCCCCGCTGCCGGGCCCGGCGGCGAGGCGGGAAAAAAGGCGCGAAAAATATAAAATGTGAGATATTTTATTCCGGAAATGGAGAAAAAATTGGTCGAATTGCATTAATTAAAACTTTTAAGTTTAGCCGTTACGTCAATGGAAATCCCCGCGGAAAAGGCTTATGATAAACTTATCAGATAACGAAAAGATAAGCGCAGCGGTTCGTTGGCTGAAAGGAAAGGGACTGAAAGGCATGGCACCGCCCAAGGGAATGAGCCTCTCCGACGTAAAGGTCCAGAACATCCGCCAGATCAAGCGGGTCATCTATTACAATGCGCCGGTCAGCCGCCAGCGCATCACCGACGAGCTGGGTCTCACGCTGCCATCCATCACCACGGCGGTGTCCGCCATGCTGGCGGACGGCACGCTGGAGGAGCTGCTGCCCGCCCGGCACACCGCCTCCGCGGGCGGGGGCCGGCAGGTACACCTGCTGGATTTTCGCAGCAACGCCTACTACGCGGTGGGCGTGGAGGTTGGCCCTTACCGGACCACCCTTGCCATCACCGACCTGCGGGGCCATGTGCGCTGTGAGGAGATCATCCCGGTGGCGCCCGCGGACTACGGCGCGATGCTGGATTACCTGTGCAGCGCCATCGACCGGCTCGTCCGGCGCTCGGAGCTGGAGCCGGCGCGCATTTATGGCATCGGCGTGGGCTTCCCCGGCTTCATCGACAACAAGACCGGCATCACCCGCAGCGCCAACCGCAGGCAGTGGATCCACAAGCCCCTGATGCAGGACCTCCACGACCGCCTCACGCTTCCCGTCTGGGCGGACAACAACGCGCGGATGCGCGCGGTGGGCCGGGAGATGTTCTCCTCCAGCCGGGCGCCCGGCACCTTTGCCTACTTCTTCGTCTCCAAGGGCCTTGCCTGCCCGCTGATGATCGAGAACCTGCTCTATTCCGGCCACCGGGCCAGCGCGGGCGAGATCGGGCACAATGTCATCCTGCCCGGCGGGCCGGTGTGCCCCACCTGCGGCAAGCGGGGCTGCCTGGAGGCGGTGTCCAGCGAATCCGCCATCCTCCTTGCCGCCGCCCAGGCCGCCGGGGAGGGGAAGTCGGCGATGCTGGCGCAGATGCTGGCCGATCACGGCGAGCTTTCCACCGAGCTGCTGCTGGAGGCCCAGCGCCAGGGGGACGCCGCCGTGTGCGACATCCTGCGCAGTGCCGTCGCCTACCTGGGCATGGAGATCGCCAACATCTTCAACTTTATCAGCCCCAGCCTGATCACGGTGGACGGGCTGATCTTTGAGAACCAGGTCAACCGCGACGGCCTGATGAGGGCGGTGCACCAGAACCTGTTCGGCCTCACGCCGGACGAGGCAAAGGTGGAATTCCTGCCCTTTAACAAGATGTCTGGCGCCTACGGCGCGGCGGCGTTCGTGGTGCGAAATTGCCTTTTGGGCTGATCCCCGCTGGCAGGACGGGGTTTTGCACCCTGTTAATTAAAAAATTTAATTTAGCGGTTCCTCTCCCGCCGGGCCGGGGGAGGAAAGGCGGAAACAGGAGGTCTGCAATGTTCAACACACACGCGCATCCACAGGCAAAACCCCGCAAGCTGAAAGACTTCAGCGAGGGCTCCCGCACCGTGCGGACTATCACCATGATCCTGTCGGTGCTGGGCGGCATCGCCCTATGGACTTTACTGTCCATGCTGCCGGGGGTGGGCAGCATCCTCGCCGGCCCCCAGGACATCATCGAAAAGGCGCTGCCGGAGCTGCTCAACGACGGCGCCACCGGCGAGTTTGAACGGATGCTGCTGCTCAAGCACATCTACTGGTCGTCCCGCCGGGTGCTGGGAGGCTGGGCGGTGGCTTTCCTCGCGGCGGTGCCGGTGGCATTCCTCATGGGCTGGTACAAGACGTTCCGCAACGTGGTGGACCCCTGGATCCAGTTCTTCCGCACCATCCCGCCCATCGCCCTGATCCCCATGGTCATCCTGCTCATGGGCACCGGCGAGAAAGCGAAGATCACCGTGATCTTCGTCACCTCTTTTCTGGTGATGACCGTCACCGTTTACCAGGGCGTGAAGAACATCGACATGACTCTGGTAAAGGCGGCATACACGTTCGGGCTGAGCGATTTTTCCATCTTCTACCGGGTGGTCATCCCCTATTCGTTCCCCTTTATCCTCACGGCGGCCCGGCTGGGGGTGTCCACGGCGCTGACCACCCTCATCGCCGCCGAGATGACCGGCACTTTCTACGGCCTGGGCAGCATGATCCAGACCGCCCAGATCTATTTCAGGATGGACAAGGTCATCCTGGGCATCATCTGTATCGGCGTGATCGGCTTTATTCTGGACAGGCTGCTGCTCCTGGCGGAGAAACGCCTGACCCGTTGGCAGTAAGGAGGGGGACGGATATGGCACAGGAACCCAACGCGAAGATCGTTATCAACAAGGTCCGCAAGGTGTTCAAGGGGCACGACGGCAAGGAGACGGTGGCCCTGAACGGGGTGGATCTGACCATTTACGAAAATGAGTTCGTCTGTGTGGTGGGGCCCTCCGGCTGCGGCAAGACCACCCTGCTGAACATCATCGCCGGCCTGGAAAACGCCACCGAGGGCGAGATCACCCTGAACGGGGAGAAGATCATCGGCCCCGGCAACGACCGGGGGGTCATCTTCCAGCAGTATGCGCTGTTCCCCTGGCTCACCGTGCGCAAGAACATCGAGTTCGGCCTGAGCACCCTGATGAAAAAATGCGTGACCACCGTCCGCAACGAAAAGACCGGCCAGCAGGAGGAAAAGGTCACCTACCGCCGCTATACCAAAGAGGAAAAGCACCAGCTCTCGGACAAATACATGAAGATGGTGGCGCTCACCGAGTTCGCCGACTCCTATCCCAAGGAGCTCTCGGGCGGCATGAAGCAGCGGGTGGCCATCGCCCGGGGCTACGCCATCGCCCCCCAGGTGCTGCTGATGGACGAGCCTTTCGGCGCCCTGGACGCCCAGACCCGCGCCCAGCTCCAGGAGGATCTGCTCAAGACCTGGGAGCAGGACAAAAAGACCTGCTTTTTCATCACCCACGACGTGGAGGAGGCGGTGCTGCTGGCCAGCCGGGTGGTCATCATGAGCGCCCGGCCCGGGCGGGTAAAGGAGATCGTACCCATCGACCTGCCCTATCCCCGCAACCAGGCCACCAAGCTGCTGCCGGAATTCAACGAGTACAAAAACCGCATCTGGGAAAACGTCTACCAGGAATACCTGGAAGTTAAGAAGTAACAAAGCGCGCTGCGCCAGGCAAAAAGGAAAGAGGTGTTTGAAATGATCCGAATCGGGCTCGTGGGGGTGGGCGCCACCGTGTCCATCGCCCACTTTCACGCGGAGGGCTACAAGCGGGACGCCCGCTGTGTCATCAGCGCCGTGTACGACGTGAACCGGCCCGCCGCCGAGAAGTGGGTGACGGACCATGGGCTGAACGCCCGGGTGTGCGATTCCTACGAGGAGCTGCTGGAAAACTGCGACGCGGTGGACCTGTGTACGCCCAACCGGTTCCACTACCCCCACGGCAAACAGGCCCTAAAGGCGGGGCGGCACCTGCTGCTGGAAAAGCCGATGGCCATCCGGCTGGAGGAGTGCGAGGAGCTGGCGGCGCTTGCCCGGCAAACCGGCAGCTGCAGCATGATCGGCATGGTCTACCGGTACGCGAACCCCGTGCGCCTGGCCAAAAAGCTGGTGCGGGAGCAGCTTGGCAGGATCTACACGTTCACCGCCTGGACCGGCGGCAAGCGGCTGGCAAACCCCCAAAACCCGCTGGAGTGGCGGATGGTGCGGGCGCTGTCCGGCAGCGGGGCGCTGGGCGACTTCGGCAGCCACCTGGTTGACCTGGCCCTGTATGTGGCGCAGCAGCGCTACGACACGGTGACCTGCCAGCTGGACACCTTTATCAAGCAGCGCGCGGGCGCCGACGGCAGCCCGCAGCCGGTGGAGAACGACGACGCGGCTGTTTTCACCGCCAACGGCCCCAACGGCCTGGGCAGCTACACGGTGAGCCGTGTGGGCCAGGACGACATCATGCTGCTGATGGCGGGGCAGGGCGGGATGCTCCAGGTCAGCCTGCGCAGCCCCGACAAGGTGCTGCTGTGGGAAAAGGATCCCCAGGGCTGCTACAAGGGCGGCGTGACCGAGGTGGCGGTGGAGCCCCAGAAATTCTTCGACGGCTGGTTCTACGGAGAGACCAGCGCGTTCCTGGACGGCATCGAGGGCGACCGCTCGGACATCCCGGACCTGTCCCAGGGGCTGTATGTGGAGCGGGTGCTCTTCGCGGCGGAGGAAGCGGCCCGCACCGGCCGGACCCAGGAGGTGGCGACATGAGGATCGGTTTTCACACCAACGCCTATGTGTGGAGCGGCGTCACCGATATCGTCCGGATCGCCCGCTGGGCCCGGGAGTCCGGCTTTGACTGTGTGGAGCTGGGGCCGGGCATCCCGCTGGAGCGGGAGACCTTTGCCAGGGTGAGCGGCGAGCTGCCGGTGGCCGCCATGATCTACTGCCGCAATTTTATCGACGACGACCAGGAACTGGCCGCCCGGGAGCAGCAGGAGCTGTTCCGGCGGATGGAGTTCGCCAGCGAGATCGGCGCGAAAAAGATGATCTGTTCCACCGGCATCAGCAAGCGGCTGTCCATCCCGGACGCGGGCGGCTGCGACCCCACGAAAAGCCTGGAGCCGGTGCTGGAGTTCCTGCACCGGGCCGTGGACAGGGCCAAGGAGCTGGGGCTTGTCCTCTGCCTGGAGAACTGCCCCATGTACCGGAACATCGCCACCTCGCCCTATCTCTGGGAGCTGATCTTCCGCAACATCCCCGACCAGGCCCTGGGCCTGTGCTACGACGCCAGCCATTTCGTGTGGCAGTTCATCGACGTGTACGAGCCCATGGAGCACTACGCGGACAGGATCCACCACATCCATCTCAAGGACACCCGGCTGTATATGGACAAGCTGGGTCAGGTGGGCATCCTCCACAACACCGCCAAGGAGCGGGGCTTCGACGAGAACCAGTGGTGGCGGCACACCGTGATCGGCAACGGCGAGATCAACTGGCACCGGTTTATGGAAGCGGTGAAGCGGCTGCCCAGCCCGCTGCTGGATCTGAGCTTCGAGCAGGAGGACTGCCGCTACGAGTGCGACCCCGAAAAGGTGCGCCGCGGGCTGGATCTCCAGATGCGGCGGCTGCGGACCTATCTTTGAAGACGAAAAGGCGCAAGCCTTTAAAATTATCGCACAGAAAGGATGAAACCCATGAAAAAACTTGTTGCCCTGACTCTTGCGCTGGCGATGTCGGTCAGCCTGTTCGCCGGCTGCGGATCCACGCCAGCCTCCACGCCGGCCTCCACGCCGGCCTCTACGCCGGCCAGCACCTCCGCCTCCGAGCCGGCAGAGGCCGAGCCGGAGGAGGCCACCATCAACGTGATCTACCATCCCACCATCGGCGGTTCCACCGCGGTGGCCACCGCCATCACCCAGGGGTTCTTCGAGGAGCAGAACCTCAACGTGAACCTGCAGATGTACACCTCCGGCCCGCCGGAGGTGGCGGCCATGGTGGCCAACCAGGCTGAGTTCGGCTTCATCGGCAGCGGCGCCGCCTGGCTGGCGTTCAGCGGCCAGGTGGACATCATCGCCCTGGACAACCTGGCGCTCACCGAGCAGATCATCGCCCGCACCGGCATCAGCTCCATCGCCGACCTGAAAGGCAAGACCATCGCGGTGCAGGAGGGCGCTGCCGGCTACACCCTGCTGCTGGTCGCCTTGCAGGAGAACGGGCTGACGGCGAACGATGTGAAGATCATGAACATCGCCAACGACAACATCCCCTCCACCTACAACGACACCAGCATCGACGCCTGGGCGGTGTGGAAGCCCGCCGCCACCAGCCTGCTGGAGGCCCTGGGCGACGGCGGCACGGTGCTGGCGGACAACCAGACCTACCCCGAGTACGCGTTCCCCAGCACCTGGATCGCCAACAAGGATTACATTGAGAAAAACCCGGATGTTGCCCAGCGGTTCGTGACCGCGCTTACCAAGGCGCAGATCTACCGGGCGGAGAACCCCGACCAGGCTTGCGCCTATGCGTCCACCTACGCCCAGCAGGCCACCAATGAGCTCACCGCCCAGCTCCCCGACGTGGTGTTCCCCACCGGCGAGGAGTTCAAGGAGTACTACACCACCGAGGCCTTTGTGAACATGCTCACCAACCTGCGCGCCACCCAGGCGGAAAATGTGGAGGGCGACCTGACCATCGAGGACATCTACGAGGATACCTTTGCCGTGGCCGCCATCAACGAGCTGGTGCCGTGATACCGGCTGCCGGCTGAAACACAAAAGGGCCCTTCCCAACGGGGAAGGGCCCTTTTCGCGCAGACGCCGCTTTTCCCGGCCCGGGCGTTTGCCCGGGACCGGCGCGGGACAAAACGCGGCCCAAAGCCCCAACGGGGCCCCGGACCGTGCTTTTCCGTTTTGGCGCGGCGTCACCGGCCCGGCTGCCGCCGGGCCGTCAGCGCCGCCGGCTCGCCGAAGCGGGCAAGCACCGCGTCGTAGTTCTCCCGTCGGTGGGGGAACAGGCAGCCGGAGCAGTCCTTGACGCCGTTCTCCAGGCGGGTGAAGCTGCCGCCGCACCCGTCGCCCAGGGCGTACAGGGGGCAGTAGCAGAACAGACAGTTGAAGTTCTCCGGGTCCGCCCCCTTGTGGCAGGGGAAGAATTCGCACTGGCGGTGGGCGAAGTAGGCGTAGTTTCGTTCCATGGACGTGTCCCTTTCCTTGCAGATCTCCTCGAAAGGGGGCCGGCGGCCCCCTTTCACTATAATATGCCCCGCGCCGGCCCGTCAAGGGCGGGTGTTGTGCTTTGCGCCCCGGTATGGCATAATAGGGGTGCCTGCCGGCGCGGGGCCGGCGGGCAGGGAGGAAGAGATGTGAAAGAAAAACAACTTACCGTGTGGGAGGCCGCCTGCATCATCACCGGCTACGGCATCGGCGGGGGCGTGCTGGCCATGCCCTGGCTGGCGGCAAAAAACGGCCTGCCCATGAGCCTGCTCATCCTGCTGGCGGCGTTCGCGGCCAGCGTGGCGCTCCACTGCATGATCGCGGAGCTTGCGGTGAAGAGCGGGCCGGACGCCCAGATCATCGGCGTCTTTTCCAAATATGTGTTCCACGGGCGCTTCCAAAAGCCCCTCACCGCCGGCTTTTTTGTGGTGATGGCCCTGGTGCTCTTCACCAACCTGGCCGCCTACATCTCCGGCGCGGCGGAGATCCTCTGCGCCCTGCTGGGCCTGGGCGACTGGGCCGCCCGGCTGCTGTTCTACGCGGTGGCCGCCAGCGTGGTGCTCTTCGGCCTCAAGGCGGTGGGGATCAGCGAAAAGCTGGCGGTGGGGCTCATCTTCGCGCTGGTGGCCCTGCTGGCCGTCTGCTCGCTGGCGAACATACGCAACCCGCTGCCCCTGGCACCCGGCAGCCTCAACCAGGCTCTGGCCTATTTCGGCCTGGCGATGTTCGCCTTTTCCGCTTTCTTCTCGGTGCCCCAGGCCACCGCCGGCCTGGGCGGCGACGGGGCGAAGATCAAAAAAGCGGTGTTTCTGGGCATACTGAACAACTTCGTGCTGATCCTGGTGATCACCGTGTGCGCCCTGCTGGCGTCCACCGAGGTCACCGAGGTGGCCATGATCGGCTGGAGCCGGGGCATCGGCAGCTGGGCGGAGCTGGTGGGCTCCGTGTTCACCGTGCTGGCCATGCTCACCACCTACTGGTCCATCTCCCTGGCCCTGGCGGACATCGTGGCGGAGCAGCTCCACTGGGGCCGGGGCCCCTGCTGGCTGGTGGCCACCGCGCCCTCGCTGGCCATGACCTTTCTGGGGCTGGGGGGCTTTCTGGAATTCATGCGGCTGGCGGGGGGACTCATCGCCATCCTCATCGCCCTGCTGGTGGTGCCCGCCTACCGCCGCTGCCGCGCCGAGGCCGGGCCAAGCCTGCTGGGACGCTGGGGCGGCGGCGCGGTGCAGGCCGCCATCGTGCTGGCCTATCTGCTGATGGCGGTGGGAAATGTGGTGACGGTATGAAAACGATCTATTACAACGGGCACATCCACACCCTGCGCGCGCCGGACGAGGTCTTTTCCGCCATGGCGGTGGAAAAGGGCCGGGTGGTCTGGCTGGGGGATACGCCCCCCGCCGGCCGCGTCCGCCGGGTGGACCTGCACGGGATGCACGTCTTTCCCGCCCTCACCGACAGCCATCTGCATCTGCTGGAGAGCATCGTCATGGCGGCCGGCAGCTTCGCCGTCTGCACGGTGGAAAGCGGGCGGCTGGCCCCCGCCGACCTGGCGGGGGTGGAGCAGCGGGTGCGCCGCTGGTGCGCGGAAAACCCGGGCGACGGCCTGGTGGTGGCCACTGGCTATGTGGCCTCCGCCATCGCCGAGGGCCGGCTGCCCACCCGGCGGGAGCTGGACGAGTGGACGGGGGGCCGCCGGGCCATCGTCTACAACATCGACGGCCACTCCAGCGCCATGTCCACCGCCCTGATCGGGGCGCTGGGCCTGGACGACCCGGGCGACGGGGTGTTCGCCGGCGAGGCCCACGAGACCATCCAGGGGCGGGTGACCCACTACATCGCCGGCACGGTGAGCCCCCGGGTGCTGTCCCGGGGGCTGGGCCGCTTCACCGACCAGTGTGCCGGCTTCGGCATCGCCCGGGTCTGCGCGCTGGACGGCAGCGAGGACGTGCGCCGCGACTGGCTCACCCGCGCGCTGGCTTTCCTGGCCCGCCGGATGGAGATCGACGTGCGCCTTTACCCGGAGTACACCAGCTGGGAAAAGGCGCGGCCTTTCTTTTCGCTGCAAAAGAGCCCCCGCATGGGCGGCTGCGGCGCCTGGGAGCTGGACGGCTCGGTGGGCTCCCGCAGCGCGGCTTTCGATGTGCCCTATCAAAACAGCGGCGACGCCGGCCACCTGTACCGCCCGGCGGACTTCTGGCGCCCCCGCATGGAGCGGGCGGCGGCGGCGGGGGTGCAGCTGAGCTGCCACGCCATCGGCACCGAGGCCATCTCCCAGGCCCTGGACCTGTATGAGGCCCTGCCCGCGCCGGCGCCCGGGGCGCCGCTCCACCGGGTGGACCATTTCGAGTTCCCCCGCCGAAAGGACGTGGAGCGGATCAAGGCCCTGCCGCTGGCCGTCACGGTGCAGCCCGGCTTTTCCTGGCTGGACAAGCGGTATTTAAAGAGCTACGAGCGTTTTTTGCGCCCGGAGGTGATCGACCGGCAGGTGCCCCTGCGGGAGCTGGTCCGGGCAGGGGTGTGCCTGTGCGGCTCCAGCGATTCGCCGGTGCAGTCCATCGACCCCTTTGCCCAGATGCTGGGCATGGTGGAGTTCTACCTGCCCCACCAGTCGCTCACCGCCTACGAGGCGCTGCTCACCTACACCGCCCACCCCGCCAGGATGCTGGGCGAACAGGGGGACACCGGCACCCTGGAGGAGGGCAAGGAGGCCAGCTTTTTCGTCTGCGCCCACGACCTCTCCACCGCCTCGCCCGGGCTCCTGGCCACCGCCAGGGCCGAGTACACCGTGGTGCGCGGCCGCCGGCTGCGCCCCCACACCGGCAGCCTGGCGGAGCTGGTGCGCCTGGCGCTGCGCCGCCCCCGCCCCATCTGACCGCCGCGCCCCGCCCCCTGCCCGCCGCGGGCAGGGGGCGTTTTGCCTTGCCGCGCCGGGCCGGCCTGGGCCATGCCGGGAGAAGATGGGCATAATAGCTAAAAACCAAAAAACAAATTTATAAAAAATACAGCTTGTGTACAGGCCGTGAAATGGTTATAATAAAGGCATGAAAGATTGAAACGTTTCAATATCTCGCGCCGGCTTCTTTTTCTTTCCGCTAAAAGGCGGAGGAACACAGGCGGGCGCGGCGTTTACAAGTGGACAGTGGCCAAAGCGGCTAATTTTTTTGCCACAAAAATGAAACGTTTCAAAAAATGCCGTGCAGTGCGCCGCTGCCTGGGAAAAAAGACCGGAGGATGCAAGGATGAAACGGGACAAGCTGGTGAATTACCTGTTGCTGATGGTCATCGGCCTTTTTGTTTTCTTTCCTGTTTTCTGGATGATGAGTGTGTCTTTCCGCCCCAACGGAGAGGTGTTTGGCAACCCGCTGCGGATCCTGCCCGCCACGCCTACGCTGGAGGCCTACCAAAAGGTGCTGGCCGACCCGGACATCCTCACATATTTTCTGAACAGCTATCTGAACGGCATGGTGGTAACGGCGATCTCCATTGCCCTTGGGATCATGGCGGGCTATGCGCTGAGCCGGTATTCTTTTCCCGGAAAGAGCCTGCTGAACGGTGCGATCATCGCCACCCAGACGATCCCGCAGGTAACGCTGGTCATCCCGTTTTTCATCCTGATGGTCGAATATGGCCTGTACGATACCCGGACGGGCCTTGTACTGGCGTATATCTCTTTCGCGTTGCCTTACACCATTGTGATGATGGTGGGGCACTTCAACGCTATTTCCCCGGAGCTGGATGACGCGGCGCGCATCGACGGGGCAAGCGAATGGCGCACCCTGTGGCAGATCATCGTTCCCGTGGCCCGGCCGGGGATCATGTCTGCGGTGATCTACACGTTTATTCTGGCCTGGAACGAATTTATCTTTGCCACCACGCTGTTGCGCTCGGACGAGCTGAAGACGTTCCCCATCGGCATCGCGCTGTTGAAAGGGGAGGCGTCTTTCGAGTGGAACATGATGATGGCGATGGCGCTGCTGGGCAGCGTGCCGGTGATCCTCGTGTATCTGGTCGGCCAGCGGCAGTTCATCGCCGGCCTGGCAAGCGGGGGCGTGAAAGGATGAACTGCGCGGCTCTGCCGCGCGGATCGATCGTATGCGATAAAAGAAAGGAGAATCAGGGTATGAAAAAGGCTTTGTCATTGATCCTGGCGCTTGGGATGTCTGTGCTCCTGCTGACGGGGTGCGCAGGGGCACCGTCCTCTTCGGTGGCCGCTCCCGACAGCGAGGAGCCGGTCGCCACCGAGCCGGTGACGCTGGAATTCATCCAGTGGTGGTCCTCCGAGGCAGGAAGCGAGGAGCTGGATCGTCTGGTGGCGGAATTTGAAAGTCAGAATCCCAACATTGATATCGAGCTGGTGACGCTTCCGTTCGGGGACGTGCGGACACAGATCATCGCATCCCAGGCCAGCAAGACCACGCCGGACATCCTGGCGATGAACCCGCCGTGGACCCGCGAATTTTACGACCTGCAGATCCTGGCGCCGCTGGATGAGTTGATGGCGGCCGATCCGGATTTCAACAAGGAGGACTACTTCCAGGCGTCGTTCACCCAGATCGAGGGTGGTACCTACCTGATGCCGGTGAACACCCAGGCGTTCTATCTGTTCTACAACAAAACGATGTTTGAGCAGGCAGGCCTCACACCGCCCACCAGCTGGGAGGAGATCGTTTCCTGCGCCCGGCAGCTCACCGACCCGGACAAAAACCAGTACGGCTTCACGGTGACCATGGCGGAGCAGGAGGCATCCAACGGCTCGATCCTGTTCTTCTACCCGCTGCTGTATGCCCAGAACGGCAGGACGCTGGTGGATGGGCAGTATACAGTGCAGACCGAGGAGATGTATAACGCGCTGGATCTGCTCCGCCAGCTGAATGAGGACGGCAGCCTGCTGCCGGGCACCACTACCAAAAGCGAGGTCCAGATGGTGGAGGAGTTCAGCGTGGGCAACGTGGGCATGATGATCAGCAACGACTCCCACATCAAGACCGTGACCGACCGCAACCCGGAGCTGGATTTCGGCATTGTGCCCATCCCCACCATGGACGGCACGGGCACGCCGGAGCTTCGCCATCACGGCTGGGACATCGCCATCTCCGAGAGCTGTGAGCACAAACAGGAGGCCTGGGAATTCATCTCTTTCCTGTGCGAGAAAGAAAACATGCAGTCCTACTGCAACGCGGCGCTGAAGCTGCCCGCGGCGTATGGGGTCACGGTGGATTATCTGGACGAGTACCCGGTGGTACAGGACGTGATGGACATCGTAAACACCTATGACATGGTGGAGGAACTGATGGTCATGCCCAAGGCCAGCGCCTGCTGGGTGGATCTGACCAAGGCGGGCAGCGCCGTTGTGCAGGGCGCGCAGACCGTGGACGACGCCCTTGCCCAGACACAGGAGCTGTGGAACGAAAAGCTGGGCCAGTAAACCTGTGTGAACGCGCCCCGAAAAGATAAAAGCGGAGGACCACCATGAATAAGCAACAGTTGTTCCGCCTGCGAAAAAGGGCTGTGCCATGGCTGCTTTTGCTGCCGGCACTGCTGGTGATGGCGGCAGTGATCGCGTTTCCGATCTTCAAGGTGATACAATACAGCTTCATCGATAACATCTTTTTGGCAGAGGATATGCGCTTTGTGGGCCTTTCCAACTATGTCAAGGTGTTGCAGGATCCCAGGACCGGCAAGATGCTGCTGTTCACGGTGGTCTTCACGCTGGGGAGCGTGGTGCTGCACAGTGCGCTGGGCGTGCTGTTCGCCGTGCTGCTAAACGGGCGTATCTCGTCCAGGGCGCTGGCGTTTTTCCGGGTGCTGTACGTGCTGCCGTGGATCTTCACGGCGGCGGTGGTGGCTATCACCTGGCAGCTGATCCTCAACCCGCAGGGAGTGGCCAATGTTCTGCTGAGCGCTGCGATGGGCCGAAAGGTGATGGTCGAGTGGCTTGGAAAGCCCGTTCTGGCGGTGTTTTCCCTGCTGCTGATCAATGCGTGGCGCGGATACCCCACCTGTATGGTCAGCTTTCTGGCGGGGCTGCAGAACATACCGGTGAGCCTGTATGAGGCGGCGGAGGTGGACGGCGCCGGCAAGGTGCGTCAGTTCTTCTCCATCACCCTGCCGCAGCTGCGGCCGATCATCTGCAGCATGGCCATCCTGGACGGGATATGGACCATGAATCTGTTTCCGCTGATCTGGCTGACCACCGGCGGCGGGCCGCTGGGGACCACCGAGACCATCGCCACGCTGACCTACCGGATGTCCTTTGTGGAATACGAATTCGGCAGATCCTCCGCCCTGGCGGTGATCGGCCTTTTGATCACCACCGTGGGGATCGTGTTCTATATGAAGCTGCAAAAGCAGGTGGATTTTTGAAAAACAGCAAGCGGCGGACAAAAATCGGCCGCAAGGCCCCCTTTGAACTGGCCAGACACTGGTATATCCTGGAAAAGAATGGTATGATGTTGTTGCGAAATGTAACGTTTCAAATTTGCGTGAAGGGATGATCGTTATATGGCGGCAACGATGAAAGACGTGGCGGCGCTGGCAGGGCTGTCCATCGGAACGGTTTCCAACTATTTCAGCGGAAAGGTGGCCGTCTCCGAGGAGAAGAGCCGGCGCATTGAAAAGGCGATCGAGCAGCTCCATTACCAGCTGAACCCGGTGGCCCGGACCCTGAAGACCAACCAGCATCACATGATCGGCGTGCTGATACCGGATTTTCAGAACGTGTATGTGGTGCGGGTGATCAGCTATATGGAGGAACTGCTGCAATCCCGGGGATACAGTATGCTGGTGGTGAGCTGTCACCACAGGGACGAGCAGCAGGAAGAGCGCCTGCGCTATCTGCTGGCCCGGGTGGACGGTATTCTGTACATGCCCGCGCGCATCACGCCCTCGCTGCAGCGCTGCGTGGAGACCATCCGTCAAACTGTGCCGGTGGTGGCGTTCAACGAGGTGGTGGAGGGCGTGGAGTGCGACCACGTGCTGGTGGACAGTGCTGCCGCCGTGGAAAAAGCGATCACCACCCTGATCGAAAAGGGTCACCGGAAGATCGGGATGCTGGCGGGACCCAGGGAGGTATACACCAGCCGCCAGCGGCTGGCAGCTTACCGGAACGCGTTTCGGGAAAGCGGCCTGGCGCTGGACGAGTCGCTGGTCATGTTCGGCGATTACTCCCGCCGCACCGGCGTGCGCCAGTGCCGTGAACTGCTGGAGGCGCACCCGGATATGACCGCGCTGTTCTCGGTGGGCTACCGCATGACGCTGGGGGCGCTGGACGTGCTGGGCACCACCGGTGCCAAGGACCGGGTGTGCGTGGTGGGCTATGACGCGTCGGATCTGGAGGGTATCATCTCCCCGAAGATCAGCTATGTGTATCAGCCCTACGAGGAGATGGCCCGGGTGGCGGTGGAGCTGATGCTCCGGCGGATCGCAAAGGATATGGACGGCTTCCCCGAGGCGGTGGAGCTCACGGCGCGGATCTGCAACCTGGACGCGCTGGCCTTGCGGTGAACAGGCGGCACGCTTTGGGGAGGTAACGACCATGCAGACGCTGGACAACGGCATTTTGCGCGCGGGTATCCTGGAAAAGGGCGCCGAACTGGTGAGCGTTCTGGATGCCGGCGGCGTGGAGAGGATCGCTCAGCCGGGCCCGCTGTGGGCGGGGCAGGCGAAAAACCTGTTTCCCAATGTGGGCTTGGTAAAGGACGGCTATATCACGGTGCGGGGAAGACGCTGCGACGCATTGCAGCACGGCTTCCTCAAGGAGAGGACCCTCGATGTGGTCTGCCGCGAGCCGGATAGAGTGGTGTTCCGCCTGGACGCGGACGAGCAGACCCGCCGGTTCCTGCCGGGGAACTACCGGGTGGAGATCGGCTTTCAGCTGATCGGCAACAGTGTGCGTCAGAGTTTTACGGTGACCGATCTGGACGACCGGCCGCTGTATTTCGGGTTGGGTTCCCACACCGGCTTTTTTCGCCGGGGCGCGGGATATCTGCGCTTTGCGCCGGGGCAGGAGCTGGTGGAGCGGATCCGCCCCGGGATGCGGTTCCTCAACGGGCAGACCAGACCTTTCCCGCTCCCGCCGGACGGCCGCCTGAACATCGACGGGCAGCTGTTTGAACAGGGCGCACACATTCTGGAGGGGTTTTCCGAAAAGGTGGTCACCCTGTGCGAAGAGCGATCTTCCCGCCAGGTGGAGCTGGATTTCTCCGGCTTTCACCGGCTCACGCTGTGGGGGCTGCCCCAGGCCGGGGATTTTATCTGTCTCATGCCCTGGTGCGCCCTGCCCGACAGCGAAGACAGCGACCATGTTTTTGAGCACAAGCCAGGCAACGTCTGCCTGCAGCCCGGGCGCTCATTCCGCTGCGCCCAGACGATGACCTTCACGGGGTGAGTGCCGGGCGGCCCGCGGCGCTGCGCCCTTTAAATTGGGCCGCGCCGGCAAACGGCGGCTGTCCGGCGGCAACGGAAGGAAGGACAGGACGAAATGAACAGTAGCGACTATGCGAAAATGCCATATGTTTTAAATCTGAACCGGGTGAAGCGCGCATACAAGGGCGGGGCGCTGCTGGACGCCTGGCAGGGGCTGGACCACTGCAGCGACGGCAACTGGTCAGAGGAGTTCCTTGTGTCCACCGTGGAGGTGAGCAACGAGAAAAAAGCGGCGCAGGAGGGCCTGAGCACCACCACGCTGCCAACAGGGCAGACCATCACTTTGAAAGATCTGATCCGAAAGGATCCGGTGGCTTTCCTTGGGCAGACGTACGCCCCGGCGCAGGACGTTTGCGTGTCGGCGCGGGTGGGTGACACCATCGTGCGGCATGTGCTCCAGTGCCATCCCGATACGGATTTTGCCCGCCGGGAGCTGGGGTTTCCCAACGGTAAGGCCGAGGCCTGGTATATCCTGCAGACCAGACAGATCGACGGCCGGCAGCCCTGTCTTTATGTGGGATTCAAGCCGGGCGTCACAAGGGAAAAATGGACCGAGCTTTTCAACAAACAGGACATTGACGGTATGCTGGAGTGTATGCACTGCATCCCCGTGTACCAGGGGCACACCTATTTTGTGGATGCGGGGATGCCCCATTGCCTGGGCCCTGGCAGTATGTTCCTGGAGGTACACGAGCCCTGCGACTATACGTTCCGGGTGGAAAAGAACTATCTGCCCGACCATGTGTTCTCCGACTATGAGATGAATTACGGCCTGGGCAACGAAAAGCTGATGGAGGTGTTCCACTACGACACCTACACCGAAGAGGAGATCCTGCGTAAGTGTGTGCTGCAGCCGGCTGTGCTGGCGTCCGAGCCTGGTGCCCGGGTGGAGAGCATCGTAAGCTATCAGCAGGCAAAGCGCTTCAAGGTGGAGAAGTATACTTTCACCCGCCCGGTAAAGACCCGCCCGTTCCAGGGCCATCAGATTGCCATCACGGTGCAGGGGGACTGTGTGTTCTGCGCCAACGGCCAGGAGGTCTTTGCTCCCCAGGGCAGAGGTGTGTTCCTGCCGGCGGACGGGGGCGAGGTCACGCTGAGACCCGCCCGGGAACAGGAAACGGTGGTGCTGGTGTGCTCGCCGCCGCCCGCGCCTTTCAGCCCCGGGGAGATCTTCCGCGATCCGATCCAGGTGGGGGTGCTGGTGCGCGATCTGGACACCTGCCTGGAAAAGCTGGAAAAGGTGTTTGGCATGGGCCCGTTCCGCATCGCGGACTATCCCCCCGCCCAGACCGCTCCCATGCGGCTGTACCACGGGGAGGGGGGCGACTTTCAGGCAAAGTTCTGCTTTTTCCACCTTGGAAACATCGAGCTGGAGCTGATCCAGCCGCTGGGCGGCCAGAGCATCTGGGAGGATTTCCTCCGCAAGCGGGGCTCCGGCATCCATCATCTCAAATTCCTTGTGCCGGAACACTCGGCGGTGCGGGCGCACATGCAAAAAAACGGATATGATGTGTCGCAGGCGGGCGAGGGCGTGGGCCCGAACAAACACCGGATCTGGGCGTTTTATCCCACCTACGACGACATCGGATTCGATGTGGAGGTCATGAACGACTGAACAGGGGAACGGGGTGAGGAAAGGTGGAAACAAGGAATTACCTGGCGATCGACATCGGCACCACCAACTGGAAAGCGGCCGTTTTTGATGTGACGGGCCGGCGGCTGGCCACCGCTCACACGCCGGCGATCACCCACACCGACCAAAACGGCAACAGCTTTTACCGGCCGCAGGAGATCTGGCAGGCGGTGGGCAGCCTGTGCCGGCAGGTACAGCAGGGCCTTGCGCCTGTGCGTGCGGTTTCGGTGGCCAGCGTGGCGGAGGCGGTGGTGGCCATCGGCCGGGACGGCCGGCCGCTGGGCGACATCATCACCTGGTTCGACCGCCGCGCCATTGCCCAGGCGGAATGGCTGGAGCACACGCTGGGCACGAAGACCCTTTATTCCATCACCGGCCTGGATGTGAATCCCATCTTCTCGCTGCCTAAGATCCTCTGGGTGCGGGAAAATCAGCCCCAGGTCTACGAAAAAGCATGGAAATGGCTCCAGATCGCGGACTATATCCTGTTTTGCCTGTGCGGCCAAACGGCCACGGACCACACCCTTGCCTCCAGGACGCTGGCGTTCGACCTGCGGCGCAATGTCTGGTCACAGCGCATCCTGGCGGCGGTGGGCGTGCCGGAGGACACGATGCCCGCCGTGGTGGAAAGCGGCACGGTGCTGGGCCATGTGAGCCGGGTGGCCTCGGAACATACCGGCCTGCCCGCTACCGCCAAGGTGGTGATGGGCGGCAACGATCATCCCTGCGGGTCGGTGGCGGTGAACGTACTGGACAGGTGGAACATCCTGGACAGCTCGGGCACGGCGGAATCCTTTATCCTGGTATCGCCTCGGCAGGCGCCTCCTCCTCTGCGCTTTCAGGGGCAGCGTACCTGCCGTTACCTGCAAAAGGACCGGTATGCGCTCTGGGGCGGCATTATCGCCTCCGGCAAGAGCTTCGACTGGGCCTGCTGCACCCTTGCGCCGGGGATCCGGGCCGGCGACGCCCCGGCCCTTCGACAGATGCTGGAGCAGGCTGAACGGGAGCGGGGAATGCAGGCCGGGGCGTTCTTTTATCCCCATCTGCGCGGTGCCGGCGCACCCCACTGGGAGCCCCGTAGCCACGGCGCCTTTCTTGGCCTGCGGGACCTGCACACCCCTGCGATGCTGTTGAAAAGCGTCATGGAGGGGCTCAGTATGCAGGCCCGCATGATCGTGGAGATGGAGGAGCGGCTTGCCGGCTTCCGGGTGGAGCGCCTGTGTGTGATCGGCGGCTCCTCGCGCAATCTTCAGTGGCAGCGCATCAAGGCGAACGTGTTGCAAAGGCAGGTGGAGCTGTGCGGCGAACCGGAAGCGGTCGCCCAGGGCGCCGCCATGCTGGCGGCCATCGGAGACGGCGCCTGCGCAAGCCTGGAGGAAGCCTCGGCGATGCTTGCCCGTGGGAACACGGTCATCGAGCCGGACCCTGCCATGGCAGGAATGTATGATCCGCTGTACGAGCTGTACGCCGAGGGGTATGAGGCGCTGGTGGAGTTCAACAGGAAACTGTTCGATCTGCAACGGGGGTGAGTTTTTTGCCGCAAGTGACATTAAAAGAGATCCTGGCGCCCGCCGGGCAGGGGCGGCTGGTGGGCGCGTTCAACGTCCACAACACGGAATTCATTCTGGGCGTGGTCCGAGCGGCGGAGAATACAGGCCGTCCGGCGATTCTGATGATCAACGAAAAGGTGCTGAAGTACGGCCGGCTGGACTGCCTTGGCGCAGCGGCGCTGACGGCGGCCCGGGGCTCGGAAGCAAGACTCGCCGTGATGGTGGACCACGGCACGGATGAGACATTTCTGAAGCAGGCGCTGGGAGCCGGCATGGACGTGATGTACGACGGTTCGCTGCTGCCCTTTGAACAGAATATCCGCAACACCCGGGAGCTGGTCGGCTTCGCTCACCGGCTGGGCCGGTGTGTGGAGGGGGAGATTGGCGTGCTCGGTTTGCAGGAAGACGGCGAAGATGGCGGGCCGGCACGGCTGACCACCGTGGAGCAGGCGACGGAGTTCAGTGCCCGGACCGGGGTGGACGTGCTGGCGATCGCGGTGGGAAACGCCCACGGGGCCTATCCCGGCGCCGTGGACATTGATGTGAAGCGGATCGCCGCCATCCACGGGGCGCTGCCCGGCCTTGCCCTTGTGATGCACGGAGGGTCGGGGATCCCGCCGGAAACGATCCGTCGGTCGGCGCAGGCGGGCATTGTCAAGTTCAACGTGGCCACCGACCTGAAAACAGCTTATATCACCCGGCTGCAGCAGCTCATGGGCTGCCAGCCGCCGCCGGTGCAGCCGCTGGAGTTGTTCCCGCCTCTGGCAAAGGCGGTGGAGGAAGAAGCGGAAAGGAAGATACGTCTGTTTGACGGGGAGGAAGACCAATGAAGCTGGGATGCGCGGTATCCACCTATCCGACCAGATTCGGGCCGATCATCTTTAAGGACGGGGACCTGCCGCAGAACGCGGCGGTCCTGCAGCGGAACGGCTACGAATGTGTAGATCTGTTCGTAAAGGAGACCACCCGGGCGCAGCTGAGGGAATACAGGGATGTCCTGGCCGCCCACGGGCTCGGCGTTACCACCATGTTTGCCATATATCTGGGCGAAAACGGCGTCACCCTCGCCGAGCGGGATAAAGCGCGCCAGGCGCGGAATCTGGACCTGGTCAAGCAGCAGATCGACAATGCGGTGGAGCTGGGAGCAAAGGGGCTCGGGATGGGATTTGTGCGCGGTATGCACGGCGAGGACGAGTCCGAGCAGGACGCCCTGGCCCGCATCGCCTGGGCGCTGGCCCAGGCGGGAGAGTATGCCCAAAGCGTTGGCAGCTGCATCCTGCTGGAACCCATCAACCGGTATGAGATCAACACCCTGAACAGCGCGGTGAAAACGATGGATTTCGTGCGGGACAACCAGTTGCCGGGCGTTTTGCTCCAGCCGGATCTGTTCCATATGAACATCGAGGACGGGCCGCTGGATCAGACGCTTCGCTATGTGGCGCCGCTGATCGGCAACCTGCACATCTCCTCCAGCAACCGGCGCGCAGTGGGGGAGGGGCACTTCGATTTTGTCGCGATCCTCCAAACGCTTCTCGCGGTCGGATACAACGGCCCGCTTACCTTTGAGGGCTTTGCCGACCAGCCGGAAGCCGCGCTGCGGAAAACGGCGGAGAACCTGCGACGGTGCATGAAAGAAGCGGGCGGCTGATCCGCCCGCCGTCAGATCAAGTGGCTGGCTGCCGCGGCAAGCCGGCCTTTTTTGCGCGGCCCGGCGCCGCGTTCCCCCGGCCCTTGTCTGCCGGGGGATTTTTGTGTATAATGATATCTGTATTGCTATGACCTTTTGAAAGGGGCGCAAAGGATGGGACAGACCGTTCTCGTGGGCAGCACCGGCTTTGTGGGGGGCAACCTGTTGGCGAGCGCCGCTTTTGACGCCGCCTGCCACTCCACCGACGTGGCCCGGCAGTTTGGCAGGGACAACGATCTGGTGGTCTACGCCGGGGTGCCGGCGGCCATGTACCTGGCCAACCAGGACCCGGAGGCTGACCTTGCGGTGATGTGCGCCGCCCGGGAGAACCTGCGGCGGCTGGCCGGCAGGCGGGTGGTGCTCATCTCCACGGTGGCGGTGTACGCCGACAGCCGGGGCAAGACCGAGGCGGACGATCCGGCCGGCCCGGGCCTGGCCCCCTACGGGGCCAACCGGCTGCAGCTGGAGAACTGGGTGCGGGAAGACTTTGAAAACGCCCTGATCGTCCGGCTGCCCGCCCTGTACGGCAAAGGGCTGAAAAAGAACTTTTTGTACGACCTGCACACCCTCACCCCGGCGATGCTGCGGCCGGCGAAGTACGGGGAGCTGGCGGCGAAAAGCGAGCTGGTGGCCGCCGCCTACACCGACGCGGGCAACGGCTTTTACAGGCTTTCCGGCGCGGCGGACCCCGCCGCGCTGCGGGCGTGGTTCGCCCAAAACGGCTGGAACGCCCTCAACTTCACCGACAGCCGCTCGGTGTACCAGTTCTACGACCTGGCGGAGCTGTGGGGCCACATCGAAACGGCCCTGGCCGCCGGGCTGCGCCTTTTGAACCTGGCCACCCCGCCGGTGAGCGCCGCGGCGGTGTACCGGGCGGTGACCGGGGGCGAGTTCAAAAACGAGCTGGCCGGCGCGCCTTTCGACTACGATCTTCGCACCGAACACGCCTCGCTGTTCGGCGGCGCGGGCGGCTACATCTGCACCGAAGAGGAGGAGCTGGCGGGCATCCGCCGCTTCATGAAGAAATGGGAGGAAGAGGCATGAAACTTTCCGCCTCCAACATCGGCTGGAGCGCCGCCGAGGACGAGGCCGTGTGGGAAAAGATGAAAGGGCTGGGCTACGCCGGCCTGGAGATCGCCCCCACCCGCGTCTTTCCCGAGCGCCCCTACGACAACCTGCCCGGCGCGGCCCTCTTCGCCGGGGTCATGTGGCAGAAATACGGCTTTGCCATCCCCAGTATGCAGAGCATCTGGTACGGCCAGGCCGGCAGCATCTTCCTGCCGGCGGAGGCGGCGGCCCTGGCGGACTACACCGCCCAGGCGCTGGAGTTTGCCTACGCCTGCCACTGCAAAAGCCTGGTGTTCGGCTGCCCCCGCAACCGGAACATCCCCCAGGGCCACACCGCCGCCGAGGCGAACGGCTTTTTCGAGCAGCTGGCGTATCTGGCCCAGCGGCGGGGGGCGGTGATCGCCCTGGAGGCGAACCCGCCGCTGTACAACACCAACTTCCTGAACACCCACAAGGAGGTGTTCGCCCTGGTCCGGCGGCTGGACCGGCCGGGCCTGGCGGTGAACCTGGACGTGGGCGCCATGGTGGCGAACGGGGAGACGGCGGCGGACATTGCCGCCTACCTGGACCTGGTGAGCCATGTACACATCAGCGAGCCGGGCCTTGCGCCCCTCCAGCCGCGGCCGCTCCACCGGGAGCTTGCGCTGCTGCTCAAAGGGGTGGGGTATCAGGGGTTTGTGTCCCTGGAGATGAAAGCAGCCGGGAAAGAGGAACTGGAACGCAGCCTGGAATATCTGGCGGAGGTGTTTGGATAAGACCATGGAAGAGCGGAAGAACATCCCCGGCGTGCCGGACTATACCCTGGAGCAGCTGGCGGAAAAGCGCAGCGATTACTGCCTGCTCATCCCCATCATCAACGAGGGCAGCCGCATCCTGAAAGAGCTGGACCGGGCCAGGGCCGCCGGCGTGTGCGGCCTGGTGGACATCATCCTCTGCGACGGCGGCAGCACCGACGGCAGCATGGCGCTGCCCGGCCTGAAAAGCCGGGGGGTGAACTGCCTGCTCACCAAGACCGGGCCCGGCAAACAGGGGGCGCAGCTTCGCATGGGGCTGCACTTCGCGCTGGAGCGGGGCTACCGGGGCGTTTTGACCATCGACGGCAACAACAAGGACTCCATCGAGAGCGTGCCGCTGTTCATTGAAAAACTGAACGAGGGCTACGACCTGGTGCAGGGCAGCCGCTTCATCAGGGGCGGCAGGGCGGTGAACACCCCGCCCGCCCGCTGGCTGGCAGTGCGCTTTATCCACGCGCCGGTGATCAGCCTGGCGGCGCGCCACTGGTTCACCGACACCACCAACGCCTACCGGGCCTACAGCCGGGCCTACCTGACCCACCCGGCGGTGCAGCCCTTGCGGGACATCTTCACGGGCTACGAGCTGCTGGCGTATCTCAGTGTGCGGGCCACCCGGCTGGGCCTTTCGGCCTGCGAGGTGCCGGTGGAGCGGGCCTACCCGAAAAACGAGCCCGCCCCCACCAAGATCAAGGGCTTCAAGGGAAACTCAAACCTCCTGAAGATCCTCTTTGCGGCCCTGGCGGGCAAGTACGACCCAGAATAAGGGGGGATGGGCATTGACCTACGACAAGATTATTCTGGGCGCGGGGCTCTACGGCCTGTACGCCGCCGAAAAGTGCGGCGGGGCGGGCCAGCGGGTGCTGGCGCTGGAAAAGGACCCCGGCCCCTTTCTGCGGGCCACCTACATCAACCAGGCCCGGGTACACATGGGCTACCATTACCCCCGCAGCTACTCCACCGCCATCAAGAGCGCCCATTACTTCGAGCGCTTTTGCCGCGACTACGACTTCTGCCTGCTGCGGGAGTTTGACCAGGTCTACGCCACCAGCGCCCATTTCTCCTGGACCAATGCGGAGGAGTTCCGGCGCTTTTGCGCCGCGGCGCGCATCCGCTGTGACGAGGTGGCCGTCTCGAAGTACTTCAACCCCGGCCAGTGCGACGGGGCTTTCCTCACCACCGAGTACACCTACGACGCGAAGCTGCTCAAAGAACACTTTCTGAAGCGCATCGCCGCCATGAACAATGTGACCGTGCTCTACTCCCGCAAGCCCGAGCGCATCGAGCGGGCGGGAAGCGTCTGGCGGGTAAAGGCGGGGGATGTCACCGCCGAGGCGCCGTTTTTGCTCAACGCCACCTATGCCGGGGTGAACGAGGTACACGCCATGCTGGGCTTCGAGCCCTTTAAGATCAAGTACGAGCTGTGCGAGATCATCCTGTGTACCGTGAACGACAAACTGAAAGACACCGGCATCACGGTGATGGACGGGCCCTTTTTCTCCATTATGCCCTTTGGCCGCACCGGGTACCACAGCCTCACCAGCGTGACCTTTACCCCCCATGTGACCAGCTACGACAGCCTGCCCGCCTTTGCCTGCCAGGCGAACAGCGGCGGGCGCTGCCGCCCGGGGGACCTTTTCAACTGCAACGACTGCCCGGCAAAGCCCGCCAGCGCCTGGCCCCAGATGAGCCAGCTGGCCCGCAAGTATCTAAAGGAAGAATACGGCTTTGCCTACGCGGGCAGCCTGTTCAGCATGAAGCCCATTTTAAAGGCCAGCGAGATCGACGACTCCCGCCCCACGGTGATCCGCCGCTATGCCGGCGCGCCGGCCTTTGTGAGCGTGCTTTCCGGCAAGATCAACACGGTATACGACTTGGACGAGGTGCTGCAAGATGGCCCGGAACAATAAAGAGAGCAATTTCATCTCGGCGGTGGTCTGCCTGCAAAACGGCGGCGGCGCGGCGGACTTCTTCGCCGCCCTGAACGGGGTGCTGGCGGAGCACTTCGACCACTACGAGATCATCGCAGTGAACGACGGCTGCGCCGCCGACACGGTGCAGGCGGTGAAGACCTGGGCCGCCGGGGCGCTGGCCGCCCCGCTGACCATCGTGAACATGAGCCTGCGCCAGGGTGTGGAGCGGGCGATGAACGCCGGGCTGGACGCGGCCGTCGGCGACTTCGTGTTCGAGTTCGACCGGCCGGTGATGAGCTACGACCCCGCCCTTGTCTGGCAGGCTTATCAGAAAGCGCTGGCCGGTTTTGACGTGGTCACCGTCTGCCCCAGCCGGCAGCGGTTCACCAGCCGGGCGTTCTACCGGGTGTTCAACCGGTTCAGCAACAGCCCCTATAAACTCTCCACCGACGCATTCCGGCTGGTGAGCCGCCGGGCCATCAACCGGGTGAAAGCCATCAGCGACGATCTGGCCTACCGCAAGGCGGCCTATGCCGCCAGCGGCCTTGCCTGCGCCAGCCTGACCTTTGAGGGCGCGGCGGCAAGGGACGACGGCCCCCGGCTGGACAAGGCGGTGGACAGCCTGGCCCTTTACACCGACGCGGGCTACAAGCTGAGCCTTGCCATCAGCCTGGGCATGATGTTCCTCACCCTGCTGGCCCTTGTTTACACGGTGGCGGTGTTCTGCCTGGGCCAGCCCATCGCCGGCTGGACCACCACCATGCTGCTGCTCTCCGCGGGGCTCTCGGGGCTGTTCTTCATCCTCACCATCGCGGTGAAGTACCTGAACCTGCTGGTGCGCCTTGCCTTTAAAAAGCAGAGCTACCTCATCGAGGGCGTGGAGAAGCTGCAAAAATGAAAGGGTGCGGGAATATGTTGCGTGAGATACCGGCGCCGGAACAGGCACTGGCCGGATGGCGGGAGAAGATAAAGACGCAGTGGGCGTGGGCGTTCTGGGGAACAGTGCTGCCCGGGCTGCTGGTCCATTTTTACCGGATGTCTCACTATTTCATGGTGGACGACTCGCCTTATTTCAGCTACCACCAGCAGAATATCTCCTACCTGGGCCGCTGGATGCTGCAGTGGGCGGGGGCGATCAGCTCCTACATGGAGCTGCCGGCGCTGAACGTGTGGCTGGGCCTGGTGTACCTGGGCGTGTTCGCGGTGCTGTTCGTGGAGCTGCTGCAGGTGAAAACGCCGCTGCTGTGCGGCGTGATCGGCTGCTGCCTGGCGGTGCTGCCGGCGGTGACCACCACGATGCTGTTCGCCTATGCGGCCGACCCGTATATGCTGGCGCTGGTGCTGGCGGCGGGGGCGGTGCTGGCGGCCCGGCGGCTCCCGGGATGGAAAGGGGTCGCCGGAGGCGCTGTTTTGCTGTGCCTGTCCATGGCCATCTATCAGGCCTATCTGGATGTTGCGGTGCTGCTGTGCCTGCTGGTGTGCTTCGGCGCCACCCTGCAAGGAGGCTGTCGGCGCGCGCTGGCCACCGCCGGGCAGCTGGCGCTGGCGGGGGCTGCCGGCGTGCTGCTGTATATGGGCTCCACCAAGCTGGTGCTGGGGATCCAGGGCGTGACCGCCATTGAATACGGCGGCTTTTCCAGCATGGGCCAGCTGGACCCGGCGGGCAGCCTGCGGGTGCTCCGGACGCTGTATCTGGGCGCGGACCACGTGTTCATGAACAAGCTGGTGTACGCCACCAGCCTGCCCTGGCAGCTGCTGGGGTGGGGCATCCTGGGGCTGATGGCGCTGCTGGCAGCCGCCCTGCTCTGGCAAAGCGGCAGGCGGCAGGGGCTCTCGGGCCCCGGCCCGCTGGCCGCTCACTGGGCGCTGGGCTGCCTGTGGCTGGTGCTGCTGCCCGCCGGCGCCACGACGCTGGCGATCCTGCAGCCGGAGACCTTTCCCTACAACTCGCTGAACGGTTTTGCCAACGGGCTCTTTTTGCTGATCCCCCTGGTGTTTGCCGACTGGATGCGCCCCAGCCCGCTGGGCGTCGTGCAGCTCACCCGCTGGGCCACCCTGGGCGCCCTGCTGCTGATGAGCTGGCATTTCACTCTGCTGGCGAACCAGTCCGCCCGGGTGCTGGAGATCATCGCGCAGCGGGACGTGGCCAACAGCAACCGTATCCTGGCCCGCATGGAGATGCAGGAGGGCTATTCCATCCATGCCAGGGTCTTCTTTGGCGGTAAGGGGGTGGAGGTGGTCAGCGAGACGCCGCTGATGGAGTACGCCGACCTGCTCACCCTGATGATCCGGGGCGTACACACCGACTCGCTGCTCTTCGGCGACAACGCCTACCACCATTTCCTCAACGACAATTTCGGAACGAACTTTGCCTACCTCAGCGAGGCGGAGCAGCAGGCCATTCTGGACAGCGCCGAGTACGCGGCCATGCCCCCCTGGCCCGCGGAGGGCTGTGTGAGAACGATCGGCGACGTGCTGGTGGTGCGTTTGAGTGAGTAAAGGAATACGATGAAACAGATCTTACAAAAGGATATGAGCCGCCGGGCTTTCTGGATCGCCGTGGCGCTGGTGGTGCTGGCAAAGCTGGCCGTGAGCCGGTTCCAGATGATCTGGGTGTGGGTGGACGGCGCGCCCATCGACGACGAGCTGATGTTCCGGGCCGCCCGGAGCATCTCCGCCGGCGCATGGCTGGGGGAGTACGACTGGCTCACCCTCTCAAAACACATGTTCTTCGCGGTGTGGCTGGCCTTGTGCAACGCGCTGCACATCCCGTATCTCGCGGCCGGCCAGCTGCTGGCCTGCGGCGGGGCGCTGGCGGCGGCAATGGCGTTCGCCCCGGTGCTGCGGCGGTATAAAAGCCGCTTTCTGGTGTTCGCCCTGCTGGCGTTCAGCCCGGCGGTGAGCGCCAGCTTCACCCTGCGGGTCTACCGGGACAACATCTTCCCGGCGCTGTGTATGCTGTTCTTCGCCGGCCTGTGCGGCGCGGCTTTGCGCTGGCGGGAGCCCTTGGGCCGCTGTCTGCCCTGGCTGGCGCTGGCGGGGGCGGGTCTTGCCCTGGCCTGGCTGGCCCGGGAGGATGGCATGTGGCTTATGCCCTTTGCCGCCGTGGGCACCCTGATCCTGCTCGTCGCTGCCCTGCGGCAGGCGGCCCCTGCCGGCAACAAGGCGGCCCGGTGCGTTTCGCTGGCGCTGCCTTTCGGGGTGCTGGCGGCGGGCCTGGCGGCGTTCAGCGCCGTGAACTGGGCGTATTACGGCGTGTTCACCGTGAGCGATTTCTCCTCCGGCGGCTTTTCCGCCGCCATGGGGGCCATGAACCGGGTGGGCGCCGCCTTTTACACCCCGCTGGTGAGCGTGCCCGCCGAGGCCCGGCAGCTGCTGTACGAGCAGGTGCCCGCCCTGGCCCCTCTGGAAAAATGGCTGGAGGAGGACGAGGACCTGCAAAACAGCTACCGCAACCCGGAGCTGGACGACTACCAGTCCGGCAGCTTCTACTGGGCCGTCCGCAAGGCCGCCTGGTACGAGGGCGTGTACGACAGCGCCCCCGGGGCGGAGGAGTACTGGCAGGGGGTGGCGGACGCCATCAACGCCGCCTGCGACGCGGGCGATCTGCCCTCTGAGGGCTCCGCGCGCACCGGCACCACGCCCCCCATCCGGACGGAGTATGTGGCCCCGGTGGTCAAGGAGGGGCTGTACAGCCTGTGGTACACCCTCACCTTTGGCGGCTGCCAGCCCTACGACGGGGAGAACCTCTCCATCGGTCCGGTGGAGGACCTGGCCGTTTGGGAAAACTACCTGGGCCAGCGCACCAATTCCGCCGCCCAGGCGGGCACCGCGCTGCCCTATTACAGCCCGGTACAGCGGGCGGTGTACCTGGGGCTGGAAACGGTGCGCGCCGTCTATGCCCTGGCGCTGCCCCTGGCCTTTGCCGCAGCGGTGGTGCTGCAGGGGAAAAACGCCCTGGCGCTGCTGGGGGATACGCGCAAAAAGCGGCCCATCGCCCTCGGCCGGGGGATGCTGGCGCTGCTGCTGGCGGGCATCCTGGGCATGGCGCTGCTGCGCTGCTTCATGATCGCCTTTATGGAGGTGGCCAGCTTCCACATCGGCACCTACGCGATGTACCTCTCCAGTGTGCATCCGCTGCTGATCCTGTTCAGCGCCGCCGGGCTGCTGACCCTTTGGAAGGAGAATGCCCCATGGCAGAGCTGATCGTGGTGGGCGCGGGCGCCGCCGGCCTGATGGCCGCCGGGGCCGCCTGCCGGCTGGGGCACCATGTCACGGTGCTGGAGCACAGCGACGCACCCGGCAAAAAAATTCTGGTCACCGGCAAGGGGCGGTGCAACGTCACCAACAACTGCGACGAGGCCGCCTTTTTGCAGAACGTGCGCACCAACCCCCGCTTTCTCTATTCCGCCATCCACGCCTTTCCCCCCGCGGCCACCATGGCGCTGTTCGAGAAGCTGGGCGTGCCCTTAAAGACCGAGCGGGGCCGCCGGGTGTTCCCGGCCAGCGATAAGGCCCAGGACATCCGGGCCGCCCTGCTGCGGTACGCGGCGGACGCGGACCTGGTGATGGACGGGGCCAAAAGCCTTGTGATGGAAAACGGCCGGTGCGCGGGCGTTGTCACAAAGGGCGGCCGCCGGCTTTTGGCGGACGGAGTGCTGGTGGCCACCGGCGGGGTGTCCTACCCGGGCACCGGCTCCACCGGCGACGGCTACAAGCTGGCAAAGCAGGCGGGCCACACCATCGTGGACCCGGTGCCCAGCCTGTGCAGCCTGGTGAGCTCCGACCCCGCCTGCAAGCGGATGATGGGCCTCTCACTGCGCAACGTCACCCTGACCCTCAAGCGGGACGGCAAGCCCGTGTTCAGCGAGCTGGGGGAGATGCTGTTCACCCACTTCGGCATCTCCGGGCCGCTGACCCTGACCGCCTCCAGCTACATCCGGGAGCTGGAAAAGCACCGCTGGACGGCGGCCATCGACCTGAAGCCCGCCCTGGACGAGGACCAGCTCTACGCCCGGGTGTGCCGGGACTTCCAGCTGCTGGGGGCGAAGAGCGCCCAGGGGGCGCTGGCAAAGCTGCTGCCCGCCAGTATGCAGCCGGTGATGGCCGAGCGCTGGGGGGTG
Organism: Candidatus Allofournierella merdigallinarum; assembly: GCA_019117205.1. Taxonomy (GTDB): domain Bacteria; phylum Bacillota; class Clostridia; order Oscillospirales; family Ruminococcaceae; genus Allofournierella_A; species Allofournierella_A merdigallinarum. Next base: position 21,513 of record DXAC01000060.1, on the reverse strand, counting down.
GACCCGGCCCTGAAAGCCAGCCAGATCGACAAGGACAGCCGCCGGCGGCTGGTGAAGCTGATGAAGCGCTGGACGGTGCCCATCAGCGCCCGGGGCGACCTGGCCCACGCGGTGATCACCAGCGGCGGGGTGAACGTGAAAGAGGTGGACCCCCGCACCATGGCCTCCAAACTCTGCCCCGGCCTCGCTTTCGCCGGCGAGGTGCTGGACCTGGACGCCTACACCGGGGGCTACAATCTGCAGATCGCTTTCTGCACCGCCCAGGCGGCGGCGCGGGCGCTTTGAAAAAGGCGGCGGACGCCGCAAGATCAAATACCAAGGAGCATAGGAAACGATGATCTCTGTTGCCATCGACGGCCCCTCCGGGGCCGGCAAATCCACCCTGGCCCGGCGGCTGGCCAAAGAGCTGGGGTATCTGTATGTGGACACCGGCGCCATGTACCGGGCCATCGGCCTGTACGCGGCGCGGGCCGGGGCGGACACAAAGGACGCCGCCGCCGTGGCGGCGCTGCTGCCGGATATCCGGCTGGAGCTGAAGTATGTGGAGGGCGTCCAGCGGGTGCTGCTCTGCGGTGAGGACGTGAGCGAGGCCATCCGGGCGGAGGCCATGGGCATGGCTGCCAGCGACGTGTCCGCCCACCCGGCGGTGCGCGCCTTTCTGCTGGAGACCCAGCGGGAGATGGCCCGCCGCCAGGACCTGCTCATGGACGGGCGGGACATCGGCACCGTGGTGCTGCCCAACGCCACCGTGAAAATTTTCCTCACCGCCTCCCCCGAGGCCCGGGCACGGCGGCGGATGCTGGAGCTGCGGCAAAAGGGCCAGCCGGCGGACTACGACACCGTGCTGGAGGACATCCGCCGGCGGGACTGGCAGGACACCCACCGGGCCGCCGCGCCGCTGAAGCAGGCGGCGGACGCGGTGCTGGTGGACACCAGCGAGATGGATTTTGACCAGAGCTTCCAGGCTCTGAAGACCCTGATCCTCCAGCGGGTAAAGGGCTGAAGCAAACGGGCGCGGCGCGCCCGGCGTGAGAGGTGTTATTTATGGTTTACGGGATCGTACTGGCCGGGGCCTGGCTCGTCTGGCACCTGGTCTTTCCCATCAAAGTGGTGGGGCGGGAGAACCTGCCCAGGGACGGCCGGGGCTTTGTGCTGGCCCCCAATCATCTGTCCGCCATCGACCCGGTGTTCGTGGTCATCGCCCGGTTCTGGGGCAAAAAAATGCTGGTGATGGCAAAGGAAGAGGTCATGCACGTCAACCCCTTTTTCACCTGGTTCTTCCACCAGGTGGGGGTGTTCGGCGTCACCCGGGGCCGGGGCGACACCTCCGCGGTGGACAATGCCATCGAAGAGGTGAAGAACGGCCGGGGCCTGCTCATCTTCCCGGAGGGCACCCGCTCCAAAACCGGCGAGCCCGGCAAGCTGAAGAGCGGCGCCTTTGTGGTGGCCAGCGCCGCCGGGGTGGACATCGTGCCCTGCCGCATCATCTACCGCCACGGACATATGCGGCTGTTCAGCCGGGTGCGGATCTGCTTTGGCGAGCCCATCCCCGCCGAAAAGCTGTTTTTGGGCGAGCACAAGAGCGCCGCGAAGCTGCGGGAGAACAAGCAGCTGCTGCTGGACGCCTGGCAGAAGCTCTATGAAGAAAACCGGTTCGAGTAAGGAGCGGGGAAGATGGAGATCATAAAAGCAAAGACCGCCGGCTTCTGCTTTGGGGTGGACCGGGCGGTGAAGCTCACCCGGCAGCTGGCCAAAAGCGGCCACAAGGTGGCCACCCTGGGGCCGCTGATCCACAACCCCCAGTGCGTGGCCGAGCTGGAGGCGCTGGGGGTGGTCACCGCCAACAGCCTGGAGGAGGTGCCCCCCGGCTACGAGCTGGTCATCCGCAGCCACGGGGTGCCCCGGCGGGTGTACGACGAGATCGAAAAGGCCGGCATCCCCTGCCAGGACGCCACCTGCCCCTTTGTGGCCAAGATCCACCGCATCGCCCAAAAGGCCAGCGACGAGGGCGCGGCGCTGCTGGTGGCGGGGGACGCCGCCCACCCGGAGGTACAGGGCATCGTGGGCCACACAAACGGGGAGGTGTTCGTCTTCTCCGATCTGGAGGCCCTTGCCCGCTGGAGCGGCCCGCAGGACCCGGAAAAGCCCGTTTATATGGTGGCGCAGACCACTTTCCAGGTTACAAAATGGCAAGAATGTGCCGCGTTTATAAAAAAAGGGTATACAAATGCCAAAATATTTGATACAATATGTAGTGCGACGTGGACGAGGCAACAGGAAGCGGAAGACCTCAGCCAAAAATGCGACCTGATGGTCGTCATTGGTGGTCATCATTCTTCCAACACCCAAAAGCTTGCAGCAGTCGCCGCCAGGCATACCCGGTGCGTCACAGTGGAAACAGCCAGCGAGCTGGATCCCGCCTGGTTTTCCGGGGTGCGAACGGTGGGTGTTACGGCCGGGGCTTCCACGCCATCGTCTATTATTGAGGAGGTACTTAACAGTATGAGTGAAGAAATCCGTGACGAGATGAGCTTTGCCGAGATGTTTGCCGAGAGCGAAGCAAATCTCAAGCCTGTGTCTGCAGGCAAGGTAGTGGAGGGCACTGTTACCGGCATTACGCCCAACGAGGTGCAGGTGGACATCGGCACCAAACACACCGGCTTTGTCAAGCTGAGTGAGCTTACCGACGATCCCGCCGCCCGTGCGGAGGATCTGGTAAAAGTTGGGGACAAGCTGGACCTCGTCGTCGAAAAGGTCAACGATCAGGAAGGCGTCGCCTACCTGTCCCGCAAGAAGCTGGAAGCCCGCAAAGGTCTGGAAGAGGTGGCCAAGGCCGCCGAAGAGGGCACCGTCATGGAGGGTGTCGTCACCGAGACCAACAAGGGCGGCGTGATCGTGGTGGTCAAGGGCGTTAAGGTGTTCGTGCCCCGCAGCCAGGCCACCATGCGCCGTGACGAAGACATCAACGCCCTGGTCAAGCAGACCGTGAAGCTGGTCATCACCGAGTGCGCCGGCCGCAAGATCGTGGGCTCCATCAACAAGGTCACCGCCGAGGAGAACGCGGCCAAGCGCGAGGCGTTCTGGGCCAGCGTGGAGGTGGGCAAGACCTACACCGGCGTGGTCAAGAGCCTCACCGCCTACGGCGCGTTCGTGGACGTGGGCGGCGTGGACGGCCTGTGCCACATCAGCGAGCTGAGCTGGAACCGCATCAAGCATCCCAGCGAGGTGGTCAACGTGGGCGACACCATCGAGGTGTACGTCAAGGCGCTGGACACCGAGAACCACAAGGTCTCCCTGGGCTACAAGAAAGCCGAGGACAACCCCTGGGTCAAGCTGGAGAACGAGTATCCCATCGGCAGCGTCTTCACCGCCCCGGTGGTGAGCATCACCAAGTTCGGCGCCTTTGTGCGCATCCTGCCCGGCATCGACGGCCTGGTCCACATCAGCGAGATCAGCAACGAGCGTGTGGAAAAGGTCAGCGACGTGCTGAAAGTGGGCGACGAGGTGAACGTCAAGCTGCTGGACGTGGACTTCGAGAAGAAGCGCATCAGCCTGTCCATGAAAGCCCTGCTGAACGACGAGGCCGAGGACGCCGAGTGATCTGCAAGCCGAAACACCGCCTGCCCCGCAGGCGGTGTTTTTCTTTTCCGTGGCAAAAGGAGGATGAGGCCAGATGAGGCTGACCAGCCAGCAGCACAAGGCATTGTACCAGGCGATGAAAGCCGCCGCCAAAAGGCGGAAGATCAAGCTCTCCCCCCAGCATGACCTTTACAAAAAAGTGGACCCCTACTTTTACCACGCTTTCTGGTGACCGGAGGAAGCGGCCAGCGGCCGCATCGGCATGACCTTGGACATCACGGTGAAATACTGCCGCTTCGACGAGCTGCAATACGGCATCCTGCGCCCGGGCGAGGAGCCCCGCTTCACCGACAAACTCCGGGCCAACAGTGGTATGCTGTGCGACGCCGCCTTCCCCCGGATGATCCGACATTTTGACTTTGACGGCACCGACGCGGCCATGCCGGGCTTGTGCGAGGATCTGCTGGATTTTTTGCAGGAATACTGCGCCGCCTTTTTGGCCATGGTGGAGGAGACCTGGGGCGACCTGGACGGCTACTACATCGCCCACCGGGAGACGATGCCCCGGCTGGCGGGCCTGGCCTTTCTGGACCGGGGCCGGCCCCGGGAGGCGGCGGCCTGCTTTTCCCAGCCCAACATGGACGGGGAGAACAGCACCTGGTGGGTGCCGGTGGAAACGGAAGAACAGCGGCAAAGAGCTCTGGCAGGCGGGACCGATCTGTACGAGCGCCCGGGGTACGCCGCCGTCCATCGCCACCGCAGGGACCAGTTCCGGGACTACGCGGTGGCGCTGCAAAACGGCCTGGAATGGACAAGGGACCGGGCCATGTTCGGCCTGCTGCCCGCCGAGCGGGGCGGGGCCGGCGCATCAGGCTGAACGGCGGCCCCCGGCAGCGGTGGGCGGCACCGCTCCGGCAAAAGTCCCGGCAACGGCCCCGCCGGGCGGGGCGTGGGGCAGGGGGCCTTTTGCCCGGGCGATGGGGTTTGGGCTTTGCCTGTGGGAAACTGAATATGCCGTTCAAAAGTTTGAACGGCCGCCCCGTGGCGGCACCGGTGCAGTTGGCATAACCGCGCCCGCCGCCGCGGTTTTTGGTTTGCGGTGTGTTTTCCTGCGCGGCAGCGGGCCCCGGCAACGGCCAAGCCCTGGAGGAACCGCACAAAACCCGGGGGAAAAAACGGGCACAAACGGGGGCAGGCGGCGGGAAGCGCCCTCCCGTGAAACATCCGCCCGCCGGCACACGACACGGCAGCGAGAAAGAGCGCCGTATGTCCCCGGCCCGCAAGACCCCCGGGGAGCACCCGGAGAGCCCCGCCCCCAAAGCGGCAGCAGGCGTTTGACGAGGCCCGCCCCTTTGCCCGCCCGGGGCCCGGCGGGCAGGCCCAAGGCAAAAAGCATAAAAGCGGCGGTCGCTTTTTTCTGTTTCGCTGAAATTTTTTCCGGCCCTTGCATTTGCAGGGAACGGATGGTAATATATAGTAAAAGCTACTATTATTCTTTGCGTAGCCTTTGAGAGAAAGGATCCATTGAAAAAGGAGGCGAAAGAACCCCATGAAAACCTATGTCTGTTCCGTCTGCGGGTATGTCTATGAGGAAGAAAAGGGCATCCCGTCGGCGGGCATCGCGCCCGGCACCCGGTGGGAGGAGCTGCCCGCCGATTGGGTCTGCCCCTTGTGCGGCGCCGGCAAGAGCGCCTTTAAGGAAAAGGGCGCAGCCGCCCCGGCCCCCGCGCCCGACACGGCGGCGCCCCAGCCGGAGCGGGAGCTCTCGGCCATGGAGGTGAGCATCCTCTGTTCCAACCTGGCCCGGGGCTGTGAAAAGCAGTATCTGGCGGAGCAGGCGGCAGCCTTTGCCAAACTGGCCGAACACTTCCGCGCCAAGGCGGGCCAGGCGCCCGCGGCGGACTTCGCCGCGCTGGCCGCTTTGGTGGAGCAGGACCTGGCCGCTGGCTATCCCCACGCCAACGCGGTGGCCGGCGCGGAAAAGGACCGGGGCGCCCTGCGGGCCCTGGTCTGGAGCGAAAAGGTCACCAACATGCTGGACGCCCTGCTCAAGCGGTACGCCCGGGAGGGGGAGAAGATGCTGGAGAACACCGGCGTCTATGTCTGTACCATCTGCGGCTTTATCTATGTGGGGCCCGAGCCCCCGGCCCTGTGCCCGGTGTGCAAGGTGCCTGCCTGGAAATTTGAAAAGGTGGAAAGGAGGGCAATGTGATGGCGGAACTGTTTGCGGTGCGCAACCTGCGCCTGTGTACCAAGGATTGCCTGTGCCTGTACGTCTGCCCCACCGGGGCCAGCGACACCGAGAACAGCGTGATCGACCCGGGCAAGTGCATCGGCTGCGGCCGCTGCGCCGACGCCTGCCCCTCGGGGGCCATCTCGATGGTGCCCCGGGAGATGCCGCCCCAGCAGCCCAAGAGCCAGCCGGTGACCGACGCTTTGCGGGCACTGGTCCAGAGCAAGGCGAAAGGGGAGGCCATTGCCGCGCAGCTGTCCGGCGCGCTGGGCGCGGCGGCGGAGAAGTCCTGCCGGCTGATGGCCGAGGATCTGAGCCGGGAGGCCGGCTACATGCTGCCCCAAAGCGGCAACGCCCGGGCTTTGCTGCGGCGCATCGCCGCCGAGGAAAGCGGCGAGGCCGCCCGCATGGCACAAACCCTGCTGGACACCCTGAACTTTAACGAAAATGACGAGAAAACGGAGGATACAACCATGGAGAAATGGAAATGCACCGTCTGCGGCTACATCCACGAGGGGCCGCTGCCCGCTGACTTCACCTGCCCCCGCTGCCACCAGCCGGCCAGCGTTTTTGTGAAGATCGAGGAGGGCAAGGCTCCCGCCGCGAACCCCTACGCCGGCACCAAGACCGAGAAGAACTTGGCCGCCGCCTTTGCCGGTGAGAGTCAGGCCCGCAACAAGTACACCTACTTCGCCGCCGTGGCCCAGAGCGAGGGCTACGACCAGATCGCCGAGCTGTTTTTGAAGACCGCCCGCAACGAGCAGGAGCACGCCCGGCTGTGGTTCGACGCGCTGGGCCACATCGGCTCCACCGCCGCCAACCTGCTGGCCGGCGCCGAGGGCGAGAACTACGAGTGGACCGACATGTACGACCAGTTCGCCAAAGACGCCGAGGACGAGGGCTTCCCGGAGCTGGCCGAGCGCTTCCGCAAGGTGGCGGCCATCGAAAAGGCCCACGAGGAGCGCTACCGGGCGCTGCTCAAAAATGTGGAGATGCAGCGGGTGTTTGAAAAGGGCGAGATGACCATGTGGGAGTGCCGGGTCTGCGGGCACCTGGTCATGGGCAAAAAGGCCCCCGAGGCCTGCCCCGTCTGCGGCTACAGCCAGAGCTTCTTCGAGGTACACAAGGAAAACTACTGATCCGGGCGAAAGGACCGGGCGCGCAGCGCCCGGCCTGTTTTTTCGGCGCGGAAGCCCGGCGGCTGTGGTTTCGGGGGCGGGATGTGGTATACTGTATCTGAACGAAAAGGGAAAGGGGCGCGGCGCCATGCGGATCATCCTCTCGCCGGCAAAACAGATGAAAGAGGACGTGGACAGCCTGCCCTGGCTGGAGACGCCGCTGTTTCTGGACAAGGCCCGGCGGGTGCTGGAAGCCCTGCGGGCGCTGGACTACCCGGCCCTGCGGACACTGTGGGGCTGCAATGAGTCCCTGGCCCGGCTCAACGCCGCCCGGCTGGCGGAGATGGACCTGGACCGCCGGCTCACCCCGGCCATCCTGGCATATGTGGGCATCCAGTACAAATACATGGCCCCCGAGGTGTTCACCGACACGGAATTCGCCTACGTGCGGGAGCACCTGCGTATCCTCTCGGGCTTTTACGGGCTGCTGCGCCCGTTCGACGGGGTGCGCCCCTACCGGCTGGAGATGGGCGCGAAGCTGGCGGTGGACGGCAGAAAGGACCTGTACCACTTCTGGGCCGACGCCCCCGCCCGGGCCCTGGCCGCCGAGTGCGACTGCGTGGTGGACCTGGCCTCGCGGGAGTACAGCCTGGCGGTGTCCCGCCACCTGCCCGCCGGCGTGCGGCTGGTGCGCTGCGTCTTCGCGGTGGAAAAGGGGGACAAGCTGGTGGAAAAGGCCACCCTGTGCAAGATGGCCCGGGGAGAGATGGTGCGCTGGATGGCGCAAAACCGGGTGGAGCGCCCCGAGCAGCTGCGGGAGTTCACCGGCCAGGGCTTTTGCTTTTCCGCCCGCCACGCCGGGGCCGACCGGCTGGTCTTTGTGCGGCGCGGCGGCTGAAAACGCGCCCGGCGTGGCGGGCCCGGGGGCGGACGGCAGGATAGAATACGTTTTCTATAAATCCATCGGCGTTCTGACGAAACAAGGGGAGGCCGGTGCGGGGATAATGCCGAATTTCATGTGGAGCCATTGACAGACGGCTCGATGTGAAGTATTGTATAAATGCGATCAGAAAACGATTTCTAAGGTGACGGAAATGAAAGAAGCGACGATCAAAGACATTGCGGCCTTGGCGCAGGTCTCCATCACGACGGTCTCCCGGGTGATCAATGGGAATTACCCGGTGAGCCAGGATGCCCGGGAGCGGGTGGAGCAGGCCATCCGCAAGCTGAACTACCGCCCCAACGCGGTGGCCCGCGGGCTTCGCCGCAGCCGCACCAATCTGGTGGCCATGGTGGTGCCGGACATCTCCAATCACTTTTTCATGGAGGCCGCCAAGGGCCTGGAAGGCAGCCTGCAGCACAGCGGGCGCAGCCTGGTGATCGCCAGCTCCGACAGCAGCCCCGAAAAGGAGCGCCAGCTGCTGGACGCCCTGCTGGAGCGCCGGGTGGACGGCCTGGTCATCGCCGCGGTGGATCACCAGTCGGACACCATTCGCAACTTTTTGCAGATGGGCATCCCTGTGGTGCTCATCGACCGCCCGGTGGAGGGCCTGGCCGTCAACGAGGTGCGCTGGAACGACCGGGAGACCTCCCGCCGCCTCACCGAGGAACTCATCGAAAACAACCACCGCCGCATCGGCATCGTGAACGTCACCCTGGAGAACCCCAACGGCCGCGCCCGGCTGGACGGCTACCTGGACGCCCTCGCCCAGGCGGGCATCCCGCCCCGGGAGGAGTACATAAGCCCCTCCGGCTTCAGCGACCAGGACGCCCGGGACTTCGTCTGCCGGGTGATGAACCTGCCCACGCCCCCCACCGCCCTCTACTGCGCCAACAATATCATGGTGGAGGGCACCCTCCACGCCCTGGGGCAGCTGGGGCTCAAGATCTGGCAGGACGTGTCCCTCATCGCGTTCGGCGACCTGATCTGCAACCGGTACATCCACCCGGGCATCACCTGTGCGCTGCAGGACGGGCTGGAGATGGGGGAAAAGGCGGGCGACATCCTCTGCTCGCTGCTGGAAAAGGGCGACGGCGCGCCCCGCAGGATCATCCTGGACGCGCCGCTGTGCCGCTTTGATTCGGTGCGCCGCCTCTGACCCCCGGGGCGGCACACCGGGAAAGGTGCCCTTACGTGCGGATAGAAAACGTTTTCTATCCATGGGAGATCAATAAAGGAAGGATGAAATTATGCAACGGTTCAAACTTCGCCACAAAACGCTGTACCAAACCATCTGCCTTTGCCTTTCGGCAGCCATCGCCATCCTGGCCTGGTGGGCGCTGTCCAGCGTGCCGAGCATCAGCACGGTGATCGTGTCGCCCGCCCGGGTGTGGGCCGCCCTGTGCAAGAACCTGGCCAGCGGCGTGCTGGTGATGCACATCCGCGACAGCCTGCTGCGGGTCATCCTGGGCTTTGCCCTGGGGCTGGTGTGCTCCATCCCGGTGGCCTTTTTGCTGGGCTGGTACGACTCGTTCCGGGTGATCGTGGAGCCCTGGATCCAGTTTTTGCGCACCATCCCGCCCATCGCCCTGATCCCCATCATCATCGCCACGTTCGGCATCGGCACCTCGGCCAAGGTGGCCATCATCTTCTTCGCCGTGTTCCTCACCATGGTGGTCACCATCTACCAGGGCGTGAAAAACGTGGACGCCACCCTCATCAAGGCGGCCCGGGTGTTCGACGCCAACGACGCCCAGATCTTTGTGAACGTGGTGGTGCCGGCGGCGGTGCCCTACATCCTCACCGGCATCCGGCTGGGCCTGGCCAGCGCGCTGACCACGCTGGTGGCGGCGGAGCTCACCGGCTCCTCCACCGGCCTGGGCACCATGATCCAGCAGGCGGGCATGTACTTCCAGATGGATGTGGTGCTGATGGGCATCATCGTGATCGGCGTGATCGGCTTTTTGTTTGACAAGCTGGTGCTGCTTCTGGAGCGGAAGCTCACCGGCTGGCAGGAGGTGAAGTGAGATGAGTGACCGCTACGAGATCGAGATCAGCGGCGTGACCAAGAGCTACGAGGGCCGGGACGGCCGCTTTCTGGCGCTGGACACGGTGGACCTGAACGTGCAGCGCAACGAGTTCATCTGCGTGGTGGGCCCCTCCGGCTGCGGCAAGACCACCCTGATGAACATCGTGGCGGGGCTGCTCGCCCCCACCACCGGCAGCGTGCGGGTGCGGGGGGAGGAGGTCACCGGCCCCGGTAAGGGCAAGGGCGTGGTCTTTCAGCAGTACGCCCTGTACCCCTGGCTCACGGTGCAGAAAAACGTGGAGTTCGGCCTGAAGATGAAGCGGGTGGAAAAGCAGCGCCGGCGGGAGCTGGCGGAGAAGTACATCCGGCTGGTGGGCCTGGAGAAATTCGCGGGCGCCTATCCCAAGGAGCTCTCGGGCGGCATGAAGCAGCGGGTGGCCATCGCCCGGGCCTACGCCACCGACCCGGAGGTGCTGCTCATGGACGAGCCGTTCGGCGCGCTGGACGCCCAGACCCGCGCCCAGCTGCAGGAGAACCTGCTGAACACCTGGCAGTCGGAGAAAAAGACCTGCTTTTTCATCACCCACGACGTGGAGGAAGCGGTGCTGCTTGCCACCAAGATCATCATCATGAGCGCCGGCCCGGGGCGCATCCGGGAGATCGTGGACGTGGACCTGCCCTATCCCCGGAACCAGCAGACCAAGCTGACCCCCGCGTTCAACGAGCTGAAAAACGACATCTGGAACAAGGTGTACCGGGAGTACCTGGCCAACGCCAAGTGATCCCCGCGCCTTAAATTAAAGAAAAGATCAAGGAGGAGCAACATGAAAAAGTTACTGTCTGTCGCATTGACCCTGGGCCTGGCCCTCAGCCTGTTCGCCGGCTGTGGCAGCGCCCCCTCGCAGGCGTCTGCCCCCGCCAGCACCCCCGGGACCTCGTCCACCGCCAGCGAGGCGGAGAGCGTCGAGCGGGCCAGGATCACCATTGCCTATCATCCCCACATCACCGGCGCGGGCGGCCTGCTCAACGCCATCGACAACGGCTACTTCGAGGAGGAGAACCTGGAGGTGGAGCTGGTCCAGTTCACCAGCGGCGCCACCGAGCTGGCCGCCATGGCCAGCGGCGAGATCGACCTGGGCTACCTGGGCGTGGGCGCCCACGTGTTCGCGCCCCAGGGCCAGTGCGTGATCCTGGCGCTGGACAGCACCGACGTGAGCGGTGAGATCATGGTGCCCGCCGCCGGCGGCATCGAGACCATGCAGGACCTCAAGGGCAAGAACGTGGCCATCAGCGCCGGCACCACCAGCGAGCTGGTGCTCTCCATGGGCCTGAAGCTGAACGGCATGGAGAAATCCGACGTGAACATGATCAACATGGACGCCTCCGGCAAGGTCACCGCCTTTATGACCAACCAGATCGACGCCATCTCCATCGAGTCCCCCTACACCGACCAGATCCGCAAGGACATGGGCGAGGAGAACGTGCGCACCCTGTGCAGCTCGGCGGACTTCCTGCCCGACGCGGTGTTCACCAACAGCTGGGTGACCACCCAGTCGTTCCTGGAGAAGAACGAGGACGTGGTGGTGCGCTTCCTGCGCGCCTGGCTCAAGGGCACCCAGGACCGCTATGACGACATGGAAGGCACCGTGGCCAAGGTGGCCGAGTACATCAGCACCGACTACGACACCGCCCATCTTGTCGCGGAGAAGACCAACTGGCTGAGCACATCCGAGATGAAGCAGCTGGCCGAGGACGGCACCATGCTGAAATGGTACGACACGGTGAAAGACATGTTCCTGGACGCCGGCCTGCTGGACGCCTCCTATGACGTGCCCGCCGAGAACTATGTGAAGCTGGACTACCTGCTCCAGGCCATGAAGGACGTGGGCGTGGAGTGAGCCGGCGCTGCACCGCCCTTTTCCATGAAACGGTGGACATCGGCGGCCTCGCGGCGGATCTCTACCTGCCCCGGGGCCCGGTGGACGCGGGGGTGGTGTTCCTCCACGGCGGCGGGTTCGTGGGGGGCAGCCGCGGCCAGTTCGGCCCCCTGTGCCGCCGCCTGAGCGGCGGCGGGCCGGTGGCCTGCCTGTCGCTGGACTACCGCCTTGCCCCCGCCCACCCCTTTCCCGCGCCGGTGCAGGACGCGGTGAGCGCGTTCCGCTGGCTGGGCCGGCGCACCGGGCTGGGCCCGGGGCGGCTGTTCCTGGCGGGGGGCTCCCCCGGCGGCTGCATCGCCGCGCTGGCTGTGCTGGCGGGCGAGGCGCAGCTGGCCCGGTGGGGGGTGCCCGCCGGCGCGCGGCCGCGCCAGGCGATGCTGCTCAACGGCATCTGCGACCTGCCCGGCTTCTACGAGAACAACCCCTGCGAGCGCGCCAGGGTGGACGGCTTTCTGGCCGGCCGCCCCGGCGGCCTGCGGGAGGCGGATCCCAGCGCCTACCGGCCCGCCGGGCGGCGGCTGCTGCTGCTGCACGGCACCGCCGACACGGTGGTGACCCCCGCCCAGTGCCGGGCCTTTGCCGACGGGCTGCGGCGGGCGGGCAGCCGGGTGGACACCGTCTGGTTTTACGGAAAACCCCATGCCTGGTTCAACCTGCCCGGGCAGTTCGCGCCCGTGGCGGCCGAGATGGGGGAATATCTGCGGCAAGCCTTAAAGGAGTGATGTTCCATGCCGCTGGTCTCACCGAACGCACTGTATCGGTGCGCCGCCCGGGACGGCTATGCCCTGGGGGCGTTCAATGTGAATTCCATGGAGTCCCTGCAGGCGGTGCTGGAAGCCGCCGAAGCCCAGGACGCCCCTCTGATCGTGCAGCTCTCCATGGGCGCCCGGGGCTATCTGGGCAGCAACTGGCCCCTGTTTGTGGAAACGATGAAGCGCTACGCCCAGGCGTGCGGCGCGCCGGTGTTCCTGCAGCACGACCACTGCCCCACCCCCGAGGCCTGCTTCGAGGCCATCGAGGCGGGGGTGCAGGCGGTGATGTTCGACGGCTCCCACCTGCCCTTTGAGGAGAATGTGGCCTGCACCCGACGGGTGGTGGAATACGCCCACGCCCGCAACGTGTGGGTGGAGGCCGAGCTGGGCCGGCTGCCCGGCTTTGAGGACATGGTGTTCGCCGAAAACGCCGAATTCACCGACCCGGCGGCGGCCTGCCGCTTCGTGCAGGCCACCGGCTGCGACGCGCTGGCGGTGGCGGTGGGCACCTCACACGGCGGCGTGCAGGCGCCGGACGACCTGCCGCTGGACAAGGCCCTGCTGGCCCGCCTCCACGAGGCGCTGGGGGAGCTGCCCCTGGTGCTCCACGGCGGGGCGTCGCTGCCGCCCGCCCTGGTGGCGGCCTGCAACGCCCAGGGCGCCCAGGTGGAACCGCTTCGCAACTGCGGCGAGCAGAGCATCTCCGACGCGGTGGCGCTGGGGGTCCGCAAGGTAAACATGGACGTGGACAATTACCTTGTGTTTACCACCGAGGTGCGCCGCGCCCTGCGGCAGACGCCGGAAAAATACGACCCCCGCACCTACCTGCGGCCCGCCCGGGAGGCGTTCCGCCAGGAGGTGGAGCACAAGCTGTGCCATGTGATGCACAGCGCGGGGATGGGTGCGCGGGCGGCGTGCCGGGAAGGGGCGATGGCGTGATACGGGTGATCTGTCTGAACCCGGTGGTGGACCGGGTGTATTACATAGACCGCTTCGGGGCCGGCAGCCAATACAAGGAGATCGCGCCCCAGGTGTTCGCCGGCGGCAAAGGGGTGAACACCGCCCGGGTCATCTCCCAGCTGGGGGAGACCTGCTGCCTGTACTGCTTTTTGGGCGGCGCCAACGGCAGGCTGGTGGAGGAGGATATGCGCCGCCATGGGGTGGAGCTGCATCCTTTCTACCTGCCGGCGGAGACCCGCACCACCGTAAACATCATCGACCGGGCCCTTGGCCGGGAGACCGAGATCACCGAGCCCAGCGTGCCGGTGGGCCGGCGGGAGCAGGAGGCCTTTCTCCAGGCGTTGGAGGCGGACCTGTGCCCCGGCGACCTGGTGGTCTGTTCCGGCATCCCCATGGCGGGCATGGAGCCGGAGGTCTACAAGCTGGTGAGCGAGCTGGCGGCCAGGCGCGGCGCGCTGTGCGCCCTGGACGCCAACAGCCAGTATCTTCAGGCGTCCTTTCCCGGGCGGTACTGCTTCGCCAAGCCCAACGCCGCCGAGCTGCGGGAGCTGTTCGACGAGCCTTTTGGGGAGGACGAGGTCCAGACCCGCCGCCTTGCCCGCCGCATGGCGGGCCTGGGGGTGGAGCGGGTGCTGGTGAGCACCGGCCGCACCGGCGGCGTGCTGGTGCACGGGGAGCTCTGCCTGCGGGCGCAGGTGCCGGACCTGCCCATCCGCTCCACCATCGGCAGCGGCGACGCCACCGTGGCCGGCTTCTGCGTGGGGCTGGTCCGCGGGCTGGACGACGCCCGCGCCCTGCGGCTGGCCATGGCCTGCGGGGTGTGCAACGCCCTGTTCTCCCAGGTGGGCTATGTGGAAAAAGAGCGGGTGGAGGAACTGATGGAGAGCATCCGGCTGGAGCCCGTTCCCTGCGACCTGGAGGAGGTGGGCTGAGCCCACCCTGCCGCACGAAAGTAACTGTTCACCAACAGCCCGGACGCGCTGCGGCGCGCCCGGGCTGTTTTTCGCCTGCCGGGCCGGCGGCCTTGTGTTTTTTCGCGGCTTCGCGTACAATAGAGCATTGGAAGACCGCCCGGCCCCGACGCCGGGCGCGCCGCGAAAAGGAGCACGCCATGAACAACGCTTTTGCTTTAAAGGGAAACATCCTGTACACACCCGTCTGCGGGCGCATCGAGGCCGCCGCCGACAGCTATCTCGTCTGCGAAGAGGGGAAAGTGGCGGGGGTGTTCGACACGCTGCCGGAGGCCTTTTGGGGCGTCCCGGTGGAGGACTTCGGCAGCCGGCTTATCCTGCCCGGCCTGGCGGACCTGCACGTCCACGCCAGCCAGTACGCCTACCGGGGCCTGGGCATGGACCTGGAGCTGCTGGACTGGCTGGAGCAAAACGCCTTTCCCGAGGAGGCCCGCTTTGCCGACCTGGACTACGCCCGGGCCGCCTGGGACATCTTTGTGGAGGAGCTGGCCAAAAGCGCCACCACCCGGGCCTGTATCTTTGCAACCGTGCACCGGCCGGCGGCCCTGCTGCTGATGGAAAAGCTGGAGCAGGCCGGCCTGGCGGGCTTTGTGGGCAAGGTGAACATGGACCGGGACTGCCCGGACTGCCTGCGGGAGACCACCGGGGGCTCGCTGGAAGAGACCCGCCGCTGGCTGGAGCAGAGCGCCGGCTTCGGGCGGGTGAAGCCCATTTTGACCCCCCGCTTCGTGCCCAGCTGCACGGATGAACTGCTGGCCGGGCTGGGGGCGCTGGGGGCGCGGTTCAACGTGCCCGTGCAGTCGCACCTGTCGGAAAATCTGTCTGAGATCCGGCTGGTGGGCCGGCTGTGCCCCTCCAGCCGCTATTACGGCGATGTGTACGACCGGGCGGGCCTGTTCGGCGGGCCGCGGCCGGCGGTGATGGCCCACTGCATCTGGAGCGGCGAGGAGGAGCGGGCCCGGATGAAAGAGGCGGGGGTGTTCATCGCCCACTGCCCCCAGTCCAACATGAACGTGTCCTCCGGCATCGCGCCGGTGCGGCTCTACCTGCGGGAGGGCCAGAGGCTGGGCCTGGGCAGCGACGTGGCCGGCGGGGCGCACCTGTCCATCTTCCGGGCCATGACCGACGCCATCCAGGCCTCCAAGCTGCGCTGGCGGCTGGTGGACGACAGCCTGCCCGCCCTCACCCTGCCGGAGGCCCTGTACATGGCCACCAAGGGGGGCGGGGCGTTCTTCGGCCGGGTGGGCAGCTTCGAGCCGGGCTACGAGTTCGACGCGGTGGTGCTGGACGACGCCGACCTGCCCACCACCCGCCGCTGCACCCTCACCGAGCGGCTGGAGCGGGTGGTCTGGCTGGGCGACGGCCGGCCCTGCGCCAAGTATGTGGCGGGCCGCAAGCTCTTTTAAAGAAAACCACGGGGTGCCGCCGGCAGCTGCCGGCGGCACCCCGGTCTGTTGTAAGCGTACCACACCGCCAGGCCCCTTGCGCGCGAGGCGCAAGGCAAAAGGGCCGGCGGCCGTAAGAGAAGAATGGCGCCCGGTAAAAGGCCGGCTCCCGACAAAGCGTTCAGGCTTTCGTTGGGAGTCGGCCTTTGTGTGCCGTTTCCCGGCCCGAGGGGATGTGGGAACGGACATCGGCCCGGGGAGAGCCGCCCGGGCGGGCCCCGCAGATGCCCGCAGGGGAGAGATCATGCCCCGCCGGCGCTCAGCTCACATCCCGCTGCCGCGGGGAGGTTTTTGCCCGCCGGCTGCACTCCGGAGGCCCGGGTGCCGCTTTTGAAAAGCGGCTGCCTGTCCCCGGCTTGGGCGCAGCGACAAAGGGGGGCGACGCCCGGCCCGAGGAGATGTGGGAACGGGCGGCGGCGCAGGTGTCCGCCGCGGAAAAACGGCCGGAGCGCGCGACGACATGGGAGGCTGGAGAACAAGTCAAATTTCCCCAAAAAAACGCCGGACCCTTTGGAGAAATGAGAGAAAAACCTGCCGACCGTTGACCGGTATACCGGTATGGTGGTAGAATATCAGCATACCGGTATACCGGTATGCTGCACAAAGCAAAATAAGCCCCGCAGCCTGGCAGTCCTCAGGCGGCGGGGCGTGGGGCGTTATCCGTTTTTGACCAGGTCCGGCATGACCCGGGCGGGGAAAGCCGGGCGGCGATGCAGGCTGGCTTTCCGTGGGGCGTTAGCCGTTTTTGACCAGATCCGGCATGACCCGGGCGAGCAAAGCCGGGCGGCGATGCGGGTGGGTTTGCCGCGGGGCGTTATCCGTTTTTGACCAGGTCCAGCGTGACCCGGGTGGGAAAAGCCAGGTGGCGGTGCATCCAGCTGAACACCTCATGGCGGCGGCCCTGGGCGATGATCTCGCAGATCTCCTCGTGCTCCCGCACCGAGCGGTCGATGCGCTCCAGCCGGTCCATGGTCATGCGGGTCATCAGCTGGAACTGGCGCACATACTTCTCAAAGGCTTCGTTGAACCAGGGGTTTTCCATGAGCATCACGATCAGGCGGTGGAACTCACAGTCGCATTTGTAGTAGTCTTCCAGCGGTGCCTGGCCCGCCAGGCATCGCTGCTGGCAGGCCAGATTCTCCCGCAAAAGGGTCAGCAGCCGCTGCACCACCGGCCGGTCCGGCTGGTCGGCGTACCAGGCAAGGCAGAAGCACTCGATGGCGGTTCGCATCTGGTACATGGCGACGATGTCCTTTTCGGTGAGGGGATGGATCATAAAGCCCCGGCTGGGCAGCACGTCCACGTATCCCTCCTGCACCAGGCGCTGCAGCGCCTCCCGCACCGGGGTGCGGGACATCTTCAGCTCCCGGGCGAAACGAGCTTCGGAATAGACGTCGTCCCGGCTGAGCCGGCCGGACAGGATGGAGTCTTTCAGGTACTCATAGGCGCGCTGCTGCAGGGGAGTGTAAACTGTCATGGATCCGCTCACCTTGCCTTTCTGTTTTGAAAAAGCCTCAAAAGGGCGCTTTTTATCTATATTTTACCAGCATGTAAAACGCTTTGCAACAAGCTGTTTTTGGTGGGCGGGCACCCGTCTGCGCCGACACAGCAAAAATAAGGAGGAGAACGATGAAGATCACATCTGTGGACGTGTTCCTGCTCAACTGCGGGACCAGCGCCTGGCGGCCCATCGTCTGCCGGGTGAACACCGACGAGGGCATCAGCGGGTTCGGGGAGGCCTCGGTGGGCTTTGACACCGGCGCGCCCGCGGCCTACGCCATGATCGCGGACATCGCCCCGCTGGTCATCGGCATGGACGCCATGGCCCACGAGGCGGTGTGGGACAAGCTGTACCGCACCACATTCTGGGCGCAGGCGGGCGGCACCATCCTGTTTTCCGCCATCAGCGCCATCGACACGGCGCTGTGGGACATCAAGGGCAAGGCGCTGGGCGTGCCGCTGTACAAGCTGCTGGGCGGAAAGACTAGCGAGTCGCTTCGCTGCTACGCCAGCCAGCTGCAATTTGGCTGGGGGGACAACATGGGCCGGGCGGTCACCGACGAAGAGCTGGTGGAGGCCTGCCGGAAAGCGGTGGACGAGGGCTTCGACACGGTGAAGATCAACTTCATCACCTTTGACGACGCGGGCGGCCGCGTGGGATTTTTGCGCGGGCCCATCCCCCGGCAGACGGCGAAGATGATCGAGCGCCGGGTGGACGCGGTGCGCCGGGCCGTGGGGCCGGACGTGGACATCATCGTGGAGAACCACGCCCGCACCGACGCCGTTTCCGCGGCGGAGATGTGCCGGCTGCTGGAGCCCTACGGCATCATGTTCATCGAGGAGGCCGTCACCCCCCTGTATCCGCCGTCCATGAAGATCCTGCGCGAGAGCACCCGGATCCCCCTGGCGGGCGGCGAGCGCATCTTCTCCCGCTGGAGCTTCCTGAACTTCTTCACCCAGGACACCCTGCAGATCGCCCAGCCGGACATCGGCACCTGCGGCGGCGTGTCCGAGGCGAAAAAGATCTGCGACATGGCCCACGCCTTTGACGCCGGCATACAGATCCACGTGTGCGGCAGCCCCATCTCCATCGCCGCCTCGCTGCATCTGGAGAGCTCTATCCCCAATTTTGTCATCCACGAACATCATGTGATCAACCGCTCGCGGATGAACATCGAGCTGGGGGTGCGGGACTACGCCCCCGTTCGGGGCCGGCTCACCGCCCCCGAGCTGCCGGGCCTGGGCCAGGAGCTGTCGGAAAAGGCCATGGCGGAGGCCAGCGCTCACTGTGTCGTCACGGGATGATCGCGTCCCGTGGAATATTGGTTTTAAAGGAGGAAAGTAGTTATGAGTGAAAACAAGACCGGGCTCAAGCGGGAGATGGGGTTATTCTCATCGGTCTGCGTGCTGGTGGGCTGTGTGATCGGCTCCGGCATCTTTACCACGCCGGGCAACATCGCGGCGTCCGCCGGCTCCATCGGGCCCAACATGCTGGCGTGGATCATTGCGGGCGTCAGCGGCGTGCTGTGCGCGCTGGTCTACGCGGAGCTGGCGCCGGCCATGCCCAAGGCGGGCGGCGCCTATGTGTACATCGACGAGGCGTTCGGCCACGGCGCGTCCTTTATGTACGGCTGGTCGATGATCTTCGGCAACTTCCTGGCGGTCATCGCCATGATGGCCACCGCTTTCGCCAGCAACTTTACGGTGCTGGTGCCGGGGCTGAACCTGTCGGTCACCGGGCAGCGCATCGTGGCCACCGCGCTCATCGTGGGCCTTTCGGTGGTGAACGTGCTGGGCGTCAAGAGCGGTTCCGCCGTGCAGAACATCTTCACCGTGGCCAAGGTGGGCGTGCTGCTCATCGTGATCGTGGGCGGCCTGTTCACCCTGCAGCCGGCCAACTTCACCACCATGACCACCGAAACGGTGGAGTGGGGCAACTCGTTCTCGGCGGCGGTGCCCGCCCTCACCGCGTTCGGCGGCTACTACACCCTCTCCTACATGAGCGGTGAGATCAAGGACCCCAAGCGCACCCTGCCGCTGGCCACCATCATCGGCATGGGCGTGGTCATCATCATCAACGCGCTGCTCACCGTGGCCTGCGTGGGCACCGTGGGCTTTGCCAACCTGGCCGGCTCCGCCACCCCCGTCAGCGACGCCGCCCAGCAGATCTTCGGCGGCGTGGGCGCGATGCTGGTCACCCTGGGCGCCATGATCTCCATCTTCGGCTCCACCAACGGCGCGCTGCTGGGTATGCCCCGGGTGGCCTACGCCATGGCGGACAACCGCATGATGTTCCCGTTCTTCGCCAAGCTCCATCCCAAGTACAAGACCCCCTACATCACCATCATCATCTACGCCGCGGTGGCGGTGGTCTTTGTGTGGACCGGCAACTTCATGACCCTGCTGATGATGGGTACCTTTGTCAGCCGTCTGGGCGAGGTCGCCATCTGCCTGTCGCTGATCGTGCTTCGCAAAAAGCAGCCTGAGCTGGAGCGCCCGTTCAAGATGTGGGGCTACCCCATCACCACCATCCTGGCGGCCATCATCACCTTTATCCTGGTGTGCCATGTGGCGCCCCAGCAGATCCTCAGCGGCGCGCTGCTCATGCTCACCTCGGTGCCCGCCTACCTGATCTTCCGGGCCACCGTGGGCAAGAAGCTGGCCGCCCAGGACGCCCAGCAGCAGTAACGCAAAGGAGAGGAGAAAAATGGTCACACAGGAACTTGCCGATTACGCGGCGGAGATCCGCCATCGGCTGCACCAGGACCCGGAGCTGTCCATGCAGGAGTATAACACCACCGCCCTTGTCTGCGCCGAGCTGGAGCGCTTCGGGCTGGAGGTCACCCGCTGGGACGATATGACCGGCGCGGTGGGCCTGCTGCGGGGCGCCAAGCCGGGCCCCACGGTGGCTTTCCGGGCGGACATGGACGCGCTGCCGCTGGACGAGCAGAGCGGCTCGCCCTACGCCTCCCGGCGCAAGGGCGTGATGCACGCCTGCGCCCACGACGGCCACACCGCGCTGCTGCTGGCGCTGGCACGCTATTTCGCGCCGCTGCGCCAGGAGATCGCCGGCAACATCAAGTTCATCTTCCAGCCGGGGGAGGAGGTGCCCCCCGGCGGCGCGATCCGGATGATCGAGCGCGGGGTGATGGAGAACCCCAAGGTGGACGCCATCTTCGCGCTGCACCACGCCACCGAGAACCGCACCGGGGATGTGGGGGTGCGCTCCGGCCCGTTTTTGGCGGGCGCGGCCTCTTTCACCCTGCGCCTGCGGGTAAAGGGCGGCGGCGGTTCCGCCCCCCACAAGGGGGTGGATGGCATCATGGTGGCCGCCGAGATCCTCACCGCCATCGAGGTGGAGATGACCCGCCGCATCGACCCGGTCAAGCCGGGGCTGATCTCCTTTGGCACCATCCAGGGCGGCACGGCGTTCAACATCCTGGCCGGCGAGGTCACCATCACCGGCACCGCCCGCTGCTTTGAAAAGGAGACGGATGAGCTGATCCCCGAGCTGATCCGCACCGTGGCCCAGTCAATCGCCGCCCGCTACGGCGGCGAGGCGGAGCTGGACTACCAGCGGGGCTACCCCGGGGTGATCAACGACGAGCGGATGACCGACCTGGTGCGCCGGGCGGCGGTGAAAGCCCTGGGCCCCGAGCACGTGCAGCCGGCCACCCCGCTGATGGCAGGGGACGACATGGCCTATTTCCTGCAGCAGGCGCCGGGCAGCTACTACTGGTGGGGCATCACCCCCGAGACCGGCGTGATCGCGCCGGCCCACACACCCCGCTTTGATTTCGACGAGCGGGCGTTCCTGCCGGCGCTGAAAGTGAACGTGGAGATCGTTCGCATGGCGCTGGAGGAGCTGGCCTGAAAAACAGCGGACGCGGCGAGAACACTCGCCGCGTCCGTTTTTGCTGAGTGCTTAAGCGCAAAAAAACCACCAGCTCTGCTGGTGGAATAAAGACGGCTTTCGCCATAGACAAAAGAGGACCTCCCTGTAGAATAGGATGTGGGTTTGCCAACCACATTCAAAAAACAGGGAGGTC
>DXAC01000005.1 GCA_019117205.1 Candidatus Allofournierella merdigallinarum | reverse complement strand
GGGGGGGGTAGTCCAACGCGGTAATGAGGATGGTTTCGCCGGTGGGCTCGCCCGCCTGGTCGGGCTCATTTTGCTGGCGCGTCTGCCCGGTGGTCAGCTCCGCCGCCAGGGCGGGCACCAGGGTATAGGGCAGGTTGCCGGCCAGCATCCCCAGGCACAGCACCACCGCAAGAAATTGTTTGAACATTCTCTTTTTCTTCATCTTCCGCTCGCACGCCTTTCCTGAACGCCGCGATCTCGCAGGCTGTGATGGCGCCGGGGCCACGCCCCGGCTTGTTCAAAAATATCCCTTTGCAAACAGGTTTTGTTAAAATATTATACAAAATGGATGGATATTCTTCAATGGGTTCCTTTGAAATAAGTCTAAAATGACATAAAACATTAACAATTTTTAGTAATATTCCCATTCGCTTCGCCCACTTTTTCACCATTTTGCATGTATGCGCGTTACAGGCGGACAAGGGTCCGGATGCTTTGCCGCGCAAAACCGCAGGTTGCGTCTTGTGCAAGCGCATCTGAACGAACAGCCTTGTGGCTCTTTTGACGCAAGGGATTCTATGCTGCTTTTGCCCAAACACCCGTCGGACGTGTGGTTTTGGGGCATAAAAAAGCGGGCCGGCCTGCCTTGTGGCAAGCCGGCCCGTTTGGAATGTGGCTGTGTGCGCCTTAGCGGGTGCTCTTGTCGTAGGGGACGCCCTCCGCCTTGGGGGCGCGGCTCTTCTTGCTGGTGAATGCCAGCACCACTAGGGTGATCAGGTAGGGCAGCATCCGGTAGAAGTGGGGGCTGATGCCCAGGTCCGCCAGCAGGAACACGCCGTCGCCGTTCAGGTCGATGCTGGCGTAGGAGGCGGCGATGCACTTGAACAGGCCGAACAGCAGCGCCGAGCAGGCGATGTTCAGCGGGTTCCAGTTGCCGAAGATCATCACGGCCAGGGCCAAAAAGCCGAAGCCGGCCACGTCGCCGGTGGAGGCGCAGTTGGCGGTGGTCAGGGCGTAGACGAAGCCGCCCATGCCCGCCAGCGCGCCGGAGATGGTGGTGCCGGCGTAGCGCATCACATAGACGTTGATGCCCAGGGAGTCCGCCGCCTGGGGGTTCTCGCCGCAGCTGCGAAGCCGCAGGCCGAAGCGGGTCTTATACAGCAGCACCGACAGCACCACGAACAACAGGATGCAGATGTAGGTGGCAAGGTAGGTCTTGTCGATGAAGGTGCTGCCGAAGAAGCCCATCTCATCGCTGCGGCCGTAGCCGAAGAAGCTCTTTTTGATCATGAACCAGCTGGCGGAGTCGCCCTCGGCCATCTGCAGGGTGTTCTGGTTGGCAATGATGCGGATGAAGAAAAGCACCAGGGCGGGAGCCAGCAGGTTGAGGGCGGTGCCGCCGATGGTCTGGTCCGCTTTCAGGTTGACCGAGGCGAACGAGAGCAGCAGCGAGAACACCGCGCCCATCACCGCCGCGGCCAGCATGGCAAGCACCATGAAGCCCTGCAAGGCCACCCAGTCGCCGGCGGCCTTGGCCTCGGCAAAGGTGCCCGCTTTCTGCACCAGGTTGACAAACAGTACGCCGATGAACGCGCCGAAGATCATGATGCCTTCCAGCGCCAGGTTGATGATGCCGCTGCGCTCGGCGAAAACGCCCGCCAGCGCCACGATCATCAGAGGCACGGCGTAGAGCAGGGTCTGTTGGATCAGAAATGTCATTTCGCCTCGCCTCCTTTCGCGTTCCGGGCCTCGCCGGCCCCGTCGGGCGGCGTTGCTGGCGCCGCGGGCTCAGGGGCGGCCTTTTTCTTCTTGCGGCCGCTGAGCCACAGCTTGATGACCAGCGAGAAAGCGCTGAGGTAAACGATCACCGCGATGATCACGTCGGTGATGTACTCGTTGTAGGCGGTGAGGTTGGTGAGCTGCAGGCCCACGATGTCCAGCATGGACATGAAGCAGCCGGTGAAGATCACCGCGATGGGGTTGCTGGCCGCCAGCAGGGCCACGGGGATGCCGTTGAAGCCGGTGGCGGGCAGGCTCTGGTAGGTGGACCAGAAGAACTCGGTGTTGCCGGAGAGGTAGTACAGGGAGGCCGCCGCGCCGGACAGGGCGCCGGCGATGGCCATGCTCAAAACGATGTTCCGCTTGTCGTTGATGCCGGCGTAACGGGCGGCGTGCCGGTTGGCGCCGCAGGCCTTGAGCTCGTAGCCCAGGGTGGTCTTGTTCATCAAAATGTAGACGATCACCGCAATGAGAACGGCCACCAGGATGCCCCCGTTCACCTGGGAGCCGGGGAACAGCTTGTCCAGGCCGAGTTTCGCGGTTTGCACGCCGTTGTAGCTGGTTTTGTAGATGTAGCCGCTCTTGGTGTTTTCCACCAGGTTGCGGAAGTCGCTGCCGTCGAACATCCAGGTCACCAGGTTGGCGGCGATCCAGTTGGTCATGATGCAGGCAAGCACCTCGTTGATGTTGAGGAACGCTTTGACCAGGCCCGGGATGCAGCCCCACAAAGCGCCCGCCAGCATACCGCCCAAAAAGGCGATGAGCCACACCAGCGGCGCGGGCACCGTTTCGGTGGGGATGGACAGCGCCAGCATCAGGGTGGCGGCGGTGCCCATCAGGTACTGGCCCGGCGCGCCGATGTTGAACAGGCCGGTCTTAAAGGCCACCGCCACCGACAGGCCGGTGAGGATCAGGGGGGTGGCGCGGAACAGCATGTTGCCCACGCTGGTGGGGTTGAAGCCGAACGTCAGCGCGCCGGAAGCGCTGCGGCCGGTGCTGAACAGGCCGCCGAACACAAGGCGGATGCCCTCCCATGCGCCGGAAAGCCCCAGGTTCGGGTTGTTCACGCCCACCACCAGGATAATGACGCCGCCCACCGCCATGCCGATGAGGATGGAGATCAGCGAGGCCAGCACCGACTTGGTGCCGTCTTTGGCCCACAGTTTGGAAAGTCCTCCGTTCATGCGCCCGCACCCTCCTTCTTCATTCGTTTCGCGCCGGCCATGTACAGGCCCAGCTCCTGCACGGTGGTGGCCTTGGGGTCCAGTTCGCCCACGATCTCACCCTCGTACATCACCAGGATGCGGTCGGACAGGCTCATCACCTCGTCCAGCTCCAGGCTGACCAGCAGCACCGCCTTGCCGGCGTCCCGCTGGGCCACCAGCTGGCCGTGAATGTATTCGATGGCGCCCACGTCCAGGCCGCGGGTGGGCTGCACCGCCACGATCAGGGGCTTTTGACGGTCCAGCTCGCGGGCGATGATGGCCTTTTGCTGGTTGCCGCCGGACATGCTGCGGGCGGTGGTGATGGGGCCCTGGCCGCTGCGCACGTCGTACTGGTCGATGAGCTTCTCGGCGTAAGCGCGCACCGCGCCGTTGTCGATGAAGCCGAAGTGCTCAAACCGGGGCTCCCGGTAGCTCTGAAGCACCAGGTTCTGCTCCAGCGTGAAGTCCAGCACCAGGCCGTGCTTGTGCCGGTCCTCGGGGATGTGGCTCATCCCCTCGCCCCGGCGGCGGATGGAGGCGTGGCTGATGTCCTGGCCGCACAGGGTGATCTGGCCGCCGCTGGCCTTGTCCAGGCCGGTGAGGCCGTGGATGAATTCGGTCTGGCCGTTGCCGTCGATGCCGGCGATGCAGACGATCTCGCCGGCGCGCACGGTGAAGCTCACGTCGTTCACCGCGTTGTGCTTGTGGCCGCCCTTGCCGGGCATGGAGAAGTGCTCCACTTTCAGCACCGGCTCGCCGGGCTTGGCCTCGTCCTTGACCACTTCCAGCTGCACCGGGCGGCCCACCATCATGTTGGACAGGGACTGCTTGTCCGTTTCGCTGGTGTTCACGGTGCCGATGTACTTGCCCTTGCGCAGCACGGTGACCCGGTCGGCCACCGCCATGATCTCGTTGAGCTTGTGGGAGATGAACAGGATGCTCTTGCCCTCTTTGGCGAACTCCCGCATGGTGTTCATCAGCTCGTCGATCTCCTGGGGGGTGAGCACGGCGGTGGGCTCGTCGAAGATGAGGATCTCGTTGTCGCGGTAGAGCATCTTGAGGATCTCCACCCGCTGCTGCATACCAACGGTGATGTCCTCCACCTTGGCGTCCAGGTCCACCTTGAGGCCGTACTTTTCGCTCAGGGCCTCCACCTTGGCGCGGGCGGATTTTTTCTGCAAAAAGCCCAGGCGGGTGGTCTCGGCGCCCAGGATGATGTTGTCCAGCACGGTGAACACCTCGATGAGCTTGAAGTGCTGGTGCACCATGCCGATGCCCAGGGCGGTTGCGTCGTTGGGGTCGTTGATCTTGACCACCTGGCCGTTTTTGCGGATCTCGCCTTTTTCCGGCTGGTACAGGCCGAACAGCACGCTCATCAACGTGGACTTGCCCGCGCCGTTCTCCCCCAGCAGGGCGTGGATCTCACCCCGGCGCAGCTGCAGGGTGATGTCGTCGTTGGCGATGATCCCGGGAAACTCCTTGGTGATGTGCAACATCTCAATGATGTTCTCGGTTTGCATGGTTTTGTTCCCGCCTCCTGTGCATAAAATGTGCGTTTGTAACAGTTTTATTATACCGTAGGCCCGGGCAAAACACAAGAAAAATCCCGCCCGACGCCGCCGGTACAAAAAGAGGGGGCGAAGGTACTTGCCTTCGCCCCCTTTGCTCACATCAAGAGAAACGATCAGATGATGTTCAGGTTCAGGTTGGAGTACTCCTGCTCCAGGTTGTTGTAGTCGCTGTCGATGGTCAGCTCGCCGTTCAGGACCTTCTCGTACAGAGCGTTGTACTCGTCCGCGGTGAAGGTCTCAAAACGCCAGGAGCTCTCGGCGGTGGGCAGGCCCACAGCATGCTCGGCAACGCCCAGGCTGGTGGCAACGCCACCGATCTCGGTGAAGGTGCCGTCGTAGACCTTGGCAACAGCCCACTGCACAGCGTCGGCCAGGCCCTTCATGGCGCTGGTCACAACGGCGTCAGACTCGCCGGACTGGTCCACGTCAACGCCGATCACATAGCCGTCGTTGGCGGAAGCCGCAGCAGAGATGGACTGGAACATGGAACCGCCGCAGGCAAACACGATCTCGGTGCCGTTGGCGTACCAGCCCTCCATCATGGTCTGCAGATCAGGAGAAGCGGAGAAGTTGGCTCCATGCTCCCAAGAATAGTTCATATCAACAGTCTTGCCCAACTCGGCAGCGGCAGCGTTGGCGCCCTGCACATAGCCGTAGCCGAAACGGCAGCAGGCGGGATTGTTACCGCCGCCGCCACCGGAGAAGCCCAGCTTCTCAAAGCCGTCCTTCACAACGGCGTAGCCGGCGAAGTAGCCAGCCTGCTCTTCCTGGAAAGCGATGCCGGCCACATTGGTCAGGATCGGGCTATCGTTGGGCAGCGCATTACCCGCGTTGTCATACTCGGTTGCCTTGGCCTGCAAGGGATAACCGTCGATAAAAATGAAGGGGATGTCGGGGAACTCATTGGCGGCACGGCGCAACGCGCCTTCCTGCATGAAGCCGGCGCAAACGACCACCTTCGCGCCGCCCTCAACAGCGGCCTTCATGGCGTCGTAACGGTCGTCGTCGGTAGCCTGATCACCGTTGGCGGGCTGGTAGTACTTGTAGCTCAGGCCGTTGGCGGCGGCGTACAGCTTAACGCCGTCGTAGGTGCCCTGGTTGAAGGACTTGTCCTTCAGCTGGCCCACATCGGTGATGAAAGCGATCTCATAGGTGCCGTCAGCGCTGGTCATGTTGTCCTCGATGTCGTCGGCAGAGACGGTCTCGGGAGCAGCAGGCTCGCTGGCGGGGGTGGAGGCGGAGGTGGGCTCGCTGGCCGGGGTGGAAGCGGGGGTAGACGCAGGGGTACCGCCGCAAGCAGCCAGAGACAGCGCCATCGCCGCAGCCATGACAAGAGCGAGTAACTTCTTCATGCTTGACTCTCCTTTTTCTTTTTCGGCCGGCCCGCCGCCCGAGAGAGCGGCGCGTCCGCCGGTTTTTTGTGTGCCGGACGCCTCGTTCCGCGCCCGGCCGCGCAATTTAAGTATAGCGCCCCGCGGGCCTGTTTTCAATCGTTTGGGGGCAAATGGGGCAGTTACAAAAAGTTACACCGTGGTCGTAAAACCTCCTTTTTTCGCCCGTTCGCGGCTTTTCAGGCCAGGTTTTCCGGCCCGAAGCCGATGGGCAAAAGCTCGCCCAGGGTGGTCTCCAGATAGTCCTCCTCGCTTTTGGCAAGGATCACTTCCAGCCCGTCGCCGCCGAACTCATAGAGGAACTGGCGGCAGACCCCGCAGGGGGAGGTGACCAGGGTGTTCACCTTGCCCACCGGCGCGCCCACGATGGCGATGCGAGAAAATTCCCGCGCCCCCTCGCTGACCGCTTTCACCAGGGCGGTGCGCTCGGCGCAGCAGGTGGGGGTGTAGGTGGCGCTTTCGATGTTGCAGCCGGTGAACACCCGGCCGTCTTTCGCCTCCAGCGCCGCGCCCACCGTGAAGCGGGAGTAGGGGGCGTAGGCCTTTTCCCGGGCGGCAAAGGCCGCGCGGATGAGCTCTTGTTTGGTCACGGGTGCCTTGCCTCCTTTCGGTTCATTCCGCCGCGCCCAGGGCGATCTTCATCATGTTGGTAAAGGTGGTCTGGCGCTGCTCGGGCGTGGTGATCTCGGGGCTGACGAAGCTGTCGGAGATGGTGAGGATGCAGGCGGCCTTTTTGCCTAGCACCGCCGCGTTGTGGAACAGCGCGAAACTCTCCATCTCCACCGCCACACAGCCCTTTTCGTCCCGCAGCGCCTCCCAGTAGGTGGGGTTTTTGCGGTCGTCGTGGCGGTAGAACACGTCGCTGGAGTGGACCACCCCCTCCACCAGGGGGATGCCCAGGGCGGCGGCGGCGGCCCGCAGCCGGTCGTTGAGGGCCGCGCTGGGCAGGGTGGTGTCGCCCGCAAAGCCGTTCATGGTCTTGGCGTAGCTGCTCTCGGAATAGGCGGCGGTGGCCAGCACCACGTCGTAGAGTTTGGCCTTTTCGGTGTAGGAGCCGGCGGAGCCGATGCGGATGATGTTCTCCACCCCGTACTGGGCGTAGAGCTCGTGGGAGTAGATGCCGATGCTGGGCATACCCATGCCGCTGCCCATCACGCTCACCGGCTTGCCCTGCCAGGTGCCGGTGTAGCCCAGCATCCCCCGCACGTCGTTGATCAGCACGGGGTCGTCCAAAAAGGTCTCGGCGATGAATTTCGCCCGCAGGGGGTCGCCGGGCATGAGCACGGTCCTGGCGATCTGGCCGTTTTCGGCCCGGTTGTGGGGGGTAGACATAGCAGTTCTCTCCTTTTATTCTATAAAATATTCCGCCGCAAAAGGGGGCTCAGCCCTCGGCCAGCTCCTTGACAAGGCCGGTCTGGTAGGCGGCCACCAGGCGTTTCAGGTCCTCCACGTCGGCGGCCAGCTTGCGGCCGTTGTCGGTGTCGCCCACCAGCACCCGCTTTTCGATGGTCTCAAAGGTGTCCACGCTGGTGACGATGTCCAGATTCTCCCGGATGGCCTTTTCCACCGACTCAAAGGGCTGGTGTGCCCGCAGGGACAGGCCCCGGCTGTTGTACACCAGGGTGTAGCCGGCGATGCCGGTCTTTTCGTGGTAGGCCCGGCAGAAGCCGCCGTCGATGCGGATCATCCGGCCGGAGCCTTTCACCGGGGTCTCCCCCTCCACCGCCCGCACCGGCACGTGGCCGTTGACGATGTGGCAGCTGCCCTGGTCCAGGCCGAACTCCGCCAGGATGGCCCGGTCCATCCGGGTGTCGTTGACAAAGCGGTAATAGGGGTTGCTGGGCTCGGCGTGGGTGGCCTTGTCCTCCACGAACAGCCGCTCGAACGTGGTCATCTTTGCCCGGCCGTAGAGGGGCGAGAGCTTGCCGCACCACAGATACCACAAAAAGTCGCAGCCGGTCTGCCAGGCCTCGCTGCCCTCGGGGGCGAAGTAGGCCCGGCGGGCCCGCTCGTCGCAGTAGTCCATCAGGGCCCGCCCGGCATAGCCGTGCTGCTCGAAGGTCTCCACCTGGAAGCTGCCGGACTCGGTGAGGGGGATGGCCCCGTGGAACAGCAGGTTGCCGTTTTCGATGTGGTACACCCCGCCCTTGGCGTACAAAAAGCGCACGTGCCGCTGCAGCCGCTCGCTGTCGGTGAAGCTGCGCCGCAGCGAGTCGATGACCTCCCGCTCGTCGGCGGTGAGACGGGCAGGATCCGCCGGGTCCACGGTGGGCAGGTCGTCGTCCAGCAGGGGGTAGCGCTTGCCCTCCACCTCCACCGTGCCCGTGGAAAAGTCGATGCGGCGCAGAAAGTCCCGCCCCTCCAGCTCAAAATCCGGGTTGCGGTCGATCACCGCGCACTCCAGCTTGAACATGATCACCGCGATGGCCTTGTGCATCCGGGCCACCCGGGCCAGCTCGCCCCGGTGGTAGGGGCCCCGGCTCTCGTCCACATGGGGATAAAAATGGTGGATGTCGCAGTCCCGGTAGGTGTTCTCGGCGAAGAGGGCCAGCGGCCGGGTGTTGATGCCGTAGCCGTCCTCCACCGCCTCCAGGTTGTTGTAGGCCAGGGTGGTGCGCAGCACGGTGGCGATGCAGATGGGGCTGCCCGCCGCCGCTCCCATCCAGACCACGTCGTGGTTGCCCCACTGGATGTCCACCGAGTGGTGGGCCATCAGCTGCTCCAGGATCAGGTCCGGCCGGGGGCCCCGGTCGAAGATGTCGCCCAGGATGTGCAGCTTGAACACCGCCAGCGTTTTGATCAGCTCGCACAGAGCCTGGATGAAGTCGTCCGCCCGGCCCACCGCCAGGATGCTGTCCAGGATCTCGCCGTAGTAGAATTCCTTGTCGTGGTCCTCGAAGTGGGCGTGGAGCAGTTCGTCCAGGATGTAGGCGTAGTTTTTGGGCAGCCGCTTGCGCACAAAGCTGCGGGTGTGCTTGCTGGACACCACCCGGCAGACGTCGATGAGGCGGAACAGGGTCTGCCGGTACCAGGCGTTCAGGTCAGTCTGGCGGTCTTTCAGTTCGTCCAGCTTGCGGGCCGGGTAGTAGATGAGGGTGGCAAACTCCGCCCGCTCCTCCGGGCTCACCGTGTCTCCCAGCACCCGGTCCACCTTTTCCTTGATGACCCCGGAGGCGTTGTTCATGATGTGGGTAAAGGCCTCCGCCTCGCCGTGGAGATCGCTCATGAAGTGCTCGGTGCCCTTGGGCAGCTTGAGGATGGCCTGCAGGTTGATGATCTCGCTGCAGGCGCTGGCGATGGAGGGGTACTCCCGGGCCAGCAGGGTGAGATACTTCAGGTCTTTACGGAGCTTGTCCGCGTTGGATCGCATGGCGCTCGTCCTTTCGTTTGTCTTTTCAAGGCGAAAACTTATCCTATCAGCTTTTAAAACCATTATAGCACACACCGCGCCGGATATGGTACAATGTTCATGGAAATTTTCCAAAGGAGAGGAGTGGCCGCCGTGCAGGTCCCCACCCATTGCCGGCTCTGCCCCCGCCGCTGCGGGGCAGACCGCACCAAAGCCCCCGGCCGCTGCGGCGCCGGCGGCACACTGAAAGTGGCCCGGGCGGCGCTGCATTTCTGGGAGGAGCCCTGCGTCAGCGGCGAAAGGGGCAGCGGCACCGTGTTCTTCACCGGCTGCCCCCTGGGCTGCTGCTACTGCCAGAACTATCCCATCAGCCAGCAGGGGCTGGGCAAGGAGATCGACGAGGAGCGCCTTGCGGACATCTTTTTGGAATTGCAGGCCAAAGGGGCGGCCAACCTGAACCTGGTCACCGCCAGCCAATGGCTGCCCTGGGTCACCGCCGCCCTGGACGCCGCCCGCGCCCGGGGCCTTTGCCTGCCGGTGGTGTGGAACACCGGCGGCTACGAGACGGCACAGACGGTGGCCGCTTTAAAGGGCTATGTGGACGTGTGGCTTTGCGACGTTAAGTATATTTCGACAGAAATATCCAAAAAGTATTCGGATGCGGCGGACTATTTCGCGGTTTGCGAAGAGGCGGTGGCAGCCATGCTGGAGCAGGCGGGGCCGCCGGTGTTCGACGACGCGGGCTACCTGCGACGGGGGGTCATCCTGCGGCACCTGGCGCTGCCGGGCTCCCTTGGGGACAGCCTGGCGGTGCTGGACTGGATGGCCACCCTGCCAAAGGGCAGCTTCATCCCCAGCCTGATGAGCCAGTACACTCCCTTTTACAAGGCGAAAGAGACGCGGCCGCTGGGCCGGCGCATCTCCACCTGGGAGTACCGGCAGGTCATCGGCCGGGCGGTGGACCTGGGCCTGACGAACGGCTACATGCAGGAAAAGAGCAGCGCAAAGGAGGAGTACACCCCTCCTTTTGACCTGGAGGGCGTAT
This sequence comes from Candidatus Allofournierella merdigallinarum, assembly GCA_019117205.1. Lineage (GTDB taxonomy): Bacteria > Bacillota > Clostridia > Oscillospirales > Ruminococcaceae > Allofournierella_A > Allofournierella_A merdigallinarum. The sequence goes on along the minus strand of DXAC01000005.1, from coordinate 50,875 downwards.
GATGGGAAACGCGTTGAGCCTTGTCTATATGGGGGCGTTTTTGGCCGCGGGGGCGGGCCTGGCCCGCCGGCTGGTGCCCCATTCGGACGTGCAGGAGCGGCTGGTGTACGCCAGCGCCTTTGCCGCCGCCCTGCTGGCGGGGCTGCCGGCGCTGGCGGCGCTGGCCTTTGACTTCACCCTGCCCGCCGCCCTCGTCGCCCTGGCCGGGGCGGCGGCGCTGGCGGTGTGGGGCTGGCTGCCCGTGGCGGGCACCGCCATGGGCAAGGGCACGGAAACGGGCTTCTGGCTGTGCGTGCTGCCGGCGGCGGCCCTCACCGGCTGGCTGCTGTTCACCCACACCCTGTATGTAAAGGACGGGGCCTACTGGTGCGGCCAGAGCACCTACGGCGACCTGCCCATGCACCTGGCGCTGATCCAGGCGCTGGCCCAGCAGGGGGACTTCCCGCCGGGCTTTTCCCTGCTGGCGGGGCAGACGGTGGCGGGCTACCACTACCTGTGCGAGAGCGTGTCCAGTGTGTTCCTGCTGCTGGGGGCGGGGCTGAAGTTCACCTGCCTGCTACCCCAGCTGGCGGCGCTGCCGGCGGTGTTCGGCGGGGCCTGGCTGCTGGCAAGGCGGCTTTTGAAAAGCGCCGGGGCGGCCAGCCTTGCCTTTTGGCTGTTCTTCATGGGCAGCGGCTTTGGCTTTGTGTATTTTCTCGGCGGGGAAAAGGGCAACTTCACCCGCATCTTCACCGCCTTTTACGAGACCCCCACCAACTATGTGGAGGAGAACATCCGCTGGGTGAACCCCATCGTGGACATGCTGGTGCCCCAGCGGGCCACCCTGTTCGGCTGGGCGCTGCTCTTCCCCGCCCTGGCGCTGCTGGCGGCGTTCGCCCTGGAGGGCCGGCGGGAGCTCTGGCCGGCCATCGCCCTGCTGGCCGCGCCCCTGCCCCTGACCCAGACCCACGCGGCGCTGGCGCTGGTGCTCATCTGCGCCGTGCTGTTTTTCCGCCAGCTGCTGGCCGGCCGCAGCCGGGCGGCGCTGGTCCCCTGGCTGGCGCTGGCGGCGGTGTGCGCCGTGGTGTGGCTGCCCCAGCTGGTGGGGGAGATCCTGCCCGGCGTGCAGGGAGGCGAGCGGTTTCTGCGCCTCTCTTTCAACTGGGCCAACGAGGGGGACAACTACTTCTGGTTCTACATCAAGAACATCGGGGTGGTGTACCTGCTGCTGCTCCCCGCCTTTGTCGCGGCGGAAAAGCCCCTGCGCTGGTTCTACGGCGGCGGGCTGGCCATTCTGGCGCTGAGCGAGTTCGTGGTGTTCCAGCCCAACGACTACGACAACAACAAGCTGTTGTTCGTCTGGCATCTGCTGGGCTGCATCCTGGTGGCGGGGCTTGTCTGCCGGCTGGTGAAAAAGCTGCCCAAAAGGGCCGCCGGGGCGGCGCTGGCGGGGGTGCTGGTGTTTCTGGCCACGTTCGGCAGCCTGCTCACGATGGGCCGGGAGCTGGTGAGCGAGTACCAGCAGTTCTCCGCCGACGGCATCGCCGCCGCCCGGTGGGTCGAAGAGGACACCGACCCCCATGCCCTGTTCCTCACCGGCACCCAGCACATCAACGCGGTGGCGAGCCTGGCCGGGCGCACCATCCTCTGCGGCAGCCCCAGCTACCTTTACTACCATGGCCTTTCTTACGGCGAGCAGCAGGCGGCCGCCCGGGAGCTGTACGAGGCCCCCAGCGCCGGCCTGCTGGAGGAATGGGGGGTGGACTACGTGGTGTTCAGCGGCTTCGAGCGCAGCGAGTTCGCCGCCGACGAAGCCTGGTACCAGGCCCGGTACCCCCTTGTGTTCCAGCAGGGGGAGTACTCCATCTACCAGATCACCGAATGACGCGCCCAACAAAGGAAAGCGTCCCGGCCGGCAGGCCGGAACGCTCGTGGTCGGTTTTTATGGCGTTTTGCTTCACAGCAGCTCCCGGAGCTTGTCCAGGAATGCCTCCTCGCCCCAGGTGTTGATCTTGAAGAGCACCGCGTTGCTGCCGCCGGCGGCGACGGCGCACAGGTGTACTTTGTCCTCGCCAGGGCCCTGGAACAGGGTGACGTTCATGCTCAGCCGGTTGCCGCCCGCCAGGCTGTACCGCTCGAACACCCGCACGCTGCACCGGGCGCCGCCGGCGGAAAAATCGCAGGCGTCCTCCAGCGAGGCGGAAACGCTGCCGTCCAGGATGCCCCTTTCGATGCGCCGCAGCGCCTCGTCGAAGCTTCCGCAAAAAGTGTGCTCCAGTTTTGCCATTGGTCCCTCTCTCCTTTTCTTCCCCGCCCGGATGGCACGGGCGCATACGCAGAAAACGGCCCCGGTCGCCAGACCGGGGCCGCTGGTGCGGATGAAGGGACTTGAACCCATATGGAGTTGCCCCCACTAGAACCTGAATCTAGCGCGTCTGCCAATTCCGCCACATCCGCATATTCTGTTTCAGCCGAACCGCTGTTGGAGCAGGTGATGGGAGTCGAACCCACGTCCTCAGCTTGGAAGGCTGATGTACTGGCCGTTGTACGACACCTGCACACCGGCTGCGAAATGTATTATAGCATAGCCCCCCGCCGATTGCAAGAACTTTTTTGCGCCGGCGGCAGGCTTTACTTTGGCGGGATCCATGCTATAATAATAGCGTTTTGAGCGCTGTAAAGAGGGGGTATTTGCCGTGTCGCTGTGGGAACTGGGGCTGCTGGCGGTGGGCCTTTCCATGGACGCGTTCGCCGTGTCCATCTGCAAGGGGCTGGCCCAGAGCCGGCTGAAAGTAAGCCAGATGGCCGTCACCGGGCTGTACTTCGGCGGCTTTCAGGCGCTGATGCCCCTGCTGGGCTACCTTTTGGGCGCCCAGTTCGCCCGGTATATCAGCGGCTTCGACCACTGGGTGGTCTTCGGCCTGCTGGCTTTCATCGGCGCGGGGATGATCCGGGAGTCCCGGGAACAGGCCTGCCCCGCGGACAAGGGCTTCTCCCCAAAGGAGATGCTGCCGCTGGCGGTGGCCACCAGCATCGACGCGCTGGCCGCCGGGGTGAGCCTGGCGCTGCTGGATGTGAGCATCCTCTGGGCGGTGAGCTTCATCGGCCTGACCACTTTCTGCCTGTCCGCCGCCGGTGTGTGGGTGGGCCACGTCTTCGGCTCCCGCTACAAAAAGGGCGCGGAGCTGGCGGGGGGCGTGGTGCTGATCCTCATCGGGCTGAAAGTACTGGCGGAGCACCTGGGCCTGCTGGCCCTGTGAGACGATCGACAAAGGAGGACGCCATGGAACTGCGGGACTGCCTGCCCTTTTGGAAAGACCTCTCCGACGCCGACAGGGCCCGGCTGGAGGCGGCCGCGGTGCTCTGCCGGGCGCAAAAGGGCCAGATCATCCACAACGGCACCGCCGACTGTGTGGGCCTGCTGGTGCTGAAGAGCGGCCAGCTGCGGGGCTTCTCCCTTTCGGAGGACGGCCGCCAGGTGACCCTGTACCGGCTGTTCAGCCGGGACGTGTGCCTGATGAGCGCCTACTGTATGCTCAACAGCCTGCAATTCGACATCTCGGTGCAGGCGGAGCAGGACACGGAATTCTGGCGCATCCTCTCGCCGGTGTACAAGGAGCTGATGGGCCGCTCGGCCCCGGTGGCCAACTTCACCACCGAGCTCATCGCCAGCCGCTTTTCCGACGTGATGTGGCTGCTGGACCAGATCCTCTACAAGCACCTGGACAGCCGCCTGGCCGCCTTTTTGGTGGAGGAGAGCCGGCTGACCGGGTCGGACACTCTGGCCCTGACCCACGACGCCATCGCCCAGCACCTGGGCAGCGCCCGGGAGGTCATCACCCGGATGCTGCGCTACTTTTCCGCCGAGGGGCTGGTCAAAGCGGGCCGGGGCAGCCTGCGGCTGCTGGACGAGGCCCGGCTGGAGCAGATCGCCGGCGACAGCCTGCGGTGAACCGAATATACAAAGCGCGCGGCGCGGAAAGAAGCTCTTTCCGCGCCGCGCGCTTTGTTTTTCAAAAGGCCACGCTGGCCACCGGCTCGCCCTCCATCGTTTTCGCGGTGAAGACGCCGTTTTCGTAGATCATGTAGCTGTGGCTGCCGTCCTTGGGGATGGACAGGCTGCCCGGGTTGAGGATCAGCAGATCGCCCTGGCGCTCGGCGTGCTTTGTGTGGATGTGGCCGAACGCGAACGCGCTGCCCGCCGGCAGCGGGGGCAGGTGGTCCGGGTCAAAGAGGTGGCCGTGGGTGGCGAATAGGGTGCGGCCGTTCTCCAGCATCAGGGTGGTGTAGTCCGCCATGATGGGAAACTCCAGCACCATCTGGTCCACCTCGGCGTCGCAGTTGCCCCGCACGGCGATGATCTTGTCTTTCAGGCCGTTGAGCAGAGAGATGACCCTTTTCGGGGCGTAGTCCCGGGGCAGGTCGTTGCGGGGGCCGTGGTAGAGCAGGTCGCCCAGCAGCAGGATCTTGTCCGGCTGTTCGGCGCCGATGCGCTCCAGCAGCTTTTCACACCAGTAGGCCGACCCGTGCAGGTCGGAGGCGATGAGCAGTTTCATTTCTTGTCCTCCTTGGGGGGCTGGCTGTATTTTTTCACGATGGCTTTCATCTCGTCAAAGTGCTCCTCCATCTCCGCCACAAGCTTGAACTGGGTGCGGCAGCGCACCAGGTTGTGGGTGGGGTACTGGGTCTTGAAGTAGACGTCCCCCTGGAGGTAGTCGGTCAAAAAGCGCATACCGCACTCCAGCGTGATCACCTTGGCGCCCCAGGGCAGGTACTCCTTTTCCGCGTCGGTGAGCACGTCCCCCGCCGCCTCCAGATACCCTTTGGTGTAGGCCTCGAACAGGTCCAGCTCAAAGTGCACCTTGTTCACGTCCGGCTCGTCCTCGGCGGCGTGGGTGGCGCCGAAGCGGATGGAGTCGCCGAAGTCGTTCAGCGCCAGGCCCGGCATGATGGTGTCCAGGTCGATGATGCACATCCCCTGGCCGGTGGCGCTGTCGAACAGGATGTTGTTGAGCTTGGTGTCGTTGTGGGTCACCCGCAGGGGCAGCTTGCCCTGGCGCAGGCCGTCCATCAGCACGCTGCAATCGGCCGCGCGCTCCAGCACGAAGTCGATCTCCTTTTTGCAGGTCCGCACCCGGTTCTTCACGTCCCGCTGCACCGCCCGCTTGAACGTACGCAGCCGGTTCTCGGTGTCGTGGAATTTGGGGATGGTCTCGTACAGGGTGTCGATGGGGTAGCCGTCCAGCTGCTTCAAAAAGTGGCCGAAGCTGCGGGCGGACTGGTAGAACTGCTCGGGGGTCTCCACGCTCTGGTAGCACACCGAGTCGGGGATGTAGTTGTAGCAGCGCCAGGGCAGGCCCCGGGTGTCCTGGTAGTAGTTCTCGCCGCCCTTGGTCTTGATGTAGCTCAAGGTCTCCCGGTCCGGATCGCCGCCCGCCGCCCGGATGGCGGTGCGCAGGTACTCGGTGACCCCGAAGATGTTGGCCATGACCTCCCGGGGGTTTTTGAACACGTGGGTGTTCACCCGCTGGAGCACATAGCGAAGCTCGTCGCCCTCCTCGCCGGGCATATACACCGCGTAGGTCTCGTTGATGTGGCCCGCGCCGAAAGGCTTGACGTAGCTGCACTGGTTGCCGAAGCCGAAAGCGTAGAGGGCGTCCTGCAATTCGCGGCTGTCCACCCCGTCGATGGCCCGGCGCTGGGCGAAGATCACCTCGCCCGCCTCCACCTTGCGCCCCGGCTCGATCTGGCAGTTGGCCTTGACCACACTGCCGAGGCTGATGTGAGCGCCGTCGCCCACCACGGTGTCGTGGTCGATGATGGCACCGCAGTTGACAAGGCATCCCTTGCCCAGCACCGTGTGGGTGTTCACCACCGCCCGCTGCATCACGAAGCTGCCCGCGCCGATGGTGGCCGAGGGGCTGACCACCGCCGAGGGATGGATGATGGTGGGCACCACGAAGCCCGCCTGCAAAAGGCGGTCCACCCACTGCACCCGCAGCTTGTTGTTGCCGAAAGCCGCCACCGCGCAGGGATACTCCTGCCGCAGGGCGGTGTAATCCACCAGCTTGCCGATGACGTCGGGGCCCTTGGCCGCGTCGTCCAGCAGGGCGATCTTGTCAAACTGGCGGGTGCTCTGCACATTTTCATAGATCATGCGGCCGAAGCCGCCCGCGCCCAGGATCAAAAGATTCGGCATATCACGCGCTCCTTTTCCTTTGCCGGTGGGGCGAAAGGGGTTCTTGCTCTCTATTATAAAGTACCGGCGGCGGGGTTGCAACCGCGCCGCGCCGCTTTTGCAAATTTTGTGAACGGCCTTGCAATCGCCGGCACCGGCGCTTATAATACTGCCTGTGAATATTTTTTCATCAGAAAGGGGCCGCGGCCTATGCTGGGCACCATCGTGAACACCTCCACCATCGTACTGGGCGGGCTTTTGGGCAGCGTGCTCAAGCGGGGCCTGGGGGAGAAATACCAGCAGTCCCTCACCGCCGCCATGGGCTTTGCCGCCACCTTTCTGGGGGTGCAGACGGTGGTGAAAAACCTGGGCGAGAGCGCCTACCCGGTGCTCTTCATCGCCAGCCTGGCCCTGGGCGGGGTGCTGGGGGAGGCGCTGGACCTGGACGGCGCGTTCACCCGGCTGGTACAGCGCTTTTCCAAAAGCGAGCTCAGCCGGGGCCTGTCCACCGGCATCCTTTTGTGCTGCATGGGCAGCCTGTCCATCCTGGGGCCCATCCAGAGCGCCCTTTTGGGGGACCACACCTTTCTGTTCACCAACGCCACCCTGGACTTTGTCACCTTTATGGTGCTGGGGGCCGCCTACGGGCCGGCCATCTGCCTGGCGGGGGCGGTGCTCTTCTGCTGGCAGGGGGCCATCTACCTGGGGGCCAGCGCCCTGCAGGGCTTCTTCACCGGCGAGGTGATGTGCGAATTGTCCATCGTGGGCGGGGTGCTCATCGCGGCCTCCGGCCTGTCCATTCTGAACATCCGCGAGACCAAGACCCTGAACCTGCTGCCCGCCCTGCTGGGCCCGGTGCTCTGGTTCGCCGGCCGCGGCCTGTTGGGCCTGGGCTGATACGGCGCAAAAACGCCGCCGCGCAAATGCTACTTTGCGCGGCGGCGTTTTTTCTGTTTTTTCAGCCGGCGGCCTTTTGGGCCGGCAGCTGGGCCAGCACGATGGCGCAGAACATCAGGCAGCAGCCCGCCAGCTCCCGGGCGGTGAGGGCCTGGTGCAGCAGCAGCCAGCCGGCCAGCACGCTGAAGACGCTCTCCAAACTGAGCACCAGGCTGGCGACGGTGGGCTCCACCTGCTTTTGAGCCACCACCTGCAGGGTGTAGGCCACCCCGCAGCTGAGCACACCGGTGTAGAGGATGGGCCCCCAGGCGGCCAGGATGGCCGACAGGGCGGGCGCCTCCAGCACCAGCGCCGGCACGGCGCAGAACAGCCCCGCCACGAAGAACTGGATACAGGAGAGCTTGACCCCGTCCACCCGCGGGGAGAAGTGGTCGATGATCAGGATGTGCAGGCTGAACAGGGCGCTGCACCCGAAGAGCAGCAGCTCCCCTTTTCCCAGGGAGGCGTCGCCGTTCCAGCACAGCAGGTACAGCCCGGCCACCGCGATGGCCACCGCCGCCCACACCCTGGCGCCGGGCGCCCGGTGGAAGAACACCCCCAGCACCGGCACGATGATGATGTACATGGCGGTGATGAAGCCCGCCTTGCCCACGCTGGCGTAGGCCAGCGCCGCCTGCTGCAGGCTGCTGGCAAGGCCCAGCACCAGCCCGCAGAGCACACCACCCAGCCAGAGGTCCCGCTTTTCCCGGCGGGTGGCCGCCTGCCGCCGGTTGGCGGACAGCCGGCCCAGCAGCGGGATCAGCGGCAGCAGCACCGCGCCGCCCAGCAGGCTCCGCACGCTGTTGAACGTGAACGCGCCCACCTGCTGGCCGCCCACGCTTTGGGCCACAAAGGCCACGCCCCAGATCAGGGCGGTGAGCACCAGCAGGGGGATATACAAAGATTGTTTCTTCAAGGGATCCGTTCCTTTCCCGGTTCAGTTGCCCGGCCCGAAGCCCAGGGCGGACAGGTCCACCGCCGGGGCCTTGGGCGCCTCGGGCTGCACCGCCGGCGCGGCCGGGGCGGCCGGCGCGGCGGGCGCTTCAAACTCTTCCAGCAGCGCGCCCAGGTCCTGCGGGCCGTCCTCCGCCCGCCGGGGCGCGGAGGCCGCTTCGACCTCCAGAGAGGTGTCAAAGCCGGCGTCCGGGGCCGTGTCAAAGCCGGCGGAGAAGTCCGCGGCGGGCGACTGTGCCGCCGGCGCGCTTTCGGGCGCGGGGGCCGCGGGGGCGCCAAAGGCCGCGCCGAAGCTGTCAGCCGCGGGGGCGGCGGCCAGCCACTGGGCGGGCAGGCCGGGCAAAAGGTCGGCGGCCAGCTCCTCCATGACGGCGCAGTCCTGGGGCAGGTCGGTGAGGGTGGAGCCGTAGTGGGCCAGCAGCACCCGGCCCGCCGGGCCCACCAGCAGGGTCAGCGGCAGCTGCCAGGCCTGGCCCGGCTCGCTTTTGAAGCCCTGTTTCTTCGCCTCGTTCAAAATTTTCATGGCCTTGAAAGAGAAGCACTTGAGCCGGTTTTTCTCGCCGGGCACCGCGAAGAAGCGGTAGAGCACCCCCTCGGCGTCGCAGATCAGCTGGTAGGGCATGACCCCCTCGGGGATGGCCTTTGCGATGACGGCCGGCCGGGTGCGCACCACGCAGACCAGCCGGGCGCTGTGCAGGGCGGCGGCGGTCTTGATATACTCCATGACGTAGTTCCTTGTCAGCGGGTGGCCGAAGTTTTGCAGGAAGACCAGAAACACCGGCCTGTCCCCCTCCAGCAACTCGTAAAAGCTGTTCTGGGGGTGGTAGGGGGTGTCGAAGCGAAACTCCGGGATCACGTCGCCGGCGCGCAGTCGTTTTGCCATGGAAACGGCTCTCCTTTGCTTGCAGATTGGGTCTTCTTCTATTCTACTCGTTCCGCCTTTTCTGTCAATGTGCTATAATAAGGGAAAAAGCAAAGGAGGACACGGGGATGCACAGTGCAGTGGCGGACAACACCGAAAGGCGGGCCCGGCGGGTGATCGAGGCCCTGAAAGCCAACAACATGGAGGGCTGGTACCTGCCCCGGGCGGACCAGGTGCGGGACTTTGTGGCGCAGCTGATCCCGGCGGGGGCCACGGTGGCGAACGGAGGCAGCATGACCCTGGCCGAGACGGGCGTGATGGACCTGCTGGCGGGCGGCGGCTATAACTTTCTGGACAGGAGCAAGGTGTCCGGCGAGGCGCTGGACAGGCTCTACCGGCAGGTGTTCAGCGCCGACTGGTACCTGGCCAGCGCCAACGCCATCACCGAGGCGGGGGAAATTTACAACGTGGACGGCAACTCCAACCGGGTGGCGGCCATCACGTTCGGGCCGAAAAACGTGCTGCTGGTGGCGGGCTGCAACAAGATCGTGAAAGACCTGGCCGCCGCGAAAGACCGGGTGGAGGCCATTGCCGCGCCGGCCAACACGGTGCGTCTTTCCTGCGCCACCCCCTGCGCGGCCACCGGCAGGTGCGAACACTGCCACAGCCCGGCACGCATCTGCTGCACCACCACCATCCACAGCTTCCAGCGCGTTCCCGGGCGCATCAAGGTGCTGCTGGTGGGCGAGCCGCTGGGGTTCTGAGCTTTTCGGCGCAAAAACGCGGGCGCATCCTTTGGGGTGCGCCCGCGTTTTCTCTATAAAGGCCCCGCCTTGCCGTCTGCGACCAATCAAAACCTACCCGTTGGCAGGTGGGTGCCCTGTGCCCGGGTTCTTGCTCCCTTCGTCCGCCTTGCTCCGCGTATACGCGGGGCGGGAGGTCTGCAGTCCGCCGGGCAACCGCCGGGCTCCCTTGAATTGATTAGTAGGATCATATCAAGCCGCAACAAATCGAACAAGGCAGGAGTCCGTCCTGCTGTGTGGCTGTTACTGTTCGATGTCGAAAAACTCCTGCAGGCGCGTTTCAAACATCTTGCTCACCTGGAACAGCTCCTCGTCGTCCTCGACGATGTCCAGGTACTCGCCGTCGGCGTCCTCGCCCACTTTCATCAGCAGCAGCTCGGCCTCGGTCTCCTCCAGCTGCTGCTCGTTTTCCACATAGGGCACCAGCGCCATGTAGTGGGCGCCGTTCAGGTCCGCCGCGTCGATCACCTCAAAGACGTGCTCCTTGCCGTCCTCGTCTTCCAGGGTGATCAGGTCGGGGGTGTAGTCATCCTCCTGGGGGGTGGGGGGCAGTTTCGTCTCGGCCATGGGCGCTCTCCTGTTCCCGGCGGCTCGCCGCCGTTGGTTCTGTTTCCAGTGTACCCCGTTTTTGTGCCGCCGTCAATAGCGAATTGCGGGGCGGTGGCTGTGAAACTTTTTTGTCCCCGCTGCTATTTTGCCCCGGGATATGCTATAATACCTGTACATCTTGTTTCCAATAAAAGGAGAACTTTTTCATGGGACGTTTTGCAATTATCCTGGCCTGTGTGCTGGCGGCGGGCACGCTGGCCGGCTGCAGCGGCGAGGCCGAGCCCGGGCAGACGGTGAAGCGGCCGGCGTACGAGTGTGCCGAGACGCAGTTCACCGCCCCCGCCGCGGGCGACACCATTGCCGTGTTCCAGACCAGCGCCGGCGAGGTGCGGACGGTGCTCTACCCGGAGCTGGCCCCCATGGCGGTGGACAACTTTGTGGGGCTGGCGGACCAGGGCTACTTTGACGGCCTGGAGTTCCACCGGGTGATCTGGGGCTTCGCGGTGCAGAGCGGCGACGCCACCGGCACCGGCCTGGGCGGCTCCACCATCTGGAACGGCAACCCGTTCCCCGCCGAATACACCGACCGGCTGCACCACTACGCCGGGGCCCTGTGCGCCGCCTGCAGCCCGGACGAGAGCCCCTCCACCCTGAGCCAGTTCTACTTCGTCCAGGCCCTGCCGGACAGTGTGAGCGGCGCGGACAAGCAGGCCCTGCTGGACGCCGGGGTGCGCCAGGAGGTGGCGGACGCCTACGGCGCCGTGGGCGGGCTGCCCTACCTGGACAACACCGACACGGTGTTCGGCCAGGTGTACGAGGGCATGGAGGTGGTGGACGCCATCGCCGGCGCCGAGACCGACGAGAACGGCAAGCCCCTGGAGCCGGTGATCCTGGAGCGGGTGATCATCGGCGTGTACGGCGAGGAGCTGCCCGCTGCCTCCTCCGCTTCTTCCTCCGACTCAGCCGCCTCGGACAGCGACGCCGCCTGAACGCCTTTGCCGCCGGCCCCGGCAGCCCGGGGCCGGCGTTTCTCTGCCCGCCGGCTGGTGCCGGGCGCGGTTTTGTGGTATAATGGCTTTTACGCGGGGAGGTGAGCGAGCGTGTCCAAAGCCGGCCAGAATGTGAAAAAAGCACGGCAGCAGGTGTCCCGGGCCAAGCGCCGGGTGGGGCGTGGGCTCTACACCCGCACCTTTTTCTTTGTGGTGCTGCTGCTGCTTCAGATCGGCCTCACCGTGGCCATTCCCCTGTGGCTGGGTCGCTTTTCCGGGCCTTTCTACATCGGCACCACCTTTGTCAGCGTGCTGGCGGTGATCGCCCTGCTGGAGCACGACGCCATCAACCCGGCCTACAAGATCATGTGGATCCTGATCATCCTGCTGATGCCGCCGCTGGGGGTGCTCTTTTACCTGTTCTGGGGCCACCGGAACACCACCAACCGCCATGCGCGGCGGATGGCCTCCATCAGCGCCCGGCTCAGCCGCACCCTGCCCCAGGACCCGGAGCCCCTGCGGCGGCTGTCCTTTCAGGACAAGGGCCTGACCCGCAGCGCCCAGTACCTGATCCGCAACGCCGGCGCGCCGCTGTACGCGGACACCCAGAGCGAATACTACGCCTGGGGCGAGGAGTTCTTCCCCCGCTTTCTGGAGGAGCTGAAGAAAGCCCGCCGGTTCATTTTCATGGAGTATTTCATCTTAAAGCCCGGCTATATGTGGGACACCACCCTTGAGGTGCTGAAAGAAAAGGCCGCCGCCGGGGTGGATGTGCGCCTTTTGTACGACAGCTGGGGCTGTATGCTCACTTTCCCCGAGGACTACGACCAGCAGCTGCGGGCCTGGGGGATCCAGTGCCAGCGGTTCTCACCGTTCCGCCTTTCGGCCCACATCTCCGACTACACCATGTTCAACCACCGGGACCACCGCAAGATCACCGTGATCGACGGCAACGTGGGCTTCATCGGCGGGCTGAACTTCGCCGACGAGTACATCAACCGCAAAAGGCGGTTCGGCGTTTGGAAAGACACCGGCCTGATGCTGCGGGGCGGCGGGGTGTACAACCTGACGGCCCTGTTCCTGGAGAGCTGGGACTACACCAACGGCACCACCAGCCAGCTGGCCCCCTTTGCCCCCACCCGCCGCTACACCGCCGACGGCATGGTGCAGCCCTACGGCGACTCCCCCCTGGACGACGAGGCGGTGGCGGAGAACGTCTACTTCAACATCCTCCAGCAGGCCACCGACTATGTCTACATCGCCACTCCCTATCTGGTGGTGGACAACGAGATGGTCACCACCCTGCGCCTCATTGCCAAGAGCGGGGTGGACGTGCGGATCATCACCCCGGGCATCCCGGACAAAAAATACGTCTACTGGGTGACCCAGAGCTACTACGCGGTGCTGATGAAAGCGGGGGTACGGATCTTCGAGTACAGCCCCGGTTTTATCCACGCCAAGATGTATGTCTCCGATGACAAGATCGCCGTGATCGGCAGCGCCAACATGGACTACCGCAGTTTGTACCTGCACTTTGAGAACTGCTGCGTGTTCTACGGCGGCCACATGGTGGGGGACGTGAAGCAGGATCTTCTGCGCTGTATGCAGGTGAGCCATGAGGTGACCTGGCAGGACGTGAAGAACGTGCCGCTGCCCAAGCGCATCTTCCGCATCCTGCTGCGGCTGTTCGCCCCGCTTTTGTAAGGGCGGCGCCAAGTAAAAAAAGGCAGCGCCGCTTTTTCCATGGCGGGCTTTTGAAAGCGAACGGGCCCCCGGGGCCGGGAAAGGAAAGTGACAGATGGCAAAGATCGTGGTAATGGACGGCCAGGGCGGCGGCTTTGGCCGCGCGCTGATCGAAAAACTGCGGGCCGCAGGCTACGCGGGGGAGATCCTGGCGGTGGGCACCAACGCCGCCGCCACCGCCGCCATGCTCAAGGCGGGGGCCAGCGCCGGGGCCACCGGCGAGAACGCGGCGGTCTTCAACGCGGCCAGGGCCCAGGTCATCGCCGGGCCCATCGGCCTGGTGATGGCCAACAGTATGCTGGGGGAGTGCAGCCCCGCCATGGCGGCGGCGGTGGCCTCCAGCGGCGCCCACAAGGTGCTCATCCCCGCCACCCGCTGCGGCGTGTCGGTGGCCGGGCTGCCGGAGCTGCCCCTGGCGGACTACATCGCCGACGCCGCCCGCAGGGTGCTGGAACTGGTATAAACGCTCTTTGCGCGTCCCGCTGATCGCTTCAGCGGGACGCCTTTTTTTGCCCCGGCCGCAGCAGGGCCTTGCCCAGCTCCACCGCCGGGATCACCGAGGCCGCCAGCGCCAGCGACAGGCCGCACAGGTGCGCGTTCAACGGCGCGAAGCCGAAGACTCCGGCGGCCGCCGGCCAGACCAGCACCCCCAGGCTCAGGGCCAGGCTGCCCGCCATGGCCGCCCACAGCCAGGGGTTGTGCCCCGGCAGCGCGAAAACGCTGCCCCGCTGGCTGCGCATGTTGAAGCTGTGGAAGATCTCCGCCATGCTCATGGTGAGAAAGGCCATGCTCACCCCCGTCTCGCTTTGGGCTACCTGCCAGCAGCCGGTGTCCAGCCGCACCCCCAGCAGGTAGGCCGTCAGGGTCAGGGCGGTGACCAGCATCCCCTGCCAGACCACGTCCAGCCCCAGCCCCCCGGCAAAGATCCCCTCGCCGGGGGCGCGGGGCGGCCGCTCCATCGTGTCCGGCTCGGCCTTTTCCAGCCCCAGGGCCAGGGCGGGAAAGCAGTCGGTGATCAGGTTGATCCACAGCAGGTGGGCCGGACCCAGCAGCCGCACCCCCAGCACGGTGGCGATGAAGATGCTCAGCACCTCGCTGGCGTTGCTGGCCAGCAGAAACTGCACCGCCTTGCGGATGTTCGCGTAGATGCGCCGGCCCTCGGCCACCGCCGCCACGATGGTGGCGAAGTTGTCGTCCGCCAGCACCATGTCCGACACGCTGCGGGTCACGTCGGTGCCCGAGAGGCCCATGCCCACCCCGATGTCCGCCGCTTTCAGCGCCGGGGCGTCGTTCACCCCGTCGCCGGTCATGGCGGTGACGCGGCCCCCCGCCCGCAGCGCCTGCACGATGCGTACCTTGTGCTGGGGCTGCACCCGGGCGTACACCGAACAGGTCTCCACCCGCCGGGCCAGCTCCGCGGCGGTCATCCGCTCCAGCTCGGCGCCGGTGGTCGCCCGGCCGCCCCGCTCCAGGATGCCCAGCTGCCGGGCGATGGCGGCGGCGGTGTCCGGGTGGTCGCCGGTGATCATCACCACCCGCACCCCCGCGGCGCGGCAGCGGGCGATGGCGGGCGCCGCCTCGGGGCGCACCGGGTCCATCATGCCCGCCAGCCCGACAAAGGTCAGCTGCTGCTCCGCCGTTTGGGGCGACAGGTTTGCCGGCAGGGCGGTCCACACCCGCCGGGCCGCCGCCAGCACCCGCAGCGCCTCGCCGGCCATGGCCTTGTTCTTTGCCAGGATGGCCGCCCGGTCGGCGGCGGTGAGGGGCACCTCCCGCCCCTCCCGCAGCCAGTGGGTACACCGCTCCAGCAGCAGGTCCGGCGCGCCCTTTACATACTGCACCACCCCCGGCGTGCCCGCCCTGCGGTGGAACGTGCTCATCCGCTTGCGCTCGGAGTCAAAGGGCAGCTCCGCCACCCGGGGAAAGGCCGCCGCCAGCGCCGGCTGGGCCAGCCCCAGCTTTGCCGCGTGCTCCACCAGGGCGCACTCGGTGGGCTCGCCCCGGGCCCGGCCGTCCGCCTCCAGCCTGGCGTCGCTGCACAGCGCCAGCGCCGTGGCCAGCTCCCGGTCGGGGCCGAAAGTCTGCTGCACCTCCATCCGGTTGCGGGTCAGGGTGCCGGTCTTGTCGGAGCAGATCACCTGGGCGCAGCCCAGCGTCTCCACCGCGGTGAGCCGGCGGATCACCGCCCCCTGGCGGCTCATCCGGGTGACCCCCATGCTCAGCACGATGGTCACCACCGCGGCCAGCCCCTCGGGCACCGCCGCCACCGCCAGGCTCACCGCCACCATGAAGCAGTCCAGCACCACCGGCAGCTGGGCGCTGCCCGCCCGCCACAGCCCGAAGCCGAACAAAAAGGCGCAGATGGCCAGCACCAGGGCGCTGAGGGTGCGGCTGAGCGCCGCCAGCCGCTTTTGCAGCGGGGTCTTGCCCTGGGCGGCGCTGGCAAGCGCCCCGGCGATGCGGCCCATCTCGGTGTTCATGCCGGTGGCGGTGACCAGCAGCGTGCCCCGGCCGTAGGTCACGGTGCCGCCCATGTAGGCCATGCACCGCCGGTCGCCCAGGGGCACGCCGCGGCCGGCGGGCAGGGGGTCGGCGGTCTTTTCCGCCGGCAGGCTCTCGCCGGTGAGGGCGGACTCCTCGATCTTCAGCGCCGCCGCCTCCACCAGCCGCCCGTCGGCGGGCACGGCGCTGCCCGCCTCCAGCAGCACCAGGTCCCCCGGGACCAGCTCCCGGCTGGCCACCGTGACCTGCCGCCCGCCCCGCAGCGCCTGGCTGTGGGGGGCGGCCATCTTTTGCAGCGCCTCGATGGCCTTTTCCGCCTTGCTCTCCTGGAACACCCCCAGCAGGGCGTTGATGAGCACCACCGCCAGGATGATGAACACGTCGGCAAAGCTCTCCCCCGCGCAGGCGGCCGTCAGGGCGGAGAGGGCCGCCGCCGCCAGCAGCACCAGGATCATCGGGTCCGCCATCTGCTGCAAAAACCGCTGGAACAGGCTCTCCCCCGGCGGCTGACGCAGCTCGTTGGCCCCCGCCGCCGCCAGCCTTGCCGCCGCCTCCCGGGCGGTGAGGCCTCCGGGCCCGCTCTTCAGGGCGGCAAACACCTCCGCCGCCGTTCTCTCGTGGTATTCCATGGGCGTATTTCCTCCTTTGGCGCGCCTTGTCCTAAGATGTATATGGCGCGGCGGCGGATTTTAGCCCCCGCGCCTTGTGCCCCGGGCGGGAACGCGGTATACTGGGAGCGGACCGGCCCGCCCGGCCAAAGGAGGAGATCGCTGTGAAACTGACCATTCTCGGCACCGGCAACGCCGCCGTGACCGACTGCTACAACACCTGCTTTTTGCTGGCCGGAGGCGGCGAACAGCTTCTGGTGGACGGGGGCGGCGGCAACGGCATCTTCCGCCAGCTGAAAGCCGCCGGGGTGCGCTGGCAGGACATCCGCACCATCTTCGTCACCCACAAGCACCTGGACCACATCACCGGCGTCCTCTGGCTGATGCGGATGATCCTGCAGGGCATGGCCCGGGGCCAGTACGAGGGGGAGGCCACCATCCTCTCCCACCGGGAGGTGACGGACCTCTTGCGGCAGCTGGCGGGGCTGCTGCTGGGCGAAAAGGAGACGGCCTTTCTGGACCGGCGGCTGCACCTGGTCACAGTGGAAAACGGCCAGAGTCTGCCCCTTTTGGGCCAGACGGCCACCTTTTTCGACATCGGCTCCACCAAGGCGGCCCAGTTCGGCTTTTCCATCACCCTGCCGGAGGGCGGCCGGCTGACCTGCTGCGGGGACGAGCCCTACAATGAGATCGAGCGTCCCTGGGCCCTGGGCAGCCGCTGGCTGCTCCACGAGGCGTTCTGCCTGGCGAGCCAGGCGGACATCTTCAAGCCCTATCAAAAGCACCACTCCACCGCGGCGGACGCCTGCCGGCTGGCCGAGGCGCTGGGGGTGGAAAACCTGATCCTCTACCACACCGAGGACAAAAACCTGCCCCGGCGCAGGGAGCTGTACACCGCCGAGGGCGCGCCGCTGTTCTCCGGAAACCTGTTCGTGCCGGAGGATCTGGAGACGTTCCAGCTGTGATAAAAAAGGGCGGCGGCAGCGCGTTTCGCGCTGCCGCCCTTTTCCTTTTACTTATTTATGCGCCCTGTCCACCCGGCGCCAGGTGCGCTCGGTCATCACCGCCAGCAAAGCCAGGAACGCCGCCAGGAACAGCGGCATCCATTGCAGGCCCGCCCGGCCGGCCAGCAGGCCGAACACCGGCGGCACAAAGGTGGAGCCCAGGTAGGCGCTGGCCATCTGCATCCCGATGAGCCCCTGGGAGTTCTCCGCGCCGAAGTTTTGGGGGGTGGAGTGGATGATGGCCGGATACACCGGCGCGCAGCCCAGCCCGAACAGGGCAAGGCCCGCCAGCGCGCCCCACTCCCCCGCCGGCGCCACCAGCGCCAGCACCCCCAGGGCCGCCGTTGCCACCCCCAGGCGGATCATCCGCCGGTCGCCCAGGCGGTCGGCCACAAAGCCGGAGAGAAAGCGCCCGGCGGTGATGCCCGCGTAGAACAGCCCGGCGCTGGCGGCGGCCCGGGCCTCGGAGAAGCCCCGGGCCCCCACCAGGTAGCTGCTGGCCCAGAGGATGGCGGTGGACTCCCCCGCGCAGTAGGCGAAGAAGCCGGCGAACAGGCTCGGCGCGCCCGGGATCTTCAGCGCGCCGCGCACTCCCAGCACCCGGGCGGGGCCGGCGGCGGCCGGCGCCTTGCGGGCGTTCCACAGGGGCAGGGTGAGGAGCACCACCGCCCCGATGGCCAGCTGAAGCACCGCCACCGTGCGGTAGCCCAGCCGCCAGCTGCCCCCGGCCAGGGCCCGGCTCATGATCACCGGGCTGATGATGGTGCCCACCCCCCAAAAGGAGTGCAGCCAGCTCATGTGGCGGGAGCGGTAGTGCAGGGCCACATAGTTGTTGATGGCCGAGTCGATGCAGCCGGCGGACAGGCCGTAGGGCACCGCCCACAGGCACAGCGCCCAAAAGCTGCCCGCCAGCGAGAAGCCCAGCAGCGACAGGGCGCTGAGCAGCACGCTGGCCAGGGTGACTCCCCGGGTGGAAAAGCGGGCGGTGAGCCGCTCGCAGGAGAGGCTGGAACAGATGGTGCCCCCCGCCACGATCATGGACACCGCCCCCGCCCAGGACAGGGGCACGCCAAAGGTTTGGTGCATCACCGGCCAGCCGGCGCCCAGCAGCGAATCCGGCAGCCCCAGGCTGATGAACACAAGGTAGATAACGGCCAGCAGCAAGGTATACACGGCCCGTCTCCCTCCTTAAAAAGGGGGGCGTGGCCGCGCCCCCCTGCTGTTATTTCGCCCTTACCAGGCGATGATGCTCTGGATGAACAGGAACACCACGAAGATGGGCAGGATGTAGGTGACATACACCCGGATCCAGTCGGGGATCTTGGCGCCCTCGCCCTGGTTGGCCTCGTTCTGGTACTTCTTGAAGCCCCAGCCCACCCGGCTGATGCAGAAGAAGAGGTACATCATGCTGCCAAAGGGCAGCAGCACATTGCTGATGAGATAGTCCTCCACGTCCATCATGCCGGCCCCGCCGCCCCGGGGGTCAAAGGCGGACCAGACGTTGAAGCCCAGGATGCAGGGCATCGAGATCAGGGCGATGCCCACCCCGTTGATGAGGGCGGCCTTTTTGCGGCTCCAGCCGGTGAGTTCCATGGTGCAGGCCAGGATGTTCTCAAACACCGCGATGATGGTGGAGAACGCCGCGAAGCTCATGAACAGGAAGAACAGGCTGCCCCACACCCGGCCGGCGGGCATGTCGTTGAAGACGTTGGGCAGGGTGATGAAGATGAGGTTGGGGCCGCTGTCCGCCGGGACGTTGTAGGCCATGCAGGCGGGGAAGATGATCAGGCCGGAGGTGAACGCCACAAAGGTGTCCAGCCCGGCGATGCGCACGCTCTCGCCCAGCAGGCTGTGCTGGCGGCCCATGTAGCTGCCGAAGATCAGCATGGCGCCGATGCCCAGGCTCAGGGTGAAGAAGCTTTGGTTCAGCGCGGCGGTGACCACCCCCAGGGTGTTCTGCACCGTCTCCAGGGCGGTCTCGCCGGCCATCACCGAGAAGTCCGGCACCAGGTAGAACTTGACGCCCTCCATGCCGCCGGGCAGCAGCATGCTGTTCACCGCCAGCGCCACGATCAGCGCCAGCAGGGCGATCATCATCCATTTGGTGATGCGCTCCACGCCCTTTTGCAGGCCGGCGGAGCAGATGGCAAAGCCCAGCACCACCACCACCAGCATCCAGAACGTCATGGTGGCCGGCTGCGCCAGCATCCCGGTGAACGCCGCCGCCACGCCGCTTGTGTCCAGCCCGTCCAGCTGACCGGTGAGGGAGCGGTAGAAGTAGTAGAGCATCCAGCCGGTAACGCTGGTGTAGAAGCTCATAAGCACATAGTTGCCCGCCAGGGCCACCTTGCCGTGCCAGTGCCATTTGGTGCCCGCCGGCTCCAGCTTCTGGTAGGCCAGCACACAGCTGGTGCGGGCGGCCCGGCCGATGGCAAACTCCATGGTGAGCACCGGCACGCCCACCGTGATCAGAAAGAGGATGTACAGCAGCACGAACGCGCCGCCGCCGTTCTGCCCCACCACATAGGGGAAGCGCCACACGTTGCCGATGCCAATGGCGCACCCGGCGCTGATGAGCAGAAAGCCCAGCCGGGATTTGAAACTTTCACGTTCCATGATCTCTTGTCTCCTCAAGGCGTATTCGCGTCCGCGCCCCGGCCCGCAAGACCGCTTCGGCGCAGTACCTTTCCATTATAGCGAACTGTGTCGGCAGTTGCAAGCCGAAACCGCCCCGGCAGGCAAAAACGCCCCGAAACGAACTGTTTCGGGGCGTTTTGTGTCAATTTGCCGGTCAGCCCAGGCTGCTCACGTTCATGTCCACCCGGCCGGGGATGCCCGGCACCGAGCCGGAGCTGGTGTACTGCCAGATGTCGTAGGCGTACTTGAAGTCCAGGTTGTCCCGGTACTGGGCGATCCAGATGCTGTAACCGGTGAGGCTGGCCATGTTCAAGTTGTTGTAGAACCAGGAGGCGTAGCTGTAAACGCCGGCCCGGTAGCCCGCGTTCTGGATGGCGTTGCAGAACGCCACCGCGTTGCGGGTACGCTGGTCGCGGCTGATGCCATCCGCCCGGCCGGTGTCGTTCGCCACCTTTTCGGTGTCGAAGTAGATGGGGTAGCTGATCTTGGCGCCGGTCTCCTGGATCAGGCGGATGACCATGCTGGCCTCATCCACGGCTTCCTGCTCATCAATGGCCTGGCTGTAGAAGTACAGGCCCACCTTGAGGCCCGCCGCGTTGGCGCCCTTGACGTTCTGGCGGAAATAGGGGTCCTCCACCAGGGCGCCGGTGCCGTAGCCCCGGTAGCCCACCCGGATGATGGCAAAGTCGATGCCGCTGGCCTTTACCGCGTTCCAGTCGATGTTGTACTGGTACTTGGACACGTCCACGCCCTTGACCAGGCCGTTGGAGGAGGTGTTCACCACAGTGGGCACGCCGTTGGCGTCGAACTTGTACTTGACGCCGGCGATGACCTTTTCGGTGTTCACCAGCTTCTCGTGGGTGTCCGGGTCGTAGTAGGCGGTCTTGGTGTCAAAGTCGGGATACCAGCCGCTGTATTCCACCCGCAGCACCACCTCGGTGGCGGTGAGCTTGAAGCTGCTGTTCGCCACGACCTTGCCGTCCTTGTACAGCGCCACGGTGGCCGGCGGAGCGGGCGTGGGGCTTGCGCTGGGCGTCGGGCTCGGGCTGGGGCTCGGGCTGGGCGTCGGGCTCGGGCTGGGGCTCGGGCTCGGGCTCGGACTCGGACTGGGCGTCGGGTCGGTGTCGGGCACCGGGCTCTCGTCGGGCACCAGGCTCTCGTCGGGCACCGGCGTCTCAACGGCAGGCACGGTGCTGCCGCTCTCCTCCTCGGCAAAGGCCACCGGGAAGAACAGCTGCATCAGCCCGCCCAGGGAGTTGGAGAACGTGCTGGCGGCGCTGGTCGCAGGCGCGGCGTAGGTGGCCTCCACGATGTAGGCCGCGCCGCTGGCGTCGGCGGCGGTGGTGCTCACGTAGTAGTCCGACCGGCTGCCGTCGGCCTTGAGCAGCCAGTTCTTGCCGCCC
This sequence comes from Candidatus Allofournierella merdigallinarum, assembly GCA_019117205.1. GTDB lineage: Bacteria > Bacillota > Clostridia > Oscillospirales > Ruminococcaceae > Allofournierella_A > Allofournierella_A merdigallinarum. The sequence goes on along the minus strand of DXAC01000005.1, from coordinate 29,728 downwards.
TCGCTGACGGTGTTGCCCTCCACCTTGTAAACGCTGCCCTTGATCTCCTGCTTGCTGCTGGCGTTGGTGTTATAGTCGTTGGGGGGCAGGGAGACGGTGGGGTCAAAGTCGGCGCTGGTCTGGTCGTCCAGCACGTTGTCGTCGGTGACGATGTCCCCGGCGCCTACCTCGCTCTCGTCCTTGATCTGGTCTTTCACCGCCTCGGTGTCCACCTTGTAGACCACCTTTTCCTTGACCTTGGTGGTCACCGCCTCGGGCATTATGTAGCCTTCCCGCTCGGAGAGGGTCACGGTGTAGTCGCCCACCGGAAGCCCGTCCAGCAGCAGGGTGCCGGTCTCCGGGTCGATGTTGTAGGTCTCGGTGGGCTTTTGGGTCCGGGTGCTGGTGGAGCTGGACGCCTTGCCGGAAGAGGAGGAGCTGTTGGAAGAGGAGCTGGCGGCCTTGTAGTCCACCACCACCTCAAAGTCCTCGCCGATCACCGGCATGTTCTGCTGGGCGTCCATCACGGTGATGCCCAGCGTCTGCTGCACGGCGGTGACCTCCAGCTCCAGCTCGATGGGCTCGGGGGTGGCCGTGGGTTCCGGCGTGGGGGACGCGGTGGGGTCCGGGGTGGCGGTGGCCAGCGGCGCCGAAGAGCTGCCGATGGACGAGCCGCTGTTGGCGGCGGCGTTCACCGCCGTCAGGGCGATGCCCGCGCCGGTGCCCACCACCAGCAGCACGGCGCAGCACAAAGCCAGCACCGCCTTGTACAGGGGCATCCGGCTCCAGAGGCTGCGGTTGAAGTAGCGTGAGACGTCTTTTCTGCTCATTGGTACAGGGTTCCTCCACATTTATGATCGGGGCACAAAAGCCGCGCGGCGCGCCTGCGGCGCAAGCCGACGGGCCAGCATTGCACATATGTGGATACAGTATAGCACATTTCACGACAGTTGCATAGAAAATTCCACATTTTTCACAATTTTATTTTGCAATGTGCCCTCAGCCCCGGGGGTCGAAGCGGGCCACCAGCAGGTCCACGCAGGCCCCGTAGCTGGCCATGCCCAGGGTCTGGCCGTAGCTTTGCAGAAAAGCGGTGTAGGTGTCCCCCGCCAGCTCCGCCGCCGGGCTCTCAAAGGAGGCCCAGTAGTCGTCATTCCAGGCAAGGTCCGCCGCCGGCCCCGCCTCCAGCTGCTGCCACACCAGCTGCCACAGGGCGGGCGAGGCGGAGTACAGCGCGTTGGACAGGTGCAGGCAGCCGAACAGCCAGCCGGAATACTGCCAGTTCACGTCCTCATGGGCCAGGCAGGCGGCCACCGCCACGAAGTTGGCCTCCTGCTCCGGGCCCACCCCCCGCTGGTGGGCCTGCTCGTGGGCGATGGTCACCGGCAGGAACACGTTGGGGCAGTCCACGTTCAGGGTGCTCTCGCCGGTGAACGGGAAGATGTAGCCGGTAAAGCCCGCCGCGCTCATGAACCAGGAGTACACCGCCGGCTTGGGGGTGCGGCCCGGCCCGTCCAAAAAAGGATACTCCCCGGTGAGGGCGTCCAGGCTGTGGCTGCCCGCCGCGAGAAGCGCGGCGGTGTCCGCCGAAAAGCGGCCGTCGGCGTCCCGCTGCACCAGCGCCCCGGTGCGGTTCGCCCCCTGGGCGAAGTACCAGGTGGTGGCGGCCAGGGCATCCAGGCTCACCGCACCGGCGTGCAGGCCGCTTTTTTCATTCACGTCGGTGGTGTAGTAGTGTACCCCCCACAGCCAGCTCACCCCGGCGGCGATCCACACCGCCAGCGCCGCCAGCGCCACCAGCCGCCGGGCCAGCCACCGCCGGCCGCGAAGCTGCCCCCACAGGGTGCGCCCCGCCATGAACAGCAGCCACGCCCCGAAAGCGGTGCACAGCGCCTCCGCCAGCGAAAAGGGCAGCGGGTCCGCCAGGGCGCTGACAAGGCGGCGCACCGGCACGGAAAAGTACCGCGCCGCCCCGTCCATCGCCGCCCGGCTGTGCCGGCAGGCCAGGAACAGCCCCAGCGCCGCCGCCCCCGCCGCCAGCCACAGCCAGGGGCCGGGATTTTTTTTGCACCAGTTTCCCAGCCGCTTGCACGCCTCTTTCACCACGCCCGGCCCCCTTTCGATATCTTTTTTCTATTATAGACCCCCAGGCCGGCGGGACGCAATGAGAAAAATTTTGATTTGAACTTCAAAATATCTTGACAAACGCCCTTGCCGCCGCTACAATCATATTGGTTTGAAGTTCAAACCAATATCACACAGCGAAAGCGAGGCGACAGGCATGACCCCGGCACAGCAGACCATCAACCGGTTTCTGGTGGATGTATTCAATGATGTGCTCCGCCACGAGGAGGAGAACCTGGCCAAAGGGCCCTACAAAAACCTGTCGGTGAGCGAGATGCACGTGCTGGAGGCGGTGGAGAGCGCCGGCGAGGCGGAGACCATGAGCGAGCTGGCCACCCGGCTGCGGGTCACCGCCAGCACCCTGACGGTGGCGGTGAAGACGCTGGAGGCCAAGGGCTACCTGGTGCGCCGGCGCCCGGACGAGGACCGGCGCAAGGTCATCGTGGGCCTCACCGACAGCGCCCGGGCGGCGCTTGCCCGGCACGCGGCCTTTCACGAGCAGCTGATCCATCAGGTCAGCGACCGGCTCACCGACCGGCAGATGGACCAGCTGGCAGACACCCTGCGCCAGATCCACGGCTTTTTCAGCAACATCCAGTGACCCGGCGGGGCAGAGGGCCCTCCCCAAGAGAAAAGGAGACGATGTGACATGATCCGTATTCTGACCGATTCCACCAGCGACATCCTGCCCGCCGAGGCGGCCCGCCTGGGGGTCGAGCTGGTACACATGCAGGTGCGCTTTGAGGACGGCGAGGTGTATCGGGACGGCCTGGACATGACCCCCGACGAGTTTTACAGCCGGCTGGTGAAGTGCGACAAGCTGCCCACCACCAGCCAGCCCAGCCCCCAGGACTTCATGGACCGGTTCGAGGAGGCCAAGGCCGCCGGCGACGAGGTGGTGGCCATTGTGATCTCGGGCCAGCTCAGCGGCACCTATCAGTCGGCGAAGATCGCGGCGGACAGCTGCGAGTATGACAAGATCCACCTGGTGGACAGCATGAACGCCACCCTGGGCGAGCAGCTGCTGGTGCGCCTGGCGGTGCAGATGCGCGCCGAGGGCGCCAGCGCCGGCGAGATCGCGGCGGAGCTGGAGCGCCGCCGGCTGGACGTGCGGCTGGTGGCCGTGGTGGACGACCTGAAGTACTTCCGCAAGGGCGGCCGGCTTACCGGCGCCCAGGCGCTGGCGGGCAGCCTGCTGGGCGTCAAGCCGGTGGTGGCCGTGCGGGACGGCAAGGTGGGCCTTGCAGGCAAGGCCCGGGGGATGCCGGGGGCCTATGTGGCGCTGTTCAAGCTGATGGACACCGAGGGCGGCCTGGACGAGTCGATGCCTTACATGATCGGCTACACCGCCCACCGCAAGGCGGCGGAGCCCATCCACCGCTATCTCACCCAGAACCTGGGGCTGGAGGCGCCGCTGTGCCGCCATATCGGCACCGCCATCGGCACCCATGCCGGCCCCGGCGCGGCGGGGGTGGCCTTCTTCGCCAAAAACCCCGCGGGCGAGGAGCAGGCCTGACCCCGGCCCGCCTCTGACCCCTGCCGGGGGCGCGGGGGCAGAAAAAAGCTCCCCGGACCCTGCGGTCCGGGGAGCTTTTTTCCCGAAGTTTATTTGCCCTGACGGCGCTTTTCGCCCTCGATCAGGCGGGCGGTGACCTCGTCCACCTGCTCGGACAGCTGGAAGCCCTCGGCCAGACGGCTCTCCTCCATGCCCTCGTAGGCGCTCTCGCCCTTGAACGCAAGCTTGAGCAGGATGGGGGTGAATACCGCGCAGCAGACCACCAGGATGATGATGGGCCCGAAGAAGACGGGGTTGATCATGTTCATGGCCATGCCCTTGTTGGCCACGATCAGCGCCACCTCGCCCCGGCAGGCCATGCCGCAGCCCACCTGGAGGCACTGGCGGTTTTTAAAGCCGAACATCTTGGCGCCCAGGCCGCAGCCGATGAGCTTGGAGCCGATGCCCACGATGACCAGCGTTACGGTGAACAGCAGGATCGTGGCGTCCATCCGGGGCAGCTCCACCCCCAGGCCCAGGTTGGCGAAGAACACCGGGGTGAGCAGCAGGTAGGACACCGGGGTGAACTTGCTGGCGGTGTAGGCGCCCTTGGGGGTGGTGGCCACGATCAAGCCGGCGGAAAAGGCGCCGATGATGTCCGCCACGCCGAACCACTCCTCGGCGGCCCAGGCCAGGAACAGGCAGAGCACGAACGCCAGCACCGGGTAGCGGCGCAGGTCCCGGCTGCGCACCTTGGTCTCGTACCAGTTCAGCAGCCGGCTGATGCCCACGCCCAGCAGGCCCACAAAGACGAAGAACAGCAGGATCTTGGCCAGCACCAGCAGGATGTTCACATCCGCGCCCGCCAGGCTGGTGACGATGGTCAGGCAGACCAGGCCCAGCACGTCGTCGATCAGGGCGGCGGCCAGGATGGCGTTGCCCACCCGGGTGGACAGCTTGCCCAGCTCTTTCAGCGTCTCCACCGTGATGCTCACCGAGGTGGCGGTGAGCACCACGCCCAGGAAGATGTCCTGCAGCAGCTTGTTGCCCGGCAGCGCCAGCTCGCCGGTGTTGAAGACGAACATCAGCCCGGTGCCCATGGCCAGCGGCACCAGCACGCCCGCCATGGCAATGACGAAGCCCGCCTTGCCCGTCTGTTTCAGTTCGTTCAGGTCGGTGCCCATGCCGGCGCTGAACATGATCACGATCACGCCCAGTTCCGCCACCTGGCTCAGAAAATCGCTGGGCTGGATGATCCCCAGCACCGCCGGGCCCATGAGCAGGCCCGCCACCAGCGCGCCCACCACCTGGGGCATCTGCAGCTTGCCGGTGAGCATACTCAGCGCCTTGGTGGCCAGCAGGATCAGCGCCAGATCCACCAGATAACCGTAGTTCATCGTTTTCTCCTCCTCACAAAAAAGGCGGCCCCGCCGTGGCGGAGCCGTCACAATGACCTATTATACACCTTTTGACCCGGCGCGCAAGGGGGAGCGGCCTTTTTTACTGCCCTTATCGTCCGCTTTTTTGTCCCAGCCGCTCCCGCAGGAAATCGAACGCCGCCCGGGCCTGCTCCGGGCTCTCAAAGCCCCGCTTGGGGATAAGGGAGATCATGTTCCCCTCGAAGCGCAAAAACAGGTACCGCTCGTCCTGGGCCACCTCGTTGAGGCGGGTGTAGGGCCGGTAGCTGCACAGCGCCCCGCTGGTGGCGGTGTAGCCCGACTGGCCCAGCACCACCCAGCCGGGGGTGGTCAGGCGCTGGAGCTGCTCCCCCGCCAGCTGCTGGCGCAGGGCGTTTTTCTGGCACGCCCGGCTGCGGGACAGGATCCTCAGCAGCGCCAGCAGCACAAAGCAGGCCATGAGCAGCGCAAAGCTCCACTCGCCGATAGCCGCCGAGAACACCAGCTCCACCGACGCCACCACCAGCAGCACCCATGCCAGCACGATGCGCCGCCGGCCCACGAGATGGAGCGCCTGGTTGGCCGCCAGGTAGGCGTCGAACACTTCCTCCTTTTGCAGCATCACCGGCACGGCGAACACCTGGCTCTCCCCCTGGGGCAGCGGCGGGCAGGGCGGCAGGGCCGGCCGGTCGGCCGGGTCGGCCAGCTCCCCGGCCTGCCGCTGGAGCAGCCGGGCCTTGGCCAGGGCGCTGCACCGCTGGAACTCCGCGGCCGCGGCGGCCATCGCCTCGGGGCTTTCAAAGGCGGCGGCGGGCATCACCATCGTGCGGGCCCCGTTGTGCAGCGAGAGGATGAGCCCCTCGGGGCAGGGGGTGGCCTTTTGGATCACCGAGGGGTCCTGGGCGCTTTGGGCGCCGCCGCAGCTGACCAGCAGCTGGTTTTCGTCCAGCCGCACCTGCCAGCGGCCCGCCGTCGGCCGGCCCTGGCGCTCCATCTGAAGCAGGGTGGCGTCGGCCATGCCCTCCGGCCGGGCGCGCAAAAACACCCACACCGCCACCACCGCCATGCCCAGGGCGATGACGGCGTAGACCGTGCCCGCCACCGGGTCGGCGGCGGGGCGGAACGGCCCGGGCCCGGGCAGCAGCGCCTGCCCCGCCTGGGCGGCGATCCACAGCGCCATCCCCAGCACCAGCGCCCCCAGGGCTTTCAGCAGCCGGCTGCCGGTCTTGTTCATGCGGGCCGCCCGCGCATAGAGCTCGCGGGCCTGCTGTGTGGTGAGTTCAAAATTCCATTCCATCGGTTTTCCTTTCTTTTCCCCGCGGCGGGCGTCGCCGCCGGCGCATGTTTACAGTTCGTTTCCAAAGGCCCGCTGCACCGCCAGCAGCACGCCGGCGCGGCTGGCCGCCAGGTTCAGCCCGCCCTGGAGATAGACGGTGTAGGGTGGCCGCATGGGCCCGTCGCAGGAGAGCTCGATGCTGCTGCCCAGGGTGAACGCCCCGGCGGCCATGATGACCTGATCGGTGTAGCCCGCCATGGCGTAGGGCTCGGGGGCCACGTAGCTGTCCACCGGGCTGCCCGCCTGCACCCCCTGGCAAAAGCCCACCAGCGCCTCGCCGCTGCCCGCCTCGAAGCTGGTGATGATGTCGTTACGGGGCTCGGTGTACCGGGGGATGGGGTTTTTGCCCAGCAGCTCCAAAAGGCAGCTGGAGTAGATGCTGGTCTTCACCGCCTCGGCGGTGACGCCGGGGGCGTAGTAAAGGCCGAGGTAGAGGCTGCGCAGGGAATCCAGCGTGCAGCCCAGCTCCCGGCCGGTGCCGGGGGCGGTGAGCCGGTGGCCGCACAGTTCCACCAGGTCCGCCCGGCCGGCAATGTAGCCGCCGGTGGGGGCGATGCCGCCGCCGGCGTTTTTGATGAGGCTGCCCACGATCAGGTCCGCCCCCACGCTCACCGGCTCGGCGGTTTGGGTAAAGGTGCCGTAGCAGTTGTCCACCAGCACGATGATGTCCGGGTTGCCGCTTTTCGCGGCCTGCACCACCTTGCCGATGGTCTTAAGGTCAAAGGCGGCCCGGCTGGAATAGCCCCGGCTGCGCTGCACATGGCACACCTTTGCGTTCGCGGCCTTTTGGGCGATGGTCTTTAAATCGGGCACGCCGCCCTCCAGCAGGGGCACTTCGTCGTATTTCACCCCGAACTCCGCCAGGGTGCCGCAGCCTTTTCCCGCCTCGCCGATGCCGATGACCCCCTCCAGGGTGTCGTAGGGGCGGCCGGTGGCGGCCAGCAGGGTGTCCCCCGCCCGCAGCACCCCGAACAGGGCCACCGCCAGGGCGTGGGTGCCCGAGAGGAAGTGGGGCCGGCACAGGGCGTCCTCGGCCCCCGTCACCTGGGCGAAGAGGGCGTCCAGCTTGTCCCGGCCGGCGTCGTCGTAGCCGTAGCCGGTGGTGCCCACCAGATGGGTGGCGGCCACCTTTTGGTCGGTGAAAGCCTTGAGCATCTTCACCTGGTTGTAGTCCCGGATGGCGTCCGCCTTGTCAAAATAGGGCCGGCAGAGCTCCATGGCCTGCCTGTCCAGCTCCAGCAATCGGGGGGGAAAGTCGAAAAATTCTTCCAGCATTTTGTATGTACAGTCCTTTTCAGTCGTTTTCGGGGGCGGCAAAGCCGCAGGCCGTTCCCCGCTGTTCAAAGCCCAGCCTTTGGTAAAAGCCCTCGGCCCCGTGGCGGGCCAGCAGGCACACCGGCCCTTTGGGCAGCGCCAGGGCCGCCAGCCGGCACACCAGCGCGGCGGCGCAGCCCCGGCGGCGGAAAGCCCGCGCCGTTTCCACGCCGCCCAGCATGGCGGCGTTTTCGCCGATGGCGTAAAGCCCAGCGGTGGCGGCAAGCTCGCCGCCCAGCCGCAGGCCCCAAACCTTTGCCAGGCCCCGGTTTCGCAGCGCGCACCCCTCGGCGTAAAAGTTCTCCGCGGCGGCCTTGCCCGCCTCGCCGGCCAGGCTGTCGCCGCCGGTGAGCAGCGCCACCACCTCGCTCATGGGCACGTCCTCATCCAGCACCGCCCCCGCCGGCAGAGCCGGCGCCACAAGGGAGGCGGGGGCGTAAAAGGCGGCAAAGGCCGCGTCCTGCCGCCAGCCGGCGGGGGCGGCGGCTTCGGCGCTCTTCAGCCGGGCGACGCCCAGCAGCGCCAGCAGCCCGGCCAGCTCCTCGCCGTCGGCGCTGCCCGAGAGCTGGGCGGAACTGCCCCGCACCGACAAAGCCAGGGGCGCGTCCTCTTCCCCGCCGGTGTAGAACTTCCAGCCGCTGCCAGGCACATCCCGAAAAGCGGCGAAGCGGGCCGCCGTCTGCACCGACACCGGGTCGGCCCGGCCCGCCAGCGCCAACGAAAAGCGGGCGGCGTCGGCGGCGCTCTCCACCAGCCGGATCACAGGGCGTTCACCAGCTCTTTGAAGTGGCGGCCCCGCACCTCGAAGTTGGGGTAGAGGTCGAAGCTGGCGGAGGCGGGGGAAAGGCTCACGATGTCGCCGGGCTTTGCGGCGGCGCGGGCGGCGTCCACCGCCTCTTTCATATCCCCGGCGTGGAGGATGACCAGGCCGCTCTCGGCAAAGCCGGGACATTCCCGCACCGCCTTTTCGATCTTGGGGCCGGTGGCGCCCATGAGCACCAGCACCTTGACGTGTTCCAGGATCTCCGGGGCCAGGGGCTCGTAGGGGATGTTCTTGTCGTAGCCGCCGGCGATGATGATGATCTTCTGCTCGAAGCTCCGCAGGCCGGCGATGGTGCGGGTGGGGCTGGAGGCGATGGAGTCGTTGTACCACTGCACCCCGTCCAAAAGGCGCACCGGCTCGATGCGGTGCTCCACCCCGGCGAAGCTCCGGGCGGTGTCCGCCATGGCGCTCACCGGCACCCGGCCCCACACGGCGGCGATGGCCGCCAGCAGGTTCTCGATGTTGTGCAGCCCCCGCAGCTTCACCTCGTCCTTGCTCACCACCGGGGTCACCGTGCCCTTTTCCGCCATGCAGAGCATACCGTCCGAGCGCAAAAAGGCGCCGTTGTCGATTTCCCGCAGGCGGGTGAACCAGCACTGGCTGCCCTTGCAGTCGGCGGCCATGGCCCGGGTGATCTCGTTTTCATAGCCCAGCACCGCCTTGTCCGCGCCGGTCTGCCACAGCAGGATGTTGCGCTTGGCGTCCACATACTCCTGCATGTCTTTGTGGTGGTCCAGGTGGTTGGGGGTCACGTTGGTGACCACCGCCACTTTGGGGCTCTTGCGCATACTGATCAGCTGGAAGCTGGACAATTCCACCACCGCCTCGTCGCCGGGGTCGATGTCCTCCAGCACCGGCAGCAGCGCCCGACCGATGTTTCCGCCCAGATGCACCCGCCTGCCCGCCGCGGTGAGCATGGCCGCGATGAGGCTGGTGGTGGTGGTCTTGCCGTCCGACCCGGTGACGGCGGTGATGTGGCAGGGGCAGTAGTCGAAGAACAGCTCCATCTCGCTGGTCACGATGCTGCCCGCCGCCTTGGCCGCCTGTAAAGCCGGGGTGTAGTACTCAAAGCCGGGCGTGCGCAGGATGACCTGCTGGCCGGCCAGGCCGTTCAGGTAGTCCTCCCCCAGCGACAGGCGCACCCCCAGCTGTTTCAGGGTCTCGCCGTAGTCGCCGAACTCCTCCAGCCGCTTTTTGTCGCACAGGGTCACCACGGCGCCCATGGCGCAGAACTGGCCGATCAGGGCCTTGTGGCTCACCCCCGCGCCGATGAAAGCCACCTTTTTGCCCTGCAAAAACGCGGCCAGCGCCTCTTTGTCTTTGTGCATCTCCCACACAGCCTTTCCTCGCAAAAAACGCCCCCGCCGGCGCAAAGCCCCCGGCGGACGGCTTATCTTATTTATTATAGTCGCTTTTTTGCCGCTTCGCAACCAAAGGGGGCGGCCAAAGGCAAAATTGGCGGCGCTCATGTCCGTTTTTTCACCAGCGGTTAAAAAATGGTGAAAAAAGTGTTGGAAATTTGAATTTCCCCGCGTTTTCTGGTAGGATTAACCTGGATTTTTCCGGGCGATGCAAGCATAGCCGGCTGTGCGTCGTTATAAGAATAAAGACAAAGCCGAAAGGAGGCGCACCCATGGGAAAATGCAAGCTGCTGCTGGCAGCCCTGCTGGCGGTCCTGCTGCTCACCGGCTGCGGCAGCCAGATCGAGTTCACCTGGCCCATGGAGCGGGTGCCGGCCAACCTGGACCCCCAGCTGGCGGCGGAGAGCCCCGAGCTGATCGCCGTGACCAACCTGTACAGCGGCCTGTACCGGCTGGATGAGAACGGCCAGCCCCAACTGGACTGTGCCGAGAGCTGCACCGTGAGCGACGACGGCCTGACCTGGACCTTTACCCTGAAAGAGGGCCTGGCCTACACCCAGAACCGGGGGGAGGCCTCGGAGTACCCCCTCACCGCGGCGGACTTCGTCTTTGCCCTGCGGCGGGTCTTCCGGGCCCAGACCGGCAGCCCCTACACCGGCACCTACGCGGCCATCGCCAACAGCGCCGCCGTGCTGGCGGGGCAGATGGACGAGTCGGCCCTGGGGGTGAGCGCGCCGGACGAGCGCACCCTGGTCATCCGGCTGGACACACCGGACCCCCAGCTGGACTACAAGCTGGCGCTGCCGGGGGCGATGCCCTGCAACGAGGCGTTTTTCGAGAGCACCCAGGGGGCCTACGGCCTCACCCGGGCCGCCACCATGGGCAACGGCAGTTTTTATGTGTACAACTGGAACGACAACGGCCTGTTTCTGCGCCGGGCGGCGGAGGGCGACCGGGTCACGGCCCTGCGGCTGGTGATCAACGCCACCGGCGAGACCAGCGCCGCCAGCTCCTCCTCCGCCGCCAGCGGCGAGACGCTGTGGGGCGAGGCGCTGGTCACCCAGGGCGGGGCCACCGCCGCGCTGAGCGACACCCTCTCCGCGCCGGGGCTCACCTCCCTGCCCTACACCGCCACCACCTGGGTGCTGGTGTTCAACTGTGACAACGAGACCCTGGCCCAGCCCCTGATCCGCCAGGCGCTGGCCGCCAGCGCCGCCGACGCGCCGGTGGAGCTGCCGGAGGGCTTTTCCGCCGCCGAGGGGCTGGTGCCGCCGGCGGTGACGGTGCAGGGGGAGAACTACCGGGAGGCGGCGGGCACCATCCTGCCCGCCTTTGGCGAACCGCTGGAGCTGGCCCGGGCGGGCTTCGAGGCGCTGGGCGTCACCCGCTTTGAGGACATCACCCTGCTGGCGCCGGAGAGCAGCGGCGGCCTGCGGCTGGCGGAGGCGATCGGCCAGCAGTGGCAGAAAGACCTGGGCGCCTTTTCCGCCTACTTCCCGGTGCGGCAGGTCAGCGAGGAGATGCTGGCCCAGCGGCTGGCGTCGGGGGATTATCAGATCGCCCTGGTGCCCCTGTCCCCCGCCAGCGACTCCGCCGTGGAGCTGCTGGCCCAGGCGGCCGACCTTGCCTGCTGGCAGGACGGGGACTTCGACGACACGCTGGCGGCCCTGTATGCCGACGGCGACCACACCGCCGCCGACCTGGCCGGAGCGGAGCGGACCCTTTTGGAGAGCGCCTGCGTGTCGCCCCTGTGGCACCAGACCAAGGCCCTGCTGGTGCAGCCGGGGGTGGAGGGGCTGATCTTCCGCCCCTTTGGCCCGGTGCTGGACCTGATCGACACCACCATTGCCCAGTGAGACAGGAGGAAACGACCATGGACTGCAAACATTCCGCCGACGTGAACCGCCGCCTGGCCCGCATCAGCGGCCAGGTGAAAGGCATCCAGGAGATGGTGAAAGAGGGCCGCCCCTGCGACGAGCTGCTGATCCAGCTCTCCAGCGTGAGCAGCGCGGTGACCCAGGTGGCAAAGCTCATCCTCACCGAGCACCTGACCCACTGCGTCCTGTCCGACTGCGACCAGGACACCCTGGCCCGGCTGGAGGAGGCCATCGACCAGTTCGCCCGGCTGAAATGACCGGGCCCCGGCAAAAAAGCGCCGGCGCGTTCCAAACCCCCGCGGGGGGCGGAACGCGCCGGTTTTTTTATTGCTGCCGCACACCGGTGCGGGTCTGTTCCACGATGCTGTCCATGATCTCCCGGGTCAGGCTGCCGGTGATATAGCCGAAGACGTTGCCCTCGGCGTCGATCATGAACGTGGTGGGAAAGACGCTGATGCCGTACTGGGCGAACACCTCGCCGGTCTCGTCCATCACGGTGGGGTAGGTGTAGCCGTTCTCCGCCAGCATCGCGGCCACCTCGTCGGCGGTCTTGTTGTCGGCGTTGCCGGGGTAGCCGCTGTTTTTGGGGTTCGCCACCCCCAGCACCACCACCTCGCCGGCGTTTTCGCCCCAGTCCTCGTAGAGGGCCTGGATCTCGGGCATCTCCCGCTGGCAGGGCCCGCACCAGGTGGCCCAGAAGTTCAAAAACACCACCTGGCCCTTGTAGTCCGACAGGGTGTGCTCCTGGCCGTTCTGGTCCACCAGGGTGAAGTCCGGCGCGCCGGGCAGCGCGTCGGCGTCGCTTTCGCCGGTGTCGGAGGCGGGCGGGCTGCTCTGGCTGTCATCGCCGGAGGAGGCGGGGGCGCTTTCGGAGGACGGCGCGGCGCTCTGGCTGGTGCTCTGGCCGGCGTCGGGCGTGCCCGCGCCGGGCAGGCCGCTGAGGTAGGCGGTGAAGCCGTTCATCCAGCCGGTGAACATCATCACCCCCATCAGGATCAGCAGCACGCCTCCCGCCCGGGCGGTCCATTTCAGCCAGCTGCCGTGGCGCCTGAAAAAGGCCAGCACCTGGCTGGTGAACAGGCCCACCAGCAAAAAGGGGATGACGAAGCCCAGGGTGTACACTCCGATGAGCACAAAGCCCATGCCCCGGGTGGCGGCGCTGGCGGCCATCAGCAGCACGCTGGTGAGCGCCGGCCCCACGCAGGGGGTCCAGGCAAAGGAAAAGGTGAAGCCCAGCGCCAGCGCCGCCAGGGGGCTGGCACCCCACTTTTTCGGGTCGAAAGGCAGCCGCCACTCCCGCTGCATGAAGCGGCTCTCCAGAAAGCCCAGCTGCACCAGGCCCAGCAGCACGATGATCACCCCGCCGATGCGGGCCACCAGCGCCCGGTTGTCGGTGAAGAACCGGCCCAGGCTGGTGAAGCCCAGCCCCAGCAGGAAAAAGGCGAAGCTGACGCCCAGGATGAAGAACAGGGTGTTCCGCAGCGTCAGCCGGCGGCGGGCGGCGTCGGACAGCTCACCGGCGGCGGCCCCGCCGGTGAGGTAGCCCAGATACAGGGGGATCAGGGGCAGCACACAGGGGGAGAAAAAGCTCAACAGCCCCTGGGCGAACACAGTAAGCGCGGAAACGCTGGTCTCGATGGTAAAGCCCATAGCACACTCTCCTTTTTTGACGGCACACGGGTGGTTTAACTTATGATACCACAGGGCTCCGGCGGCCACCGTGTCAAAGTCACAAAGCGGGCGGCGGATACGAAAACGCCCCCGGCAGCGGGCTGTCGGGGGCAAAGGAAGCAAACAAAGCTTACTTCTTCACGGTCTTCTTCGCCGCGGGCTTCTTGGCGGCCTTGGGGGCCTCGGTCTTGGCGGCGGGCTTCACAGCCTCGGCCTTGGGGGCCTCCGCCTTGGCGGGCTCGGCCTTTTTGGCGGGCTTGGGGGCGGCGGGCTTCTTCTCCGCCTTTTTGGCAGCGGCCTTTTTGGCGGCGGGCTTCTTCGCGGCGGGCTTCTTGGCGGCCTTGGGGGCTTCCACCGTCTCGGCCTCCACTTTCACGGCCTTGCGGGGGGCCTTGACCTCGGCGATGGTCCAGGTCTGGTTCTCGCCGCCCACGTCCTGCCAGATCTGCAGGCGGGCGCCGTTCTCCTGGTTCATGCCCACCACGTCCAGGCACTTGCCGGACAGGTTGGACTTGATCTTCACACGGCCGTCGCCGGTGGGCTCCACCACCCACAGCTGGCTGGAGCCGCTGGCGCCCTCCCACTGGTGCACCCAGGTGCCGTCCACCACGCCGCCGGCGATCAGGTCCAGCATCTTGCCGGTGAACCGGTTGCAGATGCGGTAGACGCCGTCGCCCGCGCGGACGAAGCTCCACTGCTGCCACTCCTGGCCGGCGTTGTCCCACAGCTGGATGGCGGCGCCGTTCTCGATGTTGTAGTCCGCGACCTCCACCACCTTGCCATTGGCGGCGGTGATGGTATAATATTTATCAGCACTGATCACGGTCTGAGCAGTCTTTTTCATTTTGAATATCCTCCATTCGATCTCGATCGGTCTTCCATTTGTTCAAAATTTCCGGGGCCGGAAATTCTGCACTATATTATAGCATTCCCGCGGCCCACGTCAAGTAAAACGGCTTAAAATGCGGCTTTTCGACGCCAACTGTACAAAGAAAGGACCCTTTTATGACATACGGGCAGGTTTCCAAAGCCACTTTTCTCTCCCGCCCCAACCGGTTCACCGCCCTGGTGCGGCTGGGCGGCGCGCAGGCGGCGGCCCATGTGAAAAACACCGGCCGCTGCGCCGAGCTGCTGGTCCCCGGCGCGCCGGTGTATCTGGCAAAGGCGGAAAACCCCGCCCGCAAGACCGGCTGGGACCTGGTGGCGGTGGAAAAGGGCGGCCTGCTGATCAACATGGACTCGGCGGCCCCCAACAAGGCCGCCGGCGAGTGGCTGGCCGCCGGCGGGCTGGGGCCGCTGGAGCAGCTGCGGGCGGAGTACCGGCTGGGGGACTCCCGCTTTGATTTTTACGCCCGCCGCGCCGGGCGCGAGCTGCTGGTGGAGGTGAAAGGCTGCACCCTGGAAACGGACGGGGTGGCCGCCTTTCCCGACGCGCCCACCCTGCGGGGGCTCAAGCACGTGCGGGAGCTGACGGCGCTGGCCCGGCAGGGGTACGACTGCCGGCTGCTGGTGGTCATCCAGATGAAAGGGCCCTGGCTGTTCCGGCCCAACTGGGCCACCCAGCCGACCTTTGGCAGGGCGCTGGCCCAGGCCCGGGCCGCCGGGGTGGGGCTGCTGGCGATGGACTGCCGGGTGACGCCGGCCGGCATGGCGCTGGACGCGCCGGTGCCCATCGACCTGGCGGCGCCAAAGGGGGTGTGAGCCATGGCCGTTGCGCAAAAGACCCGCTACCGCTGGCTGGACGCGCTGCGGGGGCTGGCGGTGGTGAACATGGTGGCCTTTCACTTTTGCTACGACTGGTTCGAAGTGTTCGCCCGGCATCCCGGCTGGTATTTCCTGCCCGCCGCCCGGGTCTGGCAGCAGGCCATCTGCTGCACCTTTATCCTTGCCGCCGGCTTTTCCGCCCGGCTGGGCCGCCGGGGGCTGCGCCACGGCCTTATCCTGAACCTGTGCGGCTTTGCGGTGAGCGGGGTGACGCTGCTGGCGCTGCCCGCCGAGGCGGTGCGCTTCGGGGTGCTGAACCTGCTGGGCTGCGCGGCGCTCATCGCCTGGGCGGCGCGCCCGGCGCTGGAAAAGCTGCCCGCCGCCGCGGGCCTTGCCGCCAGCCTGCTGGCGTTCGCCCTGACCCGCTTTGTGCCCCAGGGCTGGCTTGGTCCGGGCGGGCCGCTGCGGCTTTCGCTGCCCGCCGGGCTCTACCGGTGGGACGCGCTGGCCTTTTTGGGCCTGCCGGGGCCGGGCTTTTCCAGCAGTGACTACTTCCCCCTTGTGCCCTGGCTGTTCCTGTTTCTGGCGGGGTGGTTCCTCTGCGCGCTGGCCCGCCCCCGGCTGGAGGGCTTTCTCCCCCGCCTTGCCTGCCCGCCGCTGGAGTGGGCGGGGCGGCACAGCCTGGCGCTCTACCTGATCCACCAGCCGGTGTGCATGGCGGCGTGCTGGCTGCTGGCCCTTTGAGCCGCCCCTTTTAAAACGCAAAACGGCCGCGGGCCCGGTTTTCACCGGGCCCGCGGCCCTTTGTTTCAAATGCGATGGATGTGCCGCGGATCAGTAGCCCCGCTCGTCCTCGTCGCGGCGGCGGCGGGCCAGGATCCACAGCAGGATCGCCAGCACCAGCACCAGCACCGCCGCACCGCCGATGGCGATGGGCAGCAGCGGCAGGCCGCCCTCGTTCGCATCCGTATCCGCGGGCACGGGGGTCGGGCTGGGCGTGGGGGCCTCGGTGGCCGCCGGCGTCTCGGTGGGCGCGGCGGTGGCCGCGGGGGCCTCGGTGGGCTTCGGAGTGGCGGTGGGCACAGGCCGGGCGGTGGCCGCCGGCTTGGGGGTGGCGGTGGGCGCCGGGGCCGGGGTGGGCGCCGGGGTGGCGGCCGCGCCGCCGCTGTCCTGGGCCGGCGCTTCGGTGGGAGTGGGCTTGCCCACGGTGATCACACCGTTCGCGCCCGCGGTGGCCACAAAGCCATCGGCCAGGTAGTCGCCGGGCACGCCGTTGCCGCCCTTGAAGCTGCCGCCGGAGATAAAGCCGGTGAGGTCGCCGGCGATGATCTGCCCGTTGAAGACGCCGCCGGTGACGGACACTTTCAGATCCTCGGCCACATTCGGGTTGGCTTGGGGGTTGGCTTCATAAAGAGCCGCGCCGCCGGTGAGGGTGCCGCCGGAGATGTTCACCGTGATGGGCCGCCGGGTGGTGTGCTGGGCAATGGCCACCGCCGCGTTGCTGGTGGAGGTGCCGTTGCCGTTGGCGGCGAACGTGGGGGTGCCGCTGCCGCCGGTGATGGCGGGCGTGCCGGAGACGTTCAGGGTGCCGGCGCGCATCTCGATGGCGGTGGACGAGCCGGTGATCACCGCGCTGCCGGAGATGTTCAGCACGCCGTCCTGGGGATGATAGATGGCGTGGCCGTTGTCGTTGGTCACGGTGCCGCCGGTGATGTTGATCACCGTGTCGCCGCACTTTTTATTCTCTCCATAAGTACCGTTGCCGGCGATGGCGTAGCCGCCCGCGCCGCTGGCGGCAATGGACGCGCCCTCGTTCACATTCAGCTGCGCGCCCTGGCCGAAAAGGTAGACGCCGCCGTTCAGGGCAGCCTTGTTCACGGTGACGGTGCAGGGCACGCTCTTGTCCGCGCTGTGGTCGCCGGTGTTGTTGGCGTAGATGGCAACGGTGCACTCGCCGCCGTTCAGGGTGCCGCCGTTCAGGGTGAGGCTGGCGGCGGTGCCGGTGGTGTCGATGGTGGCGCTGCCCACCTTGACCACCCGCTTCGGGGCGGTGATGGCGCCGCCGGCGGCGCTGTCGGCCACGGTGAGGGCCGCGCCGCCGCCCAGCTCGATGGCATAGGTGCCCTGGCCGGTGTACTCCAGGGTCTTCCCTGCCAGGTCCAGGGTGATGGCCCTGGCCTCGTTCAGTACCAGGGTGTCGGCGGTGGTGACATTCGCCAGCAGCTTCACCGTCTGGCCGTCGGCGGCCGCGGCAAAGGCCAGCGCCAGCGTGGCGTACTTCGTCCCCTGCACCTCGGCGGCCCAGGCGGAGGCATTGTCGGAAATGGCGACCCCCTGGGTCCCCGCGGGTGCGTTGTCGTACACATATTCGTGCCTGCAGCCCGCGGAGATGCTGTCGATGGGCGTTGTGGAAACATTGTTGGAGATCGCGATGTCGTGGTCGGGGATTGTGATGCCGTCCCCCGGCTGCGGGGTTTCCGTGAATTGCAGGTTGCCCACCACGCCCGCGGCAAAGGTGGCGCCGGAAAGGGAGGGCGCGGTGTTCTCATTGCCGGTGACCACCGCGGCGTTGTACACCGTGCCCACGATGCCGCCGCCGTCGTTGCCGCCGGCAACGGCCCCGCTGTTGATGTTGCCGACGATCTGCACGATCTCCTTGCGGGGGTAGTTGGCAGCCGCGCCGTTATAGCGCACCCAGCCCACGATGCCGCCGGTGCCGTAGGCGCCGCTCTGGTTGGTGATGGCGCCGGAATTGGTGCAGCCCACCACGCTGCCGGCGTTCTGCTGCTCCGCCACGATGCCCGCCACATCCGCTCCGTTGCCGGTGATGGCCGCGGTGTTGACGCAGCCGCTCACCCTGGCGCTGGAAAGGCCGGCAATGCCGCCGGTGACGCCGGCGGTGCAGGAAACGGTCCCGTGGTTTTGGCAGTTCTCAATGACCATTTCCGAGCCCTTGGCGGTGTAGTAGGCCGCGCCCACGATGCCGCCCACATTGGCGCCGCTGCCGGTGATGGTCGCGTAGTTGGCGCAGTTCTCGATGGTGCCGCTGATGGTCATGCGGCCCACAATGCCGCCCAGGCCCCGCACGGCGGTGATCGTGTCGCCGCCGCCCTGCGCGCCCATGGTCACGCCGCTCACGGTGGCGTCGTTCACCATCAGGCCCACGGCGCCGCCCACGCACTCGCCGCCGGACACCTCGATGGAGACGCCGGTAAAGGTCACGTCCTTCACCGTGCCGCCGTCCACCACGCCGAACAGGCCGATGGCATTGTCCACCGAGTTGCCGGAAAGCTGTTGATCGATGGTCAGCCCGGTAATGGTGTGGCCGTCGCCGTCAAAGGTACCCATGAAAGCGTTCCCGGTGTAGCCGGAGCCGTCACGGGCGCCGTTGCCGATGGGGGTCCAGTCACCGGAAAGGGTGATGTCCCGGGTCAGTTTGTAGTATTCCCCCAGGCAGCCGCTGCCGCTGTTCACCCGGGCCTGCAGCACTGCGAGCTGCTCGGCGGTGCTGATCTGGAAGGGAGCCGCCTCGGTGCCGCTTCCGGTGAACACAGCATCCTTCACGGTGCAGTTGGTGGGGGTCACGGAAGACACCGTCCCGGTGGCCTCAAAGGGGGCTTTCACATATTCAATGGTGGCGTTATTGATTTGGATGGTCCCGTCATCCGCCACGGCGGTGGCCTGGGGCGAAAGCACGCCATACACCGCGTCTTCCAGCACGGCAGAGGTGCTGTAACTGCCGCCCGTCGCGGTCACATCGCCGCCGGACACATACAGCGCGGTGTATTCGCCCGCGTTCACCGTAACGTCCGTCAGGGTGGCGCTGCTGCCCGTGATGTTCAGCGCGCCCAGGGCAGTGTAATCCGCCGTTGCGTCGATGTTGAACACGGCGCCGTTGACCGTCAGAACCTCGCCATTGGTCATGTTGTTCGCCCACAGGCCCTTGTTGAACCTGCCGCCGGTGATGGTGACCGACCCGCTCTTAAGGGCGGTGACCGCATACTTGCCACCGGTGGTGACGCCTGCGACATCCAGGGAAAGGCTGGCGTCTGTCCCCTCAAGGTAGATGGCCGGTGTCGTGCCCGTGACCATAGAGGTGATGGTATACTCTCCCTCAATGCTCACATTATTTGTGATTTCGAGGAGGGCCTCCAGTGTGACATCCTGTAACAGGGTGACCTTACCGCCGGCGTTGTTTGCCTCGTCCACGGCTTCTTCTAGGGTGTCATACGTATGGCCATTGAAGCTGGCCTCCTCGCCCTCGGCGAACACCGCCATGGGCGCGAGGCACAGCGCCAGCGCCAGGGCCAGAAAAGCCGCGAGCCATGTCCGTTTTTTCATGGGAATACCTCCTTGGGGGCCCTCGGGGCGGCGGCCGCCTTTCCCTTGGGGCTGTATTGTTTCTTACGCCCTGTGGGCGAAGTGGACTATTCCAGTTTTAGTATGCCATAGCGGTGGAAACTTTGCAAGAAAAAAGGCGCGTCTGTTGCAATTTTGTGAAAAATGCAAAAACGCGGCGGTTCGCCCGGCTCTTCCCGGGCTTTTCCGCCGCATTTTCGTGTTTTGATCTGTTTTCGTTTTTTCCCCCGGCGGCTCAGGCGTTGACGATGAGCCAGGCCATGTAGCCCAGGTAGGCCGCCAGGCCCGCCGCGCCCATGGGCTTGGTCATGCGGCCCTTGGCCTTGCACCAGAGGAACAGGGCCGCGGTGAGGATGGTCATGAGCAGGCAGTCCGGCAGCAGGGCCCGGGCGTTTTCCATGGGGGAAAGGGCGCTGGAGGCCCCCAGGATAAACAGGATGTTGAAGATGCACGAGCCCACCGCGTTGCCCAGCGCCAGGCCGCTTTCGCCCTTGCGGGCGGCCACGATGCTGGTGGCCAGCTCCGGCAGGCTGGTGCCCACCGCCACGATGGTCAGCCCGATGAGCGTTTGCGTGAGCCCCAGCGCCGCGGCGATGGCGCTGGCGCTGTCCACCACCAGCTCGCCGCCCCAGATGATGGCCACCATGCCGCCCAGGATGAACAAGACGCACCGGGACAGGCTGACTTTTTCCTGCTCCTCCGGGGTGCGGGCGTCCAGCGCCTGCACCACCGTCACCGCGATGTAGCCGGCCATCAGCGCCAGCATCACCGCGCCCTCCCAGCGGGCCAGCACGTCGTCCCACAAAAACACCGCCAGCAGCGCGCTTGCGCCGATGCACACCGGGAAGTCCCGCACCATCAGCTCTTTGTCCGGCACAAAGCCCATAAGCAGGGCGCACAGGCAGGCCACCACCATCAGGTTAAAGATGTTGGAGCCGATCACGTTGCCCAGGCTCAGCCCGTTGCTGCCGGCAAGGCCGGCGGTGATGGACACCGACGCCTCCGGCAGGCTGGTGCCCATGGCCACCACCGTGAGGCCGATGACCACCCCCGGCACCCGCAAAATGCGGGCCACACCGGAGGAGCCGTCCACAAAAAAGTCCGCGCCCTTGACCAGCAGCACGAAGCCCAGCAGCAAAAGCAGACAGTTGATCGCCATGGTCATTGTATCTCTTCCATTCCTTTCCCGGATGAAGTTTCGTCGTCGTCCAGCTCCACCGCTTTCAGCGGCTTGCGGCAGAGCAGGTCATAGAACACCGGCACGATGAACAGGGTGAGCAGGGTGGCGTACCCCAGGCCCCCCATGGTGACCAGCGCCATGGGCTGGGCCAGCTCCGCCCCCATGCCGGTGCTGAACGCCATGGTGCTCATGGCCAGGATGGTGGTCAGGGCGGTCATCAGGATGGGACGCATACGGGTCTTGCCCGTCTCGACCAGGGCCGCGTGCTTTTCCATGCCCTCCAGCCGCAGCTGATTGGCGTAATCCACAAACACGATGCCGTTGTTCACCACCACGCCCGCCAGGATCAAAAAGCCCAGCATGGAGATCACCGACAGGGGCAGCCCGGCGATCCACAAAGCGCCCAGGCCGCCGGTGAACGCCAGCGGCATGGTGAACATGACGATGAACGGCCCCAGCAGGCTTTGGAACTGGGCCACCATGATCATGTAGATGAACACCACCGCCAGCAGGATCATCAGCACCAGGTCCTCCATGGCGTCCGCCACCGTCTGGGTCTCGCCGGCCACCTCCAGGGTGTAGCCCTCCGGCAGGTCGTAGCCGTCCAGCAATGGCTGGATGTCCCGGCTGATCAGGGTAGCGTTGTAGCCCTCTTTCACCGCGGCGGTCACGGTCATATACCGCTGCTGGTTCTCCCGGTTCACCGCCGCCAGGCTGAAGTCGCTTTGCAGGCTGGCGATCTCGGAAAGGGTGCAGGTCTCGGTCTCGGCGTCGGGGCCGGTGCCGGCCACCTCAAAGGTGAAGTCCATCAGGTTGTCCCGGTCCAGCCGGCCCCGCTCGTCCTTGACCACCACCTGGTAGTTCTCGGCCCCCACCGTCAGGGTGGTGGAGGTGGTCTCGGTGGTGAGCGCGGCGGCAAGGTCGCTGTAAACCTGCGCCACCGTGAGCCCGCGGGCCATGGCGGCGTCCTTGTCCACCACCAGCCGCAGCTGGGCGGTGCCCTCCTCCTGGCCGTTGGAGGGTTCCTCCAGCCCCTCGACCCCCCGCAGGATGTCCATCAGGTCGTGGGTGATCTGGTTCAGGGTGTCCACGTCCTGCCCGCGGACCACCAGCTCGATGCCGCTGCCTCCCAGCGCCGACAGGTCCATGTTGGAGGTGGACACCGTGATCTGGCAGCCGGGCAGGCCGTCGGAGAGGGCCTCCAGGTCGTCGGCCACCGCCTCCGGGTCGGCGGACTCGTCCAGCACCAGGTAGAAGCTCATGGCGCCCACCGTGTCGGAGCTTCCCCCGCCGCCCAGGCCCATCAGGCTCATGCCGCTGCCGCCGTCCATGGCGCCCGCCGTCTCGATGCCCGGCACCTCCATCATGGCCTCCATGGCCTGGTCGGTGAGGGCGTAGGCGTCGGCGCGTTTGGTGTCCTCCGGCAGGGTCAGGGTGGCGCTGATCTGGTTGGCGGCCATGTTGGGGATGAACTCCATGCCCATCTGGGTGGTGTGCCAGACGCACAGGGCCAGCAGCCCGGCCGCCAGGGCCAGGGGCACCGCCTTTACCCGCAGGCAGAACTCCAGCGCCCGCCCGTAGCCGGCGAGCATCCTGTCGAACCAGGGATGGCACTTTTCTTTGCTCTGGCGCAGCAGGGTGGCGCTGAGGGTGGGCACCAGGGTGAGGGCCACGATCAGGCTGGCCAGCAGGGAGTAGGCAATGGTGAGGCCCATGTCCGCGAAGAGCTGGCGGGTGAGGCCGTCGGTGAAGACGATGGGCAGAAACACGCAGACGGTGGTGAGGGTGGAGGCCGCGATGGCCCCGCTCACCTGGCCGGCGCCCCGCACCGCCGCCCTGGCCGCCGGCACCCCCCGGGCCCGCAGCCGGTAGATGTTCTCCACCACCACGATGGAGTTGTCCACCAGCATACCCACGCCCAGCGCCAGGCCGGAGAGGCTGATCATGTTCAGGGTGACGCCGGAGAAGTACATCAGCACCACCGCGAACATCAAACTGATGGGGATGCTGAACGCCACCACCAGGGTGGGGCGCAGGTCTTTTAAGAACAGCGCCAGCACCAGCACCGCCAGCAGCGCGCCCCAGCCCAGGTTGGAGAGCACCGAGTCCACCGTCATCTGGATGTACACCCCCTGGTCCATCAGGGGGGTGATCCGCAGGCCGGGGTACTTTGCCTCCAGCTGCTCAATGGCCGCGTTCACCGTTTTGGACACCTCGCTGGTGGAGGCGGTGGAGCTCTTTTGCACGGTGATGGCCACCGCCGGGTTGCCGTTCATCCGGGCGTAGCTCTCGCCGGCGTTGTCGATCAGGGTCACGTCCGCCACGTCGGCCAGGCGCACGTCTCCCACATCCCCCGCCTCCAGGTGGAGCAGCAGAGCGTTTTCCAGCTCCTCCACGCTGGAGAAGGCGTCCCCCACTTTCAGCAGATACTGGTCCTCGCCCTGGTAGAGGTAGCCGGCGGGCATGGCGAAGTTCTGGGCCAGGATCAGGCCGGACACCATATCCTTTGTAAGGAGTTTGCTCATGTCCGCCTGCTCCAGGGCCGCCTCGCGGGCGTCCTCGAACTGTTTTTGGGCGTCCTCCAGCTGGGCCTCGCCCTCCTCCAGGGCGCTCTCGGCGGCCGCCAGCTGGGCGCTGGCGCTGCCAAAGCCGACGGCGGCCAGGATCTTGCCCTCTTCCAGCTGCTTGTAGGCCTCCTGGGCCTTTTCCACCCCGGCCTTGGCCTGGGCCGCCATCACCTGGGCGGCCATCAGCTCGGTGGCCAGGTCCGCCAGAGCGGCGTCCAGCTCCTCCAGCCGGGCGGGGGCGTTCAGCGCGCTCACGAACTGGGCGCGGGTCATGGCTTTCATGGCGTCGGGCAAAGCCTCGCCCCCCTGGGCGGCCATCCCCTGCCACAGCAGGGCCCACACCTCGTCTGAAATATACGTTTCGATGAACGCGGCGGGGTCCGCCTGGGCGGCGAGCCAGTCCGCCTCGGACACGCTTTCCGGCCGGGGCACCAGGGCGGTGCCCTCCGGCCCGGGGGTCACGGCGGCCAGCACGACGGCCCCCGCCATGCTGTTCAGCTGGGGCTGCATGGCCGCCGCCTGCTCCATGCCCTGTTTTTCCGCCTCCAGGGCGGCCTTGCTGGCCTCCAGCGCCGTCTGCTGGCTGGCCAGGGCCTGGGCCTGGGCGATGGCGGCGTCCAGCCGGGCGCTGGCATCCGCCAGCTCGGCGGCAGTGTCCTGCTGCTGGTTTTCCAGGGTGGCCTTGCCGCTGTCCAGCTCGGCGCGGCCGTCCGCCACTTTCTGCGCCGCCTCGTCCAGCTCCGCCTTGGCGTCGGCCAGCTCCTCGTCCACGCTGGCCAGCACCTCTGTGTTGATGGCCCCGATCTTGTCGGCGTTCAGCCGGATCTCCACGCTTTTTTCCACCAGGCCGGTGCCGCTGACGCTGGCCACGCCGGCCAGCCGCTCAAAGGCGGGGATCAGGGTGTCGCTGGCAAAGTCGGTGAGCTGGTAGACGTCCATGCCCTCCATGTCGGCGGCGGCGATCATCACCGGCAGCATGTCCGGCGAGATCTGCAACAGCATGGGGCTTTGGGCGGTGCCCGGCAGCACGCCCCGCACCTGGTCCACCGCGGTGGACAGGTTCACCATGGCGCTGTCCATATTCACGCCGCTGTCGAACTCCAGCACCAGGGTGCTCACGTTTTCGGCGGAGGTGCTGGTGAGGCCGGTGACCCCGTTCACGGTGCCCAGGCCCGCCTCCAGCGGGGCGGTGACGTCCGCCTCCACCCGCTCGGGGCTGGCGCCCGGGTAGGTGGTGACCACCACCACATAGGGCAGCTCCATGGCGGGCAGCAGATCGGTGACCATGTTCAGGAAGCTGATGACTCCCAGCACGATCGCCATGATCACCGCCACCACAACGGTGTAGGGCTTTTTCACACAAAATCTCGTCATTTTCTCACGTATGCTCCCCTTTCGCCCGGCAGGCGCGGATGGACCGGGCGGCGGCCCCGGCAACAAAAAACTCAAGATACAGTATAGCGCGTTCGCCCGCAAAAGGCAATCGGCCCGGCGGCCATTTGCCGTTTCGGGTCATTCGTGGTATGATAAGGGCGAACGATCACCACACGGCAGGCAGGCGCGAGGCGGGTAAGCCCCCAACGCGCCTGTTTGCCGTGCGCGCCGGCACACGGCGCAGCAAGGAGGGGTTATTATGGCGGCCCGCACCGCAGACGCACAGTTCATCCGCATGACCCAAACGCCCATTCCAAAGCTCATCGTCACCCTGTCCGCCCCCACGGTGGCCAGTATGCTGGTGAGCTCCATCTACAACCTGGCGGACACCTTTTTCGTGGGCCAGCTGGGCACCAACAGCGCCTCGGGGGCGGTGGGGGTGGTGTTCAGCCTGATGGCCGTTCTCCAGGCGTTCGGCTTTATGATCGGCATGGGCTCGGGCAGCATCATCAGCCGCTTTCTGGGCGCCCGGCAGCCGCAGGACGCCAACCGGTTCGCCTCCACCGCCTTTTTTGCCTCCCTGGCCTGCGGCGGGCTGCTGGGGGCGGGCGGCCTTGTCTTTCTGGAGCCGCTGATGCGCCTTTTGGGGGCCACCGAGACCATCCTGCCCTACGCCTGCGACTACGGGCGCTACATCCTGCTGGCCGCGCCGCTGATGTGCTCCAGCTTTACCATGAACAACATCCTGCGCTACGAAGGCAAAGCCTCCTACGCCATGATCGGCCTGACCACCGGCGGCCTTTTGAACATCGCCCTGGACCCGGTGTTCATCTTCGGGCTGGGGCTAGGCATCGCCGGTGCGGCCATCGCCACCGCTCTGTCCCAGTGCGTGAGCTTCTGCCTGCTGCTGGCCATGTTCCTCACCGGCAAAAGCCAGCTGCGGCTGTCTGCCCGGCTCATCACCCGCCGGCCAGAGGAGCTGGGGCGCATCCTGGCCTGCGGGCTGCCCAGCTTTGCCCGGCAGGCGCTGGCCAGCGCCGCCACCGCCCTGCTCAACTGGCAGGCGGGCCAGTGCGGCGGCGACGCGGCGGTGGCCGCCATGAGCGTGGTGGGCCGCATCTTCATGTTCGTCTTTTCGGTGATGCTGGGCATCGGCCAGGGCTTCCAGCCGGTGGCGGGCTACAACTACGGCGCGGGCAAGTTCGCCCGGCTGCGGCAGGCGTTCCGGTTCACCCTGCTGCTGGGCCAGGGGTGCATGTGCGTGGTGGCGCTGGGCACTTTCGTGGCGGCGCCCTGGCTGATCCAGGCGTTCCGGGACGACCCCCAGGTGATCGAGATCGGGGTGCTTGCCTGCCGGCTGCAATGCTGCGCCATGCTGCTGGTGCCCGCCAGCACCTGCGCCAACATGCTGTTCCAGAGCATCGGCCAGAGCAAGGCGGCCACCTTTTTGTCCAGCCTGCGCCAGGGCCTCTACTACATGCCCCTGATGCTGGCGCTGCCGCTGGCGGTGGGCCTGCCGGGGGTGCAGGTGGCCCAGCCCCTGGCGGACGTGCTCACTTTCTGCACCAGCGTGCCCTTTTTGATCCACTTCTTCCGGTCGCTGCCCCGCGCCGACCGGGAATAAACGCGCCGCCCCGGCCATTAGCCGGGGTGCCGTAAGAAAACGTTTTCTTATGCCACCCCCGGCTTTGAGCCGGGGCGGTTTTCTTTTTCAGTTGCCGTTCAGCAGTTCCTCCAGCGTATAGCGGCCGCGCCGGGCGGTGGCCTTTCCGTACTGGATGGCCCTGGCCGGGCAGGCGTTGATGCAGCGCAGGCACTGCCAGCACCGCCCGCTCCACACCGGCCGGCCGTTCTCCATGTGAATGGCGCCGGCGGGACAATCCCTTTCGCACGCGCCGCAGCCGGTGCAGGCGCCGGTGGCAAAAAAGGGGCTGGTGCTGCGGGCAAACCGGTTGAAGCCGTGATTCACCGCGCCGGACTTGAGGGCGGCCAGCTTCCCCTCCCGCACCCGGTACACCTTTTCCCGCTTCTTCACCTCTTCCGCCAGCCGCTGGATGGCCCGGTCGGCTTCGGCGATCTTTGCCAGCGCGGCGTCCCTGTCGTCCACGTCCGCCCCCAGGATATAGTTGTTGGGCATCACCAGGCTGTAACTGCTGTCCAGCGCAAACACCGCCGACAGCTTCTTCATGGCCATTCCCGCCTCGGACCCGCAGGTACACACGCCAAAGGTGAACGCGCCGCCTTTCGACAGGCGTTTCGCAAAGGCAAGCACCGGTTCGGGCGCTCCCCAGGCATAGACAGGGAATACCAGGCCTATCTGTTCTTCCTTTGTCGGGGCGTCCGGGATGTCGCAGCGGACGATATCCCGGGCCTCGTCGCCGGTGAGCGCGGCGATCCGCCGGGCCGCCCAGCGGGAATTCCCCGTGCCGGAAAAGTAAAAGATCATGTTTTTCCTCCCTGCCGCCGGCGCCGCCTTGTCCGGGCAGGCGGGTCCTCCGGCGTGTGTTTTTTCTGCTGGAGAGATTATACGCCGGGGAGAAAACCCCGTCAAGCCGGGCTTTTTTCCGGCGGCGCGCTATGCTATACTAAAGACAGGAAAGCTGTGTCGAAAGGAGCGATGGATATGCCGATGCTGGGCGCTGTCGTTGCACCTCATCCGCCGGTGCTGCTGCCCGAGGTGGGCCGCGGCCGCCAGCGGGAGCTCGCCGCCACCCATCAGGCGCTGGAGCAGGCCGCGAAAGCGGTGTCCGCCTGGGAGCCGGACGTGCTGGTGGTGGCCTCTCCCCACACGGTGCTCTACGAGGATTACTTCCACATCGCCCCCGGCGCGGGCGCCGCGGGGGACATGGCCGCCTTTGGCGCGCCCGGGCTGCGGCTGGAGGCCGACTATGACCAGCCTCTGCGGGAGGAGCTGGTCCGCCGGGCCCGGGCCGAGGGCCTGACGGCGGGGATACAGGGCCAGCGGGACCCTGCGCTGGACCACGGGGTGTTCATCCCCCTGTACTACCTGCGCCGGGCGGGGGTGCGCTGCCCCATCCTGCGGCTGGGGCTCTCCGGCTTTTCGCCCCTGGACCACTACCGGCTGGGCCGGTGCGTGGCGGAGGCGGTGGAGGCGCTGGGCCGCCGGGCGGTGTTCGTGGCCAGCGGCGATCTGTCCCACAAGCTGAAAGAGGACGGCCCCTATGGCTTTTCGCCCCGGGGGCCGGAATTCGACCAGGCGGTGACGGCGGCGCTGGCCGCCGGCGATTTTGCCGGCCTGCTCACCCTGGACCCGGCCCTGTGTACCCAGGCGTCGGAGTGCGGCCTGCGGGCCTTTCAGATGATGGCCGGCGCGCTGGACGGCCTGGCGGTGGACGCCCGGCTGCTCAGCCACGAGGGCCCCTTTGGGGTGGGCTACGCGGTGGCGCTGTTCCAGGCCGCCGGCCCCGACCCCTCCCGCCGCTTCGCCCAGGGCTGCCGCCGGCGGCAGGACGAGCGCCTGGCCGCCCGCCGCGCCGGCGAGGACGCCTGGGTGCGGCTGGCCCGGCTGGCGCTGGAGACCTTTGTGACCACCGGCGCGCCTCTGGCGCAGCTGCCGGACGACCTGCCCGCCGAGCTCACCGGAACGGCGGCGGGGGCTTTCGTCTCGCTGCACCGGGACGGCCAGCTGCGGGGGTGCATCGGCACCATCCTGCCCGCGGCGGAAAACCTGGCCTGGGAGATCGCCCAGAACGCCGTGTCCGCCGGCTGCCAGGACCCCCGCTTTTCGCCGGTGCGCGCCGGCGAGCTGGACCAGCTGGAATACAGCGTGGACGTGCTGAGCGCCCCCGAGCGGGTGAGCTCCCCCGGCCAGCTGGATCCCCGCCGCTACGGGGTCATCGTGAGCTGCGGCGGCCGCCGGGGCCTGCTGCTGCCCGACCTGGACGGGGTGGACACGGTGGAGCAGCAGCTGGCCATCGCCCGGCAGAAAGGGGGCATCCGGGCCGGGGAGCCCTATGCCATCCAGCGGTTTGAGGTGGTGCGTCACCGGTGAGCGCCGTCTGTGAGCTCTGCTTCCACCGCTGCCGCCTGGCCGAGGGCCAGACCGGCCTCTGCCGCGCCCGGGCCTGCCGGGAGGGGCGGGTGGTGAGCCTGTACTACGGCCGGCTCACCGCCCTGGCGCTGGACCCCATCGAGAAAAAGCCCCTGCGCCGCTTTCGCCCGGGCAGCCTGGTGCTGTCGGCGGGGAGCTTCGGCTGCAACCTGCGCTGCCCCTTTTGCCAGAACGCCCCGATCTCCCTTGCCCCCGCGCCGCCGCCCGCCCGGGAGATGTCCCCCGAGGCGCTGGTGGAGCTGGCGCTGGCCCTGCGGGAGCGGGGCAACGTGGGGCTGGCCTACACCTACAACGAGCCCCTGGTGGGCTATGAATATGTGCGGGACTGCGCCGGGCTGGCCCGGGAGGCCGGCCTTGCCAACGTGCTGGTGACCAACGGGGTCATCGAGCCGGACCCCTGGCGCCGGCTGCTGGAGCGGCTGGACGCGGTGAACATCGACCTGAAAGGCTTCACCGAGGACTGGTACCGGACCCTCGGGGGCGAGCTGGAGGTGGTAAAGCGGTCCATCGCGCTGGCGGCGGAGCGGTGCCACCTGGAGGTGACCACCCTGGTCGTGCCGGGGGAGAACGACAGCGAGGAGGAGATGGACGCCCTGGCCCGCTGGCTGGCCTCGGTGGACCGGGACATCCCGCTGCATGTCACCCGCTTTTTCCCCCGCCACCGGATGGCGGACAAGCCCCCCACCCCGGTGGAGACGGTGTACCGGCTGGCGCAGGCGGCCCGGGCCCATCTCTCCTTTGTCTACACCGGCAACTGCTGAACGGGCTTTTGTGAACAAAACGGGCGAAACTGGCGGCTTCGGTTGGTGGCGTTTCGCCCGCCGGGGTGCTATACTTGCGGTCAAAGACCACAAAGGAGGAAAGCACCATGCCCTTTGCAAACAGTTTATACCAGGCCCGCCGAAAGAGCGGCCTCTCCCAGGAGGCGGTGGCGGAAAAGCTGGGAGTCAGCCGCCAGACCATCTCCAAATGGGAGACCGGGGGTTCACTTAGATAAAGATACCACATCAATCCCACGCTGACTTTTGCTCAACCGATACAGCCGGAGGGCTGGATAACAAGAAAAGGCGGTATGCGCCCCGTGGAGGGGTAGCG
>DXAC01000059.1 GCA_019117205.1 Candidatus Allofournierella merdigallinarum | reverse complement strand
GTGTGGAAAAACTCCTCCTGCGTGCTCTCCTTGCCGGCCAGGAACTGGATGTCGTCGATCAGCAGCACGTCCGCCTGCCGGTATTTCTGCCGGAACTGCTCGGTGGTGGCGGTCTTGACCGCTGTGATGATCTCATTGGTGAACATCTCGCAGTCCACATAGACGATGTTGTAGTCCGGGTGGTTCTTCTTGATCTCCGTCTGGATGGCGGTGAGCAGGTGGGTCTTGCCCAGGCCCGACTGGCCGTAGATGAACAGGGGGTTGTAGGCCCCCGACGGGTTGGAGGCCACCGCCTGGGCCGCCGCGTAGGCGAACTGGTTGGAGGGGCCCTTGATGAAGTTCTCAAAGGTGAAGTCATACCGGCCGTCCGGCTCGGGGGCGGGGGCGGGCGCCGGCTCCGCCGCCGCGGGCACCACCAGCTCCACCTCCACGTCGAAGCCCAGCACCGCTTTCAGCGCCTCTTTCAACAGGGGGGTGTACCGGTCCCGCACGATGGTGCAGATAAAGTCGTTGCGAACGGCCAGGGTCACCTTTCCGCTGCCCTCGAAGCTCACCGCCTCCAGCCCGTCGATGTACAGGCTGTAGGTGGCGTCCACCAGGCGCTCTTTGCAGTAGGCTTTCGCCGCGGCCAAAACGTCGTTAAAGGAATCCATAGGCTTGTAACGCTCCCCAGACAATGCAAAATTTGCAGATTTTGTATCCGGTAAATTATATCATAGAATGAGTCGTTTTACAATTCTTAAATACTATTATATATATCTTTTCTTCCAGGAAAATTTTGGGCGTTTTTCTTAAGGGACGCCGCCCCCCGCCCCTTTGCCCCGGCCGGTGTAAGGCAAAAAACCTTGCGCCAGGGTGTTGACAAACCCGCGCTTTTTCAAGTATACTTTTATGTTGCAAGGTCATCCCCAAAAAATGGGGGATCCAAAAATACTAAATCTGCCCCGCCGCGCGGGGTCATTGGAGGATATCGCTATGAAAAGAACCTTTCAGCCCAAAAAGCGCCAGCGCAGCGGTGTGCACGGCTTCCTGAAGAGAATGGCTTCCAAGAACGGCCGCAAGGTCATCGCCGCCCGCCGCGCCAAGGGCCGGGCCAAGCTGTCCGCCTGAAATAGCGCCTTTTGAATAGGGCACAGTGCAAAGGTCACTTGTTACAGGTGGCCTTTTTTTTCCATATGAGAACGCCATGAGATACCGCCCTCTTACCAAAAACAAAGAGTTCACCCGCGCCTACGCCCGGGGCAAGGCCTACGTCCATCCCCAGCTGGTGCTCTATGTGAACAAAAACCGCCTGGGTCACACCCGGGTGGGCCTTACCGCCACCAAAAAGATCGGCGGCGCGGTGCAGCGCAACCGGGCCCGCCGGGTGATGCGTGCGGCCATCGCCGCCCACCTGCCCTTCGATGTGGGCGGCTACGACCTAGTGTTCGTGGCCCGGGGCCAGACGGTGCGCTGCAAAAGCGGCCAGGTGGCCGCGGCCGCGGCCCAGCTGCTGAAAAAAGCGGGGCTGGTGCCATGATCGCCCGGCTGCTCATCGCCCCCATCCGCTGGTATAAAAAATACCTCTCGCCCCACCTGGGCAACAACTGCCGCTTTAAGCCCACCTGCAGCGAGTACGCCATGGAGGCCCTCGCCGTGCACGGGGCGGCCAAGGGCCTCGTTTTGAGCCTCTGGCGCATACTGCGCTGCAACCCCCTTTGCCGGGGCGGCTACGACCCGGTGCCCGAAAAGGGCCGCTGGGTGAGCGACAGGCGGAATCTGTTCCGCTGACAACACGCTTCTTGTGACTTGGACGGTTTGCGCCCGCCCCAAGTCCTTCGACCCAAAAAATAAACAGCCCCGGCGCGCAAACGGGGCGGAATGGAACGACTATGGGATTTTTAGGCATTCTTGGCACCCCTCTCGGGTACATCCTCCAGTGGATGTACAACTGGTTCGGCAGCTACGGCTGGGCGCTGATCGTCTTCACCATCGCGGTGCGGCTGTGCAGCTTCCCGCTGCAGATCGGCCAGCAGAAGAACACCGCCCGCATGGCGGCCTACAAGCCGATGATCGACGAGATCCAGAAAAAGTACGCCAAAGACCGGGACAAGCAGAATGAAGAGCTCATGCGCCTGCAGCAGGAGTACGGCTACAACCCCACCGCCGGCTGCCTGCCCATGGCGGTGAACTTCTTCGTCATGTTCGGCGTTATCGAGGCGGTGTACTACCCCCTGCAGCATATTTTGCACATCAGCAAGGACGTGCTCACCCAGATCTCCGGCATCCTGGACATGAGCTACAACTACACCACCAACACCGCCATCATCCAGATGGTGCAAAAGGGCACCCTGCCCGCCGAGGCTTCCGCCCTGCTCACGGCGGAACAGCTGGAGAGCATCAGGAACTTCAACGTGATGTTCCTGGGCATGGACCTGACGGTGAAGCCGGAGCTGGCCTTTAACGTGCTGCTGGTGTTCCCCATCCTCAGCGTGGTCACCATGGCCCTGAGCAATATCATCATGATGAAGTCCAGCGGCCAGGAGCTGCAGGGCAGCATGAAGTGGATGCCCTGGATCATGAGCCTGATGTTCGTCTGGATCGCGTTCACCGTGCCGGTGGCATTCTCGCTGTATTACACCGTGTCCAACGTGCTGATGCTCGTCACCAGCATTGTCACCCGCAAGATGTACGACCCCGAGAAGATGAAAGCCCAGGTGGCGGCGGAGATCGAGGAGAAGAAGAAAGCCAAAAAGGCCAAAAAGCAGGTCCGGGTGGTGGACGAAAAGACCGGCGAGGAGACGGTGAAAGAGGTCACCGAGGCGGAGATGAACCGGCTTCGCATCGAGCGGGCCCGCGCCCTGGACGCCGAACTCTACAAGGACGAGCGCACCACCCCACTGGCAAAGAAAGACGGGGAGGAATAACCATGCGTGAAGTGATCGTTACCGGCAAGACCGTGGAAGAAGCCACCGAGGCCGCCTGCCGCGAGCTGGGCCTGCCCCGGGAGGAGGTGAGCATCGAGATTTTGGAGATGCCCACCCGCCGGCTGTTCCGCTCCACCCCCGCCAAGGTGAAAGCCACCGCCGACGAGGACGAACCGGCCCCCAAGGCGGAGAAGCCGGCCCCCAAGGCGGAAAAACCGGCCCCCAAGGCGGAAAAACCCGCCCCCAAGGCGGAGCAGCCCGCCCCCGCGGCGGCGCCCGCCGCGGGCGGAGCGGGCGAGGCGAGCGCCGAGGAGGCGGCCAAGCTGGCCGCCGCGGTGGACTACCTGAAGACGGTGTTCGCCGCCATGGGCGCCGAGGGGCTCACCGTGACCACCTCGAAGCAGGGCGAGGCCTGTATCATCCGGGTGGAGGGCGATGAGGTGGGTATGCTCATCGGCCATCGGGGCGAGACGATGGAGAGCCTTTCCTACCTGGCGAGCCTGGTGGCCAACCGGCTGCCGGGCGAGTACATCAAGCTGGGCCTGGACGTGGCCGGCTACCGGGGCAAGCGGGAGAAAGACCTGGAGGCTCTGGCCCGCCGGATGGGCGCCAAGGTGCAGCGCACCGGCCGCAGCTGGGCGATGGACCCCATGAACCCCTACGAGCGGCGGATCATCCACTCCACCATCAGCACGATGGAGGGCCTGCGGAGCGAGTCCAAGGGCGAGGGGGCGGACCGCCGGGTGGTCATCTACTCCACCGACCCCAACGCCCGCGCCGCCTCCGAGACCGAGCGCCGGGGGGACAAGGGCGGCCGTGGCGGCCGTGGCGGCCGCGGCGGCAAGGGCCGCGAGGGCAGAGGCGGCCGTGGCGGCAAGGGACGCGGCGGCGAGCGTCGGTCCAGCGTGCCGGCCCGGGAGTTCGCGGATAAGCCCCGGGACGAGAACGCCGCCCCCATGGCGCCCAAGCGCACCCAGCTGATCGACGACGCCGAGGGCCTGGCGCTCTACGGCAAGATCGAGCTGTAACACAAAAACAAAGGCGGCCGCCCGGGCAGCAACCGGGCGGCCGCCTTTCCTTGGGAAAAGGCATATCCCGTTCACTTGACCATTGCGTCCGCCCTTTTTTCATGGTAGAATAAACTAACACATTTTTTCCGCCGCGGCGGTGCCCGGTGCACGGGCCGCGCCGGCGGATGGAGCATAAAGGGGGATACATCCGTGGATCACCAAAAAAGCGCCGACCGGGCGGCTTCTTTCTTGGACATCTGCTTTGATACCTTTTGCGAGTACGGCCTGGAAAACACCGGGCTCAAGCGGCTGGCGGAGGCCTGCGGGGTGTCCAACGGGGCGCTGCTCTACTATTTCAATTCCAAGGATGAGATCGTGATCCGCGCCACCGCCCGGTGTATGGCCCGGGTGGAGGACGACTTCATGCGTCACGCCCCCTCCAGCTTCGCCGATGTGGAGCGCTTTTTGCGGGAGATGCCCTACATCACCGCCAGGATGCACGGGCCGAAATACCGGTTCATGTATCAGGTGTATGCCAGCCCCAAATACCGGGAGTACGGCAAGGAGTTCTTCAAGGGGGTCAGCCTGCGCTATGCCCACTACGCCCGGCAGCTGTCGGACAAGCTGGGCCTGCCGGTGGATTATCTCCAGGGGATGATCTACATTTTTGTGCGCGCCTGCGTCCACTATGCCATGTTCGAGGACGAGGAGTATCTGAACTTCCAGCTGGGGACCATCCGCACCTCCCTGGCGGCGTTCATGGCGCAAAACGGCCAGGCGAAGCCCCAGGAATGACCTGTCAACAGCCCGCCGCCCCGGTCACGGGGCGGCTTTTTGTTTTTGGCGGCCCGGGCGCGGGGGCGGCGCCGGGCCCTTGCCCGCCGGGCCGGGCTGTGCTACAATAAATCGAATGACCAAGCACCGGCGCGGCGTCTGCCGCCGCGTCGCAAAGGGAGGCGTGTTTCATGCCTGAGACCATCGTGGCCCTTGCCACCCCGCCGGGGGTGGGGGGCATCGCCGTGGTGCGCCTGTCCGGCGAGGAGGCGCTGGCGGTGGCGGCAAAGGTGTTTTTTCCACGCAACGCCGCCAAGAAAGTGGAAAACGCAAAGGGCTACACCGCCCTGTACGGGCAGTTTGTGGAAAACGGCCGCCCGCTGGACGAGGGGGTGGCGCTGTTCTTCCGCGCACCTCACAGCTACACCGGCGAGGACGTGGCGGAGCTGAGCTGCCACGGCGGGCCGGTGGTGGCCCAGAGCCTGATCGACGCCTGCATCGCGGCGGGGGCGCGGCCGGCGGGGCCGGGGGAGTACACCCGCCGGGCTTTTCTGAACGGCCGCATCGACCTGACCCAGGCGGAGGCGGTGATGGGGCTCATCGGCGCGGCGGGGCGGCAGGGGGCGGCCCTGGCCCGCACGGCGCTGGAGGGCGCGCTGGCAAAGCGCATCGGCGGCTTCAAGCAGCAGCTGGTGGCGCTGGCGGGGCATCTGGCGGCCTGGGTGGATTTTCCCGAGGAGGATGTGCCCGCCCTGGAGCCGGCGGCGCTGAACGCCGTGCTGGAGGAAGTGGAAAACGGCCTGGAGGACCTCATCCGCAATTTCGGCGCGGGGGCGGTGCTCCGTCAGGGGGTGGACGCGGCCATCGTGGGCAGCCCCAACGTGGGCAAGAGCACCCTGCTCAACCTGCTGGCGGGCTTCGACCGGGCCATCGTCACCCCCATCGCCGGCACCACCCGGGACGTGGTGGAGCAGGCGGTGATGCTGGGGGGAGTGCGGGTGAACCTGCGGGACACCGCCGGCCTGCGGGACACCGGCGATGTGGTGGAGGCGGAGGGCGTCCGCCGCAGCCGCCGGGCGCTGGAGGAGGCGGGCCTCATCCTGGCCGTCTTCGACGGCTCGCTGCCGGTGGCGGAGGAGGACAGGCAGCTGGCGGCCGCCTGCGCGGGCAGGCCGGCCATCGCCATCGTGAACAAAAGCGACCTGCCCCAGAAATTCGACCCGGCGGCCATCGCCGGCAGCTTTGCCCAGGTGGTCACCCTGGCCGCCGGCCGGGGCGAGGGCGCTCAGGCTTTGGGCGAAGCGGTGCGCCGGGTGCTGGGGGTGGCGGACCTTGATCCCAGCGCCCCCTGCCTTGTGAGCCAGCGGCAGTACGCCGCCGCCTGCCAGGCCCGGGACGCCCTGGCCGAGGCCAAAGGGGCCCTGGCCGGCGGCTTTGGCCTGGACGCGGTGAGCGTCTGCCTGGACGACGCCCTGGCCGCCCTCTGCCGCCTGTCCGGCGAGGACGCCTCCGACGCGGTGGTGGAGGAGGTCTTTTCCACTTTCTGCGTCGGCAAATAGTTTTAGCGGTTCACGTTGATACCATGGAGTAGATCAATACCTGTACGCAGGTTCCCTCCGCGCAGGATTTGGTCAGTTTTAGCGGCTCACGTTCACACCGTGGAGCGAAATGAAGCCTGTTTACAGGTGTATAAGTCAGTTTTCGGAAAGGGGGGCCGCGCATGGCCTGTGACACAAGGGGCCTGGTCCACCTGGGCGATTTCGACATGATCGTGGTGGGCGCGGGCCACGCGGGCATCGAGGCGGCGGCAGCCGCCGCCCGGCTGGGGGTGTCCGCCGCCCTGTTCACCCTGGGGCTGGACGGCATCGGCAACATGCCCTGCAACCCCAGCATCGGCGGCACCGCCAAGGGGCATCTGGTCCGGGAAATCGACGCGCTGGGCGGCGTGATGGCCCTGGCCGCCGACGCCACCACCCTGCAAAGCCGGATGCTCAACCGGGGCAAGGGGCCGGCGGTGCACTCCCTGCGGGCCCAGATCGACCGGCAGGCCTACCACCGCTTCACCAAGGAATACCTGGAAAAACTGCCCGGCCTGTCCATCAAGCAGGCCGAGGTGGTGGACCTGCTCGTCGAACAGGGCCGGGTGAAAGGCGTCTGCACCCGCCTGAACGGCTTCTACGGCGCAAAGGCGGTGGTGCTCTGCACCGGCACCAACCTGGCGGGCAAGATCTTTGTGGGGGACGCCAGCGTGGAAAGCGGCCCGGACGGCCAGCACGCCTCCGTCCTGCTGGCGGCCAGCCTGCGGGCGGCGGGGCTGCCCATGCGCCGCTTCAAGACCGGCACCCCCGCCCGGGTCCACCGGCGCAGCATCGACTTCTCGGCGCTGGAGCGCCAGCCGGGGGAGGAGCCCCCCGAGCCGTTCAGCTTCCTCACCCCGCCCGGCGCGGTGCGGAACACCATGGACTGCTTCATCGCCGCCACCAACCAGGAGACCCACCGGATCATCCGGCAAAACCTCCACCGTTCCCCCCTCTACGGCGGGGCCATCGAGGGCATCGGTCCCCGCTATTGCCCCAGCATCGAGGACAAGGTGGTGCGCTTTGCCGACAAGGACCGCCATCAAATTTTCGTGGAGCCCTGCGGCCCGGACACGGAAGAAATGTACCTCCAGGGCATGAGCAGCAGCCTGCCGGAGGATGTGCAGATCGCCATGTACCGCACCATCCGGGGCTTTGAGCACCTGGAGATCATGCGCCCGGCCTACGCCATCGAGTACGACTGCATCGACCCCCAGGCCCTGCGCCACACCCTGGAGTGCCGGGCGGTGGCGGGGCTCTACGGCGCGGGCCAGTTTTGCGGCACCAGCGGCTACGAGGAGGCGGCGGCGCAGGGCCTGCTGGCGGGGGCCAACGCCGCCCTGGCGGTGCTGGGCCGGGCGCCGCTGACCCTGCCCCGCTACACCTCCTATCTGGGCACCCTGGTGGACGACCTGGTCACCAAAGGGGTGCTGGACCCCTACCGGATGATGACCAGCCGCAGCGAATACCGCCTCACCCTGCGCCAGGACAACGCCGACGAGCGCCTGACCCCCATCGGCCGGAAATTCGGCCTGGTGGACGACGGCCGCTGGGCGGCTTTCGAGCGGGCGATGGAGGTAAAGGCCGCCGAGCAAAGGCGGCTGGAGAACACCACCGTGCGGGCGCCAGAGCTCAACGCCGTGCTGGAAAGCCAGGGCCTCGCCCCGGTGGAAAAGGGCGGCACGGCGGCCCAGCTGCTCCGCCGGCCGGAGATCGGCTACCAGCACGTCGCTGCGGTGATCGGCCCCGGCGACGGGGTGGACGGCCCCATGGCCCAGCGCATCACCACCGAGATCAAGTACGCCGGCTACATCCAGCGCCAGCAGCGGGCCATCCGGGAGGTAAAGCGGCTGGAGAGCCAGACCATCCCGGAAAACTTCGACTACGCCCCCCTCACCGGCCTGCGGCTGGAGGCCCGGGAGAAGCTGGAAAAGCTGCGCCCGGCGGACATCGCCGCCGCGTCCCGCATCCCCGGCGTGTCGCCGGCGGACATCGCGGTGCTCTCGGTGGCCGTGGCCGCCGCGGGCGCCGGCCCCGGCAAAGAAACGGAGGACAGCCAATGATCGACAAAAACCGACTGGAAGCCAAGGCCGCGGCGGCGGGGCTGGCCCTGTCCGGCGACGCGCTGGACAAGCTGGACCGCTACGCCGCCTGCCTGGTGGAGTACAACCAAAAGGTGAACCTCACCGCCATCACCGACCCCGAGGGCATCGAGGACAAGCACTTTGTGGACAGCCTGCTCTTCGCCGCCCGCCCCGAGGTGGCGGGCAGCCTGGTGGACGTGGGCACCGGCGCGGGCTTTCCCGGCCTGGTGGCCAAAATTTACAAGCCGGACCTGGCCCTCACCCTGATGGAGCCCACCGGCAAGCGGGTGGATTTTTTGCGCTGGGTCTGCGGCGAGCTGGGCCTTGCCGGCGTGGAGCTTGCCAAGGAGCGGGCGGAGGAGGCGGCCCGCAAGCGCTGGCGGGAGGCCTTTGACGTGGCCTGCGCCCGGGCGGTGGCCGCCCTGCCCGCCTTGAGCGAGTACTGCCTGCCCTTGGTAAAGGTGGGGGGCATGTTCATCGCCCTGAAAGGGGCCTCCGGCGACGAGGAACTGGCCGCCGCGAAAAACGCCATCACAAAACTGGGCGGCGCCTGGCGCGAGACGGTGGCCCTGCGCCTGCCCGGCGGCGACGAGCGGCGGCTGATCCTGTGCGAAAAGATTTCGCACACTTCGACCGTTTACCCCCGAAACGGCGGCAAGATCGCAAAAGCCCCCCTGAAGTGACCCGACCGCCGGCGGCTGGTGTCATTTTCTGTAAATGGAAAATACTGGAAAATATCGGATGCGCGTGGTATACTCAAACCACAGGGACAAGCTGACGGCGGACCCTGGAGGAAGTGAGAAAAAGGCCGCGCGCGTCCGATTTTTTGCACAAACGGGCAAAAGCGGGGGCCGGTGCGCGGGGAAAGGAGCCAGAGATGCTGATGGCGGGGCCGAAAACGGCGGGAAAGGTGCTGCTTTTGCCCATCGACCGGGTGAAGCCGTCCTCCCACCAGGCGCGGCGGCACTTCGACGAGCAGGAGATCGCCCGGCTGGCGGTGAGCATCGCGGAGAATGGGCTGCTGCAGCCGGTGAGCGTGCGTCCCGGCAAAAAAAGGGGAGAATACGAGCTGGTGGCGGGGGAGCGCCGGCTGCGGGCCTGCAAGCTGGCGGGCCTTGCCGAGATCCCGGCCATCCTCACCCAGCGGGACGACGGCCAGGCGGCAGCGCTGGGGCTTTTGGAGAATATGCAGCGCCAGGGGCTGGACCCCTTTGAGCAGGCCCGGGGCATCCGGGAGGTGGTGGAGCTGTGGGGCTGCACCCAGGAGGAGGCGGCCCGGCGGCTGGGCATCGCCCAGCCCACCCTGAACAACAAGCTGCGGCTGCTGGCCCTCACCGACGCCCAGCAGGCCTACTGTGTGGCCCACGGCCTCACCGAGCGCCACGCCCGGGCGGTGCTCCGCCTGCCGGACGAGCAGGCCCGCACCCATGCGCTGGCCCAGTTCGTGGCGAAGAAGATGAACGCCCGCCAGGCGGACGAGTATGTGGAGCGGCAGCTGCAGGCAAAGCCCCGCCGCCGTTCGGTTCCCATGGTGCGGGACGTGCGGATCTTTGTGAACACCATCAACCGGGCGGTGCGCCTGATGGTGGACGCGGGGGTGCCCGCCCGCGCCACCCGCACCGAGGGGGAGGGCTACGTGGAGTACACGGTACACATCCCCACCGCCCCCGCCGCCCGGGAGGGGACCTCCCCCCGCGAGCCCGCCGCCGTCCGCTGACCGGCCCTCCCCGCAAAGGGGAGGAAAACAGGGGATGTTCCACGTGGAACATCCAGGGCTGCCCACCGGGCGGCGGAAGAGCGCCGCGTCGCCGGCGAACGCCGGCCACTGACCGGCCCTCCCCGCAAAAGGGAGGAAAGGCAGAGAATGTTCCATGTGGAACATCCAGGGCCGCCCACCGGGCGGGGAAGAGCGCCCCGCCGTCGGCGAACGCCGGCCGCTCGTCCGGGTGATGTATCAATGCCCTTACGATTGCCCTTAACAATTGCCCTTAACATTCCCGGGGCCTCTGCCGATCCGTCGGTGGGGGCCCCGGGTTTTTCTGTCTGCCGCCCGGTTGCTTGTGGGACATGCCGCCCCCCGGCAGGCCGGTCTTTGTTGTCGCTGCCGGCAAGAGGCCTCACACCCCCGGCAGGCGGTCTCGGGTTTTCTCTCTGCCGCCAGCAAGAGGCCTCGCACTCCCGACAAGCGGCCCCGATTTTCGTCCCCGCCGCCCGGCCCGAACTGTGTGCCGCCCGGTTGACATCCCGCACCGTTCTCCCGTCCGCGCTGTTCTCCCGCCTGTGTCGTCCTCCCGCCCGGGACATCCCGTCCGCCCCAGGGCGGGGGAGAGGACTGCCCTGCCTGCCGATCACCCTGTCCGGGGCTGTGCCCGCCTGTCCTGTCCGCTGGCCCTCACTGCGCGGCGGCAAAAAAGAATCCCGTCATTGTTCCACGTAGAACATTGAGGCGTCAGGCGGAGCAGGGGAGTAAAACGGCCCGCCCTGTCACCCGTTCCCGTTCTGGGCCCGTTGCCCGTTCCGTCTGTCGCGTCGTTCCGTGCTCTCAAAGACACCCCTCGACCGCCCGTCTCTGCCCCGCCACCCAATGGCTCAAAAACTTCACCGTGCCAGACTCACCCGAAAACCAGCCCTCCCGTCACAACACAATACACGGCCCCGCCCATTCTGGCCCGTTGTCCGCCCCGCCGCCCACCGCCCATCCTGCTCTCGCCGCCCATCCACGCCCCGTCACTCGCCGCCCATTCCAGCCCCCGCCCGCGCCGCCGACTGTCCCGCGCCCTGCCGCCTCAAAGCCCGCACCGTGCCGTTGTTCCACGTGGAACATTCCGCGCCCTTTTCCGCCTGAAAGGTGCGAAAAAAGCAAAAATGCCCGCCGCGGGACCCTATGGTCTGCGCAGCCGGACACACTATATATAGAAAACAGGCCTGCAAATTGGGGTTTTTTTGTCGCGACCACAAGATATTGCCCGTTTCAAAACCGGGCGGTGTGTGCTATAATACAAAGCACAGCCTGTCTTTTTTGCCGTGCCGGGCGGAGAAGAAGCGCCGGGAGGCGGCTTTGGCAGGGCAGGCCGTCCCAGGCGGCCCGAATGGGGCCGGGGCGGCGAAATCCACGGGAAAGGAAACGAACAAGTTGGGCAAGATCATCGCAGTGGCGAATCAAAAGGGCGGCGTGGGCAAAAGCACCACAACGGTGAACCTGGCGGCCTGTGTGGCCGCCCAGGGCAAAAAGGTGCTGGCGGTGGACATGGACCCCCAGGGCAACACCACCAGCGGCTACGGCGTCTCCAAGAAAAACGTCTCCAGCAGCGTCTACCAGCTGCTCATCGGCGAGGGAAAGGCCGCCGACGCCATCCTCTCCACCCAGTTCAAGGTGGACATCATCCCCTCCAACATCCAGCTGTCCGGCGCGGGGGTGGAGCTGGTGAACCTGCCCCGGCGGGAGAGCCGCCTGCGCCAGGCACTGGCCCCGGTGGCCGACCGGTACGACTTCATCTTCATCGACTGTCCCCCCAGCCTGGACCTGCTCACCCTCAACGGCCTGTGCGCCTGCGACTCGGTGCTCATCCCCATCCAGTGCGAGTTCTACGCCCTGGAGGGCCTGTCCGAGCTGATGAGCACCCTTAAAACGGTGCGGAAAATGTACAACCACTACCTGGAGATCGAGGGCGTGGTGTTCACCATGTACGCCGGCCGGCTGAACCTGACCTTGCAGGTGGTGGACCAGGTGAAGAAGTTCTTTGGGGACAAGGTCTACAAGACCACCGTGCCAAGGAATGTGCGCCTCTCCGAAGCGCCCAGCTTCGGGATGCCCATCAACTACTACGACCCGGCAAGCAAGGGCAACGAGGCCTACACCGAGATGGCCCGGGAATTTCTCAACAACAACCGGTAAAGGGGGAGAGCGGATGGCAGTGAAAAAAGGGGGGCTGGGCCGCGGGCTGGAGAGCCTGTTCGAGGACGCCGCCCGGGACGTGGGGGGCGCGGTGAGCACCCTGCCCCTGCGGGAGATCGAGCCGGACAAAAACCAGCCCCGCAAGGACTTCGACGAGCAGGCCCTCTCGGAGCTGGCGGACAGCATCGCCCGCCACGGCCTG
This sequence comes from Candidatus Allofournierella merdigallinarum, assembly GCA_019117205.1. Lineage (GTDB taxonomy): Bacteria > Bacillota > Clostridia > Oscillospirales > Ruminococcaceae > Allofournierella_A > Allofournierella_A merdigallinarum. The sequence continues at coordinate 3,309 of DXAC01000059.1, read as the reverse complement.
CTGCAGCCCATCGCGGTGCGGGCGACGGCGGGGGGCGCCTACAAGATCATCGCCGGCGAGCGCCGCTGGCGGGCCGCGCGGCTGGCGGGGCTTTCCGAGGTGCCGGTGGTCATCAAGGACGTGTCCGACGGCGAGGCCATGGAGCTGGCGCTGATCGAAAACCTCCAGCGGGAGGACTTGGACCCGGTGGAGGAGGCCATGGGCTATCGCCAGCTGATGGAAAAGTGCGGCCTCACCCAGGAGCAGGCGGCCCAAAAGCTGGGCAAAAGCCGCAGCGCGGTGGCCAACAGCCTGCGCCTGCTGAACCTGCCGGAGGCGGTGCTGGAGCTGCTCAAGGGGGGCAAGCTCTCCACCGGCCACGCCAAGGTGCTGCTGGGCCTGCCGGACGCCGCGCTGATGGAGCAGGCCGCCGAAACGGTGGTGGGCCAGAATTTGAACGTCCGCCAGACCGAGGCCCTGTGCAAAAAGCTGGCAAAACCGGAAAAACCGCCCAAAGCGCCGGCGCTGCGGCCGGCGCTGGCGGGAGAAGTGGAGTACGCCCTGCGCGAGGCGCTGGGCAGCGAGGTAAAGGTGGACTACAAAAACGGCCAGGGCAGCCTGACGGTGCATTTTTACTCGGACGAGCAGCTTTCCGCCTTTGCGAACCTGCTGGGCGGCTACAACAAAGAAGAAAACAAGTAAGAGGGGGAGACGCGACATGCTGGACATTCGTTTCGTGCGGGAAAATCCGGACGCGGTAAAGGAGAACATCAAAAAGAAATTCCAGGAGCAAAAGCTGCCCCTGGTGGACCAGGTCATCGCCCTGGACGCCGAGAACCGGCAGGTAATGACCGAGGCCAACAGCCTGCGGGCCCAGCGCAACGCCCTGTCCAAACAGGTGGGCGTGCTGATGGGCCAGGCGAAAAAGGACCCCTCCAAGCTGGCCGAGGCCGAGGAGGCCAAGGCCCAGGTGGCCGCCCAGGCCCAGCGGCTGGCCCAGCTGGAGGCAAAAGAGGAGGAGCTGGAGGGCAAGATCCGGGAGATCATGCTGGTGATCCCCAACATGATCGACCCGTCGGTGCCCATCGGCCCGGACGACAGCTGCAACGTGGAGGTGGAGCGGTTCGGCGAGCCGGTGGTGCCGGACTTTGAGATCCCCTACCACACCGACATCATGGAGAGCTTCGAGGGCATCGACCTGGACAGCGCCCGGCGGGTGGCGGGCAACGGCTTCTACTACCTGCTGGGGGACATCGCCCGCCTCCACGAGGCGGTGCTGGCCTACGCCCGGGACTTCATGATCGGCAAGGGCTTCACCTACGTCATCCCGCCGTTCATGATGCACGGCGCGGTGGTGCAGGGCGTGATGAGCTTCCCCGAGATGGACGCCATGATGTACAAGATCGAGGGGGAGGACCTCTACCTGATCGGCACCAGCGAGCACACCATGATCGGCCGCTTTGTGGACCAGCTGATCCCCGAGGCGAAGCTGCCCCTGACGCTGACCAGCTACAGCCCCTGCTTCCGCAAGGAGAAAGGGGCCCACGGCCTGGAGGAGCGGGGCGTCTACCGCATCCACCAGTTTGAGAAGCAGGAGATGATCGTGCTCTGCAAGCCCCAGGAGAGCATGGACTGGTACGAGAAGATGTGGCGGTACAGCGTGGAGCTGTTCCGCAGCCTGGACATCCCGGTGCGCCAGCTGGAGTGCTGCTCGGGGGACCTGGCGGACCTGAAAGTGAAGAGCTGCGACATCGAGGCCTGGAGCCCCCGGCAGAAGAAGTACTTTGAGGTGTGTAGCTGCTCCAACCTGGGCGAGGCCCAGAGCCGGCGGCTGAAGATCCGCATCAAGGGAGAGGACGGCCGCAACTACCTGCCCCACACCCTGAACAACACCTGTGTGGCGCCGCCGCGGATGCTGATCGCCCTGCTGGAGAACAACCTGCAGGCGGACGGCACGGTGAAGATCCCCGAGGTGCTGCGCCCCTACATGGGCGGCAAGGAGCTGCTGGTGCCCAAGGCGAAGTAAAAGGAAAAGAGAAAAGCGCAGCGGCGGCCGGGGGAAAGGGAAAACCCACGGCCGCCGCCTTTTTCCGGCAAAAAAGTATTGACAAGCCCCCGGGCTTTCAGTATAATATAAAAGCGCCTTTCAAAAGGCGAACGAAATATGGCGGTATAGCTCAGTTGGCTAGAGCATTCGGTTCATACCCGAAGTGTCACCGGTTCGAATCCAGTTACCGCTACCAGATACAAGGTTTAGCTACGATACATGGGGGTCGCCCGCAACAGTGGACGATGTTTTGCTTGCTGTCGTAGCTAAGCCTTGTATAATATGGCCCGTTGGTCAAGCGGTCAAGACATCGCCCTTTCACGGCGGTAACCCGGGTTCGATTCCCGGACGGGTCACCAAACAAAACAAATCCGAACCTTGCGCCAGTTGGCGACGGGTTCGGATTTGTTTGTTATATTCAGAATTAACTTTATAGGACGATACGAGTAGAGGAACCATTGAATGTCGGATGCAAAGAAAGAGCTGAAAAGGTTGTATGACTCTATAAAAGACTCCAACGCACATTGCGAGTATTTCTCCGATAGTATTGACTTTGCAAAGATTATCGAGCAATTTCCAGAAACAGAGAAGCATAATTGCCCTGATGGCGTAGTCGCAATCGGTGATGTTGCTTACATGTTGGAACACTTTGAAGTATCCCCATATAGAGAGGGAAACCAAGATTTATTAAAGCGAGCACTGAATACTCCAGTTGATAAGATGTTATCGAAAAATCCAAATGGGGAAAAGGTGCCCCTTAATCCATCTGTCGATAATTTGTGTTGTGCTTTGAGCAGTAGCACAAAAAAGCACATGGAGCATTACAATGATTATTTAAGGGGAGCAGAAGAAATCATCCAAAAAGAAAAGGCTTCTGTCAAGGAATACAAGTTTATTTTTGTTATCGAAGAAGAAGGAAATACGGTTATTGAGGGTGAAAATTTCACAGTATTAGATATCCTTGAATGCACCGAAATGCTACTCGCCTACGAACAAATAGATGGAGTAATAGCATATCACCATGGGCGAGCGGAGAATCACTTGATTGCATTAGATAGAAAAAATCTTGTAGAGAGAAGTAAAACAGCAAAGAGAAAGCATCAATGTAAACTGCTCATGTACCATTTGGCTTGTAACATAATACCTGATTTGGCACAGGAAGGTAACAGACCACTAGATGATTTTTTGAAGATATTTGATGACTTTGGTGTTTCTGATAGCATTCAAGTTGAAAAGAAAGACTAGAAACCAAATCATTCATTAAGAAGGGGGAGGCATATTAC
>DXAC01000058.1 GCA_019117205.1 Candidatus Allofournierella merdigallinarum | reverse complement strand
GAGGGCGAGCGCTGGATGACCATGCTGGACATCCAGGGCGTGGAGGACTTCCACGGCGACATGGACTTCAAGGTGGGCGGCACCCACAAGGGCATCACCGCCATCCAGATGGACATCAAGATCGACGGCCTGACCTACGAGATCATCGAGGAAGCCTTTGAGAAGTGCCGGAAAGGGCGTCTCTTCATCCTGGACGAGATCATGCTGCCGGTCATCCCCGCTCCCCGCGAGCAGCTGTCCAAGTACGCTCCCAAAATGCTGTCCATGGTCATCCCCGTGGACAAGATCAAGGACGTCATCGGCAAGGGCGGCAAGGTCATCCAGGAGATCTGCGCCAACTGCAACTGCAAGATCGACGTGGAGGAGGACGGCCACGTGTTCGTCTCCGCCATCGACGTGGACGACGCCAACCGTGCCATCCACACCATCAAGACCATTGTGGAGGACCCCGAGGTGGGCGCCATCTACAAGGGCCGCGTGACCCGTCTGATGAACTTCGGCGCCTTCGTGGAGATCGCCCCGGGCAAGGAAGGCCTGGTGCACATCTCCAAGCTGGACCAAAAGCGCGTCGAGCGGGTGGAGGACGTGGTCGCTGTGGGCGACGAGCTGATCGTCATGGTCACCGAGATCGACCAGCAGGGCCGCATCAACCTGAGCCGCAAGGACGCTCTGGCCGCCATCGAGGCCAAGCGCAAGCAGCAGGGCTGAGCAAGATAAAACAAGAGCCGCCGCACCCGGATGGGTGCGGCGGCTTTTTCTGTGCCGCGGGGCGCGGCGGGCACCTTCCATGTTGCCCCGGCGGCTCCTTTGTGGTATACTATACTCGACTATTTCTGTGATTTCGGAAGGGGGCGGCGCGTTGAAGATCAGCGCCTGCATCGTGAGCTACGGCGGGGCCGACGAGGTCATCCGCGCCGCCGAATCGGTGCTGCGGCACACCGCCGCGCCCCTCACTCTTTATCTTGTGGATAACGCCAGCCCCGACGGCGCGGGCGAAGTTCTGGCCGCCCACCCCTGGCCGGAGAACGTGACCGTGCTGCGCCTGTCCGAGAACCTGGGCTTCGGCGCGGGCCACAACAAGGTGCTGCCCCTGCTGGACAGCGACTATCACTTCGTGCTCAACCCCGACATTTTCGTGGAGAGCGACGTGCTGGGCGGGCTGTGCGGCTGGCTGGAAGAACACCCCGAGGCGGTGATGGCCACCCCGCGGCTCACCTTCCCCGACGGGCACGAGCAGGTGCTGCCCAAGCGCAAGCCCGGCGTGCTGGGCCTCGCCGCGCGGCAGGGGGTGCCGGGCCTCAAACGCTTCGGCGACCACTACGCCATGCTGGACGAGGACCTCTCGAGACCCACCCCCATCGAGTTCTGCACCGGCAGCTTTTTCTGCATGCGCACCGCCGTGTTCAAGGCCATCGGCGGCTTCGACGAAAAATACTTCATGTATGTGGAGGACGCGGACATCACCCAGAAGGCGCGGCGCAAGGGCCTTGTTTACTACCTGCCCCAGTTCACCGCCTGCCACGCCTGGCACCGCGCGCCCCAGAAAAGCCTCAAACCCTTTTTGCAGCAGCTCAAAAGCATGGGCCGCTATTTCTGCAAGTGGGGTTTCCGGCTGTAAAGGCCTGCGGCCCGCCGGCTTCGGCGCGGCCCTCAAAATCGTAAACAGCGGAAGTGGCTCCGCTTTGTGGTAAGCCGCAAAAACGAAGGGCGCGCACGCGCCCGAATAAGGAGCGAATGGTATGAAAGGCATCATTCTGGCCGGCGGCGCCGGCACCCGTCTGTATCCCCTGACCATGGTCACCTCCAAGCAGCTGCTGCCGGTGTACGACAAGCCCATGATCTACTACCCCCTGTCCACCCTGATGCTGGCGGGCATCCAGGACATCCTCATCATCTCCACCCCTGAGGACACCCCCCGCTTCGAGCATCTCTTGGGCGACGGCAGCCAGTACGGTCTGCGCCTGTCCTACAAGGTGCAGCCCAGCCCCGACGGTCTGGCCCAGGCTTTCCTGCTGGGCGAAGAGTTCATCGGCGACGACTGCTGCGCCATGATTTTGGGCGACAATATCTTCTACGGCAACGGCTTCTCCCGCATCCTCAAGGCTGCGGTGGCCAACGCCGAGCAGAACGGCCGCGCCACTGTGTTCGGCTACTACGTCAACGACCCCGAGCGCTTCGGCATCGTGGAGTTCGACGAGGACGGCAAGGTCATCAGCGTGGAGGAAAAACCCAAGGAGCCCAAGAGCAACTACGCCATCACCGGCCTGTACTTCTACGACAACCGGGTCAGCGCCCAGGCCAAACAGGTCAAGCCCAGCGCCCGGGGCGAGCTGGAGATCACCACCCTGAACGCCATGTACCTGGCCGAGGGCAAGCTGGATGTGCAGCTGCTGGGCCGGGGCTTCGCCTGGCTGGACACCGGCACCATGGACAGCCTGGTGGAGGCGGCGGACTTTGTGCGGATGGTGGAAAAGCGCCAGGGCATCAAGATCAGCGCCCCCGAGGAGATCGCCTACAAAAACGGCTGGATCGCCAAGGAAAAGCTGCTGGAAAGCGCCGCCCGCTACGGCAAGAGCCCCTACGGCGAGCACCTGAAGCGGGTGGCTGACGCCAAAATTCGCTATTGAGCAAAAAGGGGAGGGACGCAGATGAAGATCCTCATCACCGGGGCCGGCGGCCAGTTGGGAACCGAGTTGCAGCGGCAGCTGAAAGAGGGCGGCAGCAGCCTGGGCCCCCTGCCCGAGCGGCTGAAAAACGCCACCGTGCTGCCCACCGACCTGGCCGAGCTGGACATCACCGACCGCACCGCCACCATCGCCTTTGTGCGCCGCCATCAGCCGGACACCATCATCGGCTGCGCCGCGTTCACCAACGTGGACGGCTGCGAAACGAACCCCGAGGCCGCGTTCAAGGCCAACGCCCTGGGCGCCTCCAACCTGGCCCAGGCGGCCGAGCGGGTGGGGGCCCGGTTCATCCATGTCTCCACCGACTATGTGTTCAGCGGCCAAGGGAACACCCCCCTGGACGAGAGCTTCCCCATCGGCCCGGTGAGCGCCTACGGCCGCACCAAGGCCCTGGGGGAGGAGTATGTGCGGAACTTCTGCCACCGCTGGTTCATCGTGCGCACCGCCTGGCTCTACGGCTACAACGGCAAGAACTTTGTCAAGACCATGGTGAACGCCGGCAAAAAGTTTGGCCGGCTGGAGGTGGTCAACGACCAGCTGGGCAACCCCACCAACGCCGAGGACCTGGCCCACCACATCCTCAAGCTGGCGGTGAGCCACGACTACGGCCTCTACCACTGCACCGGCGAGGGGGTGTGCAGCTGGTACGACTTTGCCAAAGAGATCATCCGCCTGGCCGGCGTGGACGCCCAGGTCGTTCCCTGCACCAGCGCCGAGTACGCCGCCAAGCACCCCGCCGCCGCCAGCCGCCCCGCCTGGAGCGCCCTGGAAAACCGGATGCTCGCCTGCACCGTGGGCAACGAGATGCGCCCCTGGCAGGAGGCCCTGCAATGCTACTTCGACCACTGGGACGGCGAGAACGGCCTGAAATAAGAAAGGAATGTTTCCCATGAAAAAGTATCTCATCACCGGCTGCGCCGGCTTCATCGGCTCCAACTTTGTATACTATATGCTGAATAAATACGAGGATATACTTCTTGTAAATCTCGACAAGCTGACCTATGCCGGCAACCTGGAGAACCTGAAAGACGTGGAGGGCGACAAACGCCACGTGTTCGTGCAGGGGGACATCTGCGACCGGGCGCTGGTGACGGGCCTGTTCGAGAAATACGATTTTGACTATGTCATCAACTTCGCCGCCGAGAGCCACGTGGACCGCAGCATCTCAAACCCGGAAATTTTCGTGGAGACCAACGTGCTGGGCACCGTGAACCTGCTCCAGTGCGCTAAAAACGCCTGGCTCGCGGACGGCAAGTGGGCCGAGGGCAAAAAGTACCTGCAGGTGTCCACCGACGAGGTCTACGGCAGCCTGGGGGAGGACGGCTACTTCATGGAGACCACCCCCCTGTGCCCCCACAGCCCCTATTCCAGCAGCAAGGCCAGCGCCGACATGTTCGTGATGGCTTTCCACGACACCTACGGTATGCCGGTGAACATCACCCGCTGCTCCAACAACTACGGCCCCTACCAGTTCCCTGAGAAGCTCATCCCGCTGATGATCAACAACGTGAAGCACCACAAGCAGCTGCCGGTGTACGGCGACGGCATGAACGTGCGGGACTGGCTGTATGTGGAGGACCACTGCAAGGCCATCGACATGGTGGCAAACGGCGGCCGGGACGGGGAAGTGTACAACGTGGGCGGCCACAACGAGCGGCCCAACATCTTCATCGTCAAGACCATCATCGCCCAGCTCCACGAGCGTTTGCAGGACGACGGCATCGACGAGGGCCTCATCAAGTATGTGGCCGACCGCCTGGGCCACGACCGCCGCTATGGCATCGACCCCACCAAGATCAAAAACGAGCTGGGCTGGTACCCCGAGACCACCTTTGAGGTGGGCATCGTGAAGACCATCGACTGGTACCTGGCCCACGAGGAGTGGATGGCCAACGTCACCAGCGGCAACTACCAGAAGTATTACGAAGAGATGTACAAAAACCGCTTATAATACAAATTGTATATTATTCCCGGGGCGCGCCGCCCCGGGGCCGGAAAAGGGCCCGCACAGACGCTGTGCGGGCCCTTTTCCGGTGGCGGCGAAAAACTTGCGCTGTGCAGGCTTGTACTCGACGCTAAATGGCTGTTTTTTTGCAAAAAATAGCACTGTTGGGTTTATAAATAACCCTGACAAGCGCTCAATTTTTCGCCCCGTTGTTGGTACGCTGATGATGAGGTGATCGAGATGGACCAACTGCAAAAGGCCATTGGCGAAAAGGTGAAACAGGCGCGGAAGGAGCGCCGCTGGACCCAGGAGATGCTGGCGGAAAAGGCGGACACCACCCCCCAGTACATCAGCCGCATCGAGCGGGGAAAGACCGGCCTGTCGTTGGAATTCCTCTACAAGCTGGCCGGCATCATGGAATGCCCGGTCTACGCGCTTCTGCCCGCCTCCGGGCAGAGCCGGCGCAGTTTTTTCTCCCAGGAGCTGGAATACCAGCTGATGAACTGCAGCCCCTGGAAAAAGCAGCATATCCTGAACTATGTGACCTGGTTTTTGCAACAGCCCGACCCAGGCCAGCCGGGCGAGGGGTAAAGGGTGGGCCACGGAAGGCCTTACCTCAAAAATAAACACCAACGGGTTGAGTTATCACATTGACTATGTTATAATCGGAGTGGAGCCACAGCCCGCCCCTGGCCGCTGAAAAGGGGCCGGGGGCGGGCTTTTCTTCGGCCCAAACAGCAATTTTTTCCGCCGCCGGTTCGTTTATTTCACAGATGGCCCGCCTTTGGGGCACTGGCCCTGTTTTACGGCGCGGCGCCGAGCCCCGACGCCGCCATGGAAAGGAGGAACTCCCATGAAAAAAGCATTGTGTCTTGCCCTTGCCGCGGCCCTGCTGGCCCTGGCCGCCTGCGCCGCCGCCCCGGCGGAAAGTATGGAAAACACCTCCGCCCCCGCCGCCCAAACCGGCGACACGGAGCTGGACCACATCCGCGCCCTGCTGGAGGGGTGCGGCGTCAACATGGACACCACCCGCTTTGCCTACGAGTGCAGCGTTAACCGCTCGGGCGATTGCACCATTTACGCCTCCACCGAGGCGGGCGGCCTGCCCGCGGTGCTGGTGGAGCGGCCGGACGGCACCGCCTTTTACTTCACCGTGCCCAACTGTATGCTCATCCAGGGCACGTTCGTGGATGAAGACGGCCTGGTGGCGGTGCTCACCGACGGCGTCGTTCACGGGGGCGACGAGATCATGCACAACGGCGGCGGCAAGCTGCTGGTGGACCCCGCCACCGGCGAAACGGTGAGCCATACGAGCTATGAACTGCTCTATCCGCAAGGGGTCTACGGCCGGGAGTGCTCCACCGTGGACGACCACTACACTTTCGACGCGTGCACCGTCACCGAGGATGCGGTGACCTTTACCTTTGAGCCTACCGAGGAAAACGAAAGCTGGACGGGCACCGAGCTCTACTTCCTGCCCGTATGGAAGAGCGTGGAGGGCGAGCGCCGGATGGCGGTGCTTTTTAACAACACCGCCGCCCCCGACCCGGCCCTGGCGGAACAGCTGGAAGTGCTGCCCGGCGTGCTGGAGGCCACCTTCACCGAAGTGGACAACGACTACTACACCGGCACCCTGCTGGAGATGCGGGTGGAGGACAAGTACACCCTGGCCCACAGCTTCAACGGCGGCGTGCCCGGCCCGGCGCTGGAGAGCTACACCATCCGCTGCGAGGACCTCTACCCGGACGGCGCGCCGGTGGAGGGGGAGTTTGTGCCCGACCCTGAAATGGAGGCCGCGATCGCCGAAAAAGAGCAGCAGGCCATGGAGCAGCTGGGCATGAGCGCCCCGGCGGACTGAGCCGCCCCGCGGGAAGAATGTTCAAAAGGGGGAAGAGAGCCATGAGAAAAAAAGCGGCGCTGGCCGGGGTGCTGGTCGCGGCACTGCTTCTTTTCGGCTGTGAGGACGCGGGCGTCGGCGGGGGCTTTCAGGCGCGGCTGCTAGCCGCCGCCGCGCCCCTGGCGGAGGAGGCCGGCTCGCCCCGGGCTCTCACGCTGGACAGCGTGCGTTACGGCAGCTTTTCGTCGCCCGACGCGGCGGAGCTCTGCGCGCTTTTCAAGTACGACGCGCCGGCCCACGCGGAGGGCCTGGACCGAACGCTGGCGGTGGTGTGCGCCGCCGACGACCTGGAAGTGGTGGCGAGCATCGACCTGATGGCGGACAGCGTGCAGCTGGCCTTTTTGCCCGCGGGGGACGGCACCCAGCGGGTGCTGTACCTGGGGGCCTCCACCTACCAGGGGATCACCTCCCGGACCCAGGGGCTGTACAGGGTCAGCGTTGGGGCCTGGGAGCCGCTGGAGTCGGGCCTGCCCGCGCTGGACGGGTTCCGCGAGGTGTATCTGGCGGAGGAGACGGTTTTGTGCGTGGGGCAGGACGGCGCCTCCGCGGCCTATAACTGGAACGCCGCCGCCGAATGTTTCCTGCCCGCCCCGGCGGGCGACGCCCCCACCCGGGCCGCCGCGCCCGCCTGAACGCAGGGGAGCCGGTGACCCGGTGCGCGAGGGCCATCTTTCAACTGACAAGCAGCAAAAAGGCGGCCCGCCTGCAAAACGCAGGCGGGCCGCCCCTGTTTGTGTGATTTACAGGCAGGCCGGGCAGTCGGCCAGGGCCTGTTCCGCCGCCAGCAGGAAAGCGGCCACCGCCTCCTCGCAGGTGGCCCAGCTGCACACCAAGCGGATGCGGGTGAAGCCCGGCTGCGCCGGCCCCTGCGCCTCCCAGTGGAAGCTGCCCTCCAGCTTTTTCAGCACCTCGTCCGGCAGGATGGGGAACACCTGGTTGGAGGGGCTGGGGCTGCCAAAGGCCACCCCCAGCTTCTCCAGGCCCGCCGCCAGCCGCTGGGCCATGCGGGTGGAGTGCTGCCCCAGCTGCTCGTACAGGCCGTCGGCCATCAGCTGCTCGAACTGCACCCCCAGCAGCCAGCCCTTGGCCAGCATACCGCCGTGCTGCTTTAAGATGTAGCGGAAGTCCGGCTTCAGGGCCGGGTTCAGGATGCACACCGCCTCGCCGAACAGCGCGCCGTTTTTGGTGCCGCCGATGGTAAAGGCGTCGCACAGCGCCGCCAGCTCCTCAAAGGAGGCCCCGCCGCAGGCCAGGGCGCTGGCCAGCCGCGCCCCGTCCAGGTAAAGCAGCAGGCCCAGCTCGTCGCACACCGCCCGCAGGGCGGCCAGTTCGGCGGCGGTGTATGCCCCGCCCGTCTCGGTGGTGTTGCTGATGTACACCAGCCGGGGCTTTACCATGTGCTCGTCCGGGTGGGCGGCCACCGCTGCCCGCACTGCGTCCGGAGTCAGCTTGCCGTCCGGCCCGCAGGGCATCGCCAGGCATTTGTGACCGGTGGCCTCGATGGCGCCGGTCTCATGGACGCACACGTGGCCGGTGGCGGCGGAGATCACCGCCTCGTGGGGGCGCAGGAACGCGCAGATGCAGGTGGCGTTGGTCTGGGTGCCCCCCACCAGGAAGTGAACGTCCGCGTCCGGCCGGCCGATCTTTTCCCGGATCAGGGCCGCCGCGCGCTCGCAGTGGGGGTCGCAGCCGTAGCCGAAGTTGCCCTCCAGGTTGGTCTCGGCCAGGGCGGCCAGGATGGAGGGGTGGGCCCCCTCGCTGTAATCGTTGGTAAACCGGTACATAGGGTCGCTCCTTGTTTTCCCCGGCGGCGCGGAAAGCGCCCGCCGGTGTTGTCTACCGCACATTATACCATTATTTCACAAAAAGTCCATGGATGGGCGTTTGTGTTGCGGCCCGGTTTATGGTATACTGTAATCTGTATCCGACTGTATACAGGGGGGACCGGTTTGAAAGCTGTCGTCAAGGTGGGCACCTCCACCCTGGCCCACGCCACCGGGCGGCTGAACATCCGCCGCATCGAGGGCCTGTGCAAGGTGCTCAGCGATCTGAAAAACGCCGGACATCAGATCATCCTGGTGTCCTCCGGCGCCATCGGTATGGGGGTGGGCAGGCTGGGCCTGCCCGGCCGCCCGGCGGACATGCCCACCAAGCAGGCGTCCGCCGCCGTGGGCCAGTGCGAACTGATGTATACCTATGACAAGCTCTTTTCCGAATACAGCCACACGGTGGCCCAGATCCTGATCACCAGCGAGGACCTGGCCGACACCGGCCGCCGGGAAAACCTGCACAACACCCTGGCCCGGCTGCTGGAGCTGGGGGCCCTGCCCATCGTGAACGAAAACGACACGGTGAGCACCGCCGAGATCGCGGTGGGCGACAACGACACCCTGGCCGCCCGGCTGTGCGCCAGCCTGGAGGCGCAGCTGCTGGTGATCCTCAGCGACATCGACGGCCTGTACACCGCCGACCCCCACACCCATCCGGCGGCGCGGCTGCTGCGCCGGGTGGAGGAGATCACCCCGGACATCGTGGCGCTGGCCGGCGGGGCCGGCAGCAGCCTGGGCACCGGGGGCATGGCAACGAAGCTCCGGGCCGGGCAGATCGTCAACGACGCCGGCGCGGACATGGTCATCGCCAACGGGGCGGAACCGTCGGTGCTGTACACCATCTTCGAGGGGGGCGAAGCGGGCACCCGCTTTGCCGCCCAAAAACGGGAGGGATAACGATGACTTCCACCCAGCAACTTCTCACCGCCGCCCGCGGGGCCATGGGGGCCCTGGCGCTGGCCAGCGGCGAAGAGCGAAGCGCCGCGCTGCGGGCCATGGCCGCCCGCCTGCGGGGGCAGTGCGAGGCCATCCTGGCGGCCAACCGGCAGGACCTGGAGGCCGCGAAAGCCACCGTGGCCCCCGTGATGCTGGACCGCCTGCGGCTGGACGAGGTCCGGGTGGAGGCCATGGCCGCCGGCGTGGAGGATGTGGCCGCCCTGCCCGACCCCCTGGGCCGGACCCTGAGCGAAGTGACCCGCCCCAACGGCCTGGTCATCCGGCAGGTGAGCGTGCCCATGGGCCTCATCGCCATCATCTACGAGAGCCGGCCCAACGTTACCAGCGATGCGGCGGCCCTGGCGATCAAGAGCGGCAGTGCCTGCGTGCTGCGGGGCGGCAAAGAGGCCTTTCGCAGCAACAACGCCATCGTGGAGGCCCTGAAAAAGGGCCTGGAGGACGTGGGCTTGCCCGCCGGCCTGGTGGCCCTGGTGCAGGACACCAGCCGCGCCTCCTCCACCGAGCTGATGCGGGCCACCGGCCTTGTGGACTTGCTCATCCCCCGGGGCGGCGCGGGGCTCATCCGGGCCTGCGTGGAGAACGCCGCCGTGCCGGTGATCCAGACCGGCACCGGCATCTGTCACATCTATGTGGACAAGGCCGCAGACCTGGCCATGGCGCTGGACATCGTGGACAACGCCAAGACCAGCCGCCCGTCGGTGTGCAACGCCGCCGAGGTGTGCCTGGTACACAGGGACGCCGCCCCGGCCTTTCTGCCCCGCCTGTACGACCGGCTGGTGACACAGCGGGCGCAAAAGGGCCTTGCGCCGGTGGAATTGCGGCTGGACAAGGCCGCCGCGGCCCTCGTCCCCGGCACCCCGGCGGGGCCGGAGGACTTCGACACCGAATTCCTGGACTACATCCTGGCGGTGGCGGTGGTGGACAGCCTCGAGGCGGCCGCCGACCACATCGCCCGCCACTCCACCGGCCACAGCGAGGCCATCGTCACCGCCGACCAGGCGGCGGCCGCGGCCTTTACCCAAAGGGTGGACAGCGCGGCGGTGTATGTGAACGCCTCCACCCGCTTCACCGATGGCGGCGAGTTCGGCCTGGGATGCGAGATGGGCATCTCCACCCAGAAGCTCCACGCCCGGGGCCCCATGGGCCTTTGCCAGCTCACCAGCTACAAATACATCATCCTGGGCAGCGGCCAGATCCGCTGACCTATCCCACACAAGGAGGGGACCGACCCTATGGCAAACACCATTTCCCAACAGGAGCACGAGCGCCACAAGCGCCGCCGCGCCCGCCAGTGGCTGGGCCTGGCCATCTGCCTGCTGGTGCTCATCGGCGCGTTCACCGTGATCAGCGCGGCGGTGGGCGGCGTGGCCATCCTGTTTGACGACACCGACGAAAAGCTGGAATACGAACAGCGGCTGCAGGCGCTGGTCATGCTGGACCCGCTGCCCTTTGACGACCTGGACCAGGCGGACCCCGCCCTGCTCAAGGAGGCGGCCATCTGGGCGGCGGTGTCGACAGCCCAGTCCAGCGCCACCGGCCTGGACGCCTACGAGCGCGACCCCAACACCGACAGCCTGTTGCTGCCCGCCGTGGAGGTGGACGCCGCCGCCGCGTCGCTGCTGGGTGCGGACTACAAGCTCACCCACGAGACCTTTGGCACCGTGTCCGGCGACATGACCTTTGAGTACGACGAGGAAAAGCAGTGCTACCTGATCCCGGTCACCGGCCAGGTGGGGATGTACACCCCCAAGGTGGAAAAGCTCACCAAAAAGAGCGGCCGGCTGTATGTGACGGTGGGCTATGTGCCCGCCCCCGGCCTCAGCGGCGACTTCAGCCTCACCGCCCCCACCGAGCCCACCAAGTACATGGACTACGCCTTTGAAAAGGTGGACGGCGTGTACTACCTGCGGGCGCTGGCGGTAAGCGAGATGAAGCCCAGCTCCAGCGCGGCGGCCAACGCCCCCGAGACCGACCTGGACTACGAGGATTACTTCGATCCCACCAGCGTCATCGCCGGCAACGCGGACAGCCTGCCCGGCGAGGACACCAGCAGCCCGGCTTCGGACAGCGCCCAGGAGGACACCTCCGCCGCAGACAGCGCGGGGGATGAGGCCACCTCGGACGCCGGGGAGGAATAAGCGACAAAACAAGCGGCCCGGCGGCCTGCCAAGAGCAGGCCGCCGGGCCGTTTATTGTGTGTCGCGCCGGGTCAGCGGGTGCGTACCGCGTTGGGGTAGATGCGCTGCATCACCTCGTTCGGGTAGTGCTCGTCCATCCACACCTGCCAGGAGGCGGTGGCGGGCACACCCGCGGCCCGCTGGCTGTAGCGGCCCATGGCCAAAGCGCTCATGAAAACGTTGGCCGCCATGAAGACCACCAGCACCACCGTGAGCACCCGGCCCGGGGTGATGGGAATGGCCTCGATCCAGCGGGAGAGCGGGGGATAGCACAGCCGGAACCAGGCCACCGCGGCAAAACCCCAGAAAAAGCAGTACAGCAGGTTGATGCGCCCGCCCAGGTTGAACGGGATCTCGCTGTAATCCCAGAACACGGTGCCGAAGACAAGCTCGGTGAACACGCTGCACAGGTACTCGTACACGCCGCCCAGCAGCGTGCCCGCCCAGAAAAGGAAGCTGGCGGGCTTGTCCTTGTAGCGGTAGAGCAGCAGGGTGGCCAGCGCCAGGGCAATGCCCCACACCAGGCTGAACGGGCCCCACACCACGCTGCTGCGGCTCATCCACACCCCGCCGGTGACGCGGCAGAAGATGGTCTCCACGATGTCTCCCAGAAAGGCGCCGATGAAGAACAGCCAGAACAGCTTCACAAAGCTGCACCCGGCGGCGAACACCGCCGGCTTTTCCCGCTTTTCGTGGACAAAGCTGGCGGCGGGATAGGCTTTTTGGATACGGCGCTCGCATCCCCGGAGGATCCAGCCCCCCAGCCGGGCGCTGACCGCGTCCAGCCGGCGGCCGGTGCGCTCCAGGGCGGGCAGCTTGTGGACCACGCCCGCCAGGGTGAGCAGGGTGGCCGCGCCGTCCAGCAAAAAGATCACCAGCAGCGCCAGCACCAGCACCCGGCGCACGGGCGCGGGCATGAACTCCAGCGCCCACAGCAAAAGGTGGTTACCCCAGCGCACCATCACCATGCCCAGCAGGCCCCACAGCACCGAGGCGCTCAGGCAGATGTAGCCGTCCAGGTTGAAGCGGCGGCCCGAGTAGTCCCACCAGCGGGTGTGGCTGACGTTTTCCAGCAGGTGCCCCGCCAGCCATTCCACCACGGTGGCCAGCAGCGCGCTGCCCAGGAACAGGAAGAACAGGTTGCCGGAGAGTTCCCGCAGGCCCACGGTGATGAGCAGGCCGGACACGCCGTAGACCAGGCTCCAGGGGCCGAAGAGCACGCTGCGGTCCACATAGCGGCGGGTGCGGATGGCGGCAAGGCTGGTCTCCAGCACCCAGCCCAGGATGGAGAAGCAGAAGAACAGCCAGGCAAGTCGGTCAAAAGTCATGGTGACCTCCCGTTACAAAAGAGAAAAAGCCCGCGGGGCCGTGTGCCGGAACAATGCGACAGACAGCCCCCGCGGGCAGGCGTTTAAGGGTTCAGCGGCGGGGCGCGCCGGGGTAGACGATGGCCATGGCGTCCGGGCCGGTGTTGCTGGCCACCGCGGCGCCCAGCTTGAAGATGGCTTCGGGGGCGCAGCCCAGCTCCTTGCAGCAGAGCTTTTCCAGGTCTTTTACGTTGTCGATGTCGGTGCAGCCCAGCATGTAGCGGATCTCCCCCTCGGGGCAGACCATCCGCTTGCGGGCCAGCTTGAGCATGGCGGCGGGCACCGCCGCGTCGCCCCGCACCTTGTCCTCCACCCGGGTGACCCCGTCGATGAGGCTGATGATGGGCCGCAGGCCCAGCAACTCGCCCGCAAAGGCCGCCGCCGCGCTGATGCGCCCGCTCTTTTTCATCTGCTTCAAGCTGAAAGCGGAGAGCACGATCTCCTGCCGGGCGAAAGTGGCCTCCAGCTCGCTGCACACATAGCCCAGCTCCGCCCCGTTGCGCAGCCGCCGGGCCGCCTCCACCAGGGGGCCGCCGTACACGTAGGAATAGGTGTGGCTGTCGATCAGGCGGATATTCAGCTTGTGGCCGGGGCGCTCCTCGTCCAGCATCTGCCGGGCCAGCACCGCCGCGTCGTGGGTGCCGCTGCCGGTGGAGTTGATGGTCACATGGAGCACGTCGGTGTAGCCCTCGTCCGCATACTTGCAGTACTGCTCGCAGAACTGGATGGCCGTGACCTGGGCGGTGCTGGGCACCCCCTGGGCGGCGCGGAGCATCTGGTAAAACTCGTCAAAGCCGAAGTCCCGGCGCTCCACGTAGCTCACGCCGTCCAGCGTGATGACAAAGGGCAGGATGTCGATGCCGTATTTCTTTTCCAGCTCGGGGGGGATGTCGCAGGCGGAATCGGTCAAAACCGCGATCTTTCGTGTCATTCCTTTTCTCACTCCCATTGATAGTCACGCAGCTGGCCCCGGCTCTCCAGGTCCGCGAAGTCCCATTGCCGCAACACTTCGTAGACGCCCACCGCCACCGAATTGGACAGGTTCAGACACCGCGCCCCCGCCCGCATGGGCAGACGCACGCAAAAGTCCTGGTTTTCATGGAGCAGCGCCTCCGGCAGGCCGGCATCCTCCCGGCCAAAGACCAGATAGGCGCCATCGGGATAGGCCACGTCGGTGTGACGGCGGGGGCCTTTGCTGGTGAAGTAATAAAAGGGGCCGTCGTTTTGGGCAAAAAGATCCCGAAGCCCCTCGTAATATGTTATATCAAGAAGGTGCCAGTAGTCAAGCCCGGCGCGTTTTAAATGGCGGTCGTCCACCGAAAAGCCCAGGGGTTTGACCAGGTGCAGCCGCGCGCCGGTCACCGCGCAGGTGCGGGCGATGTTGCCGGTGTTCTCGGGGATCTGGGGCTCCACCAGCACGATGTTCAGCGTGGGCATGGCTCAGCGCCCCCCGGGGGTCAGGCGGCCCAGCAGCGGCTCGAACCACACCCCAAAGGCGGTGGAGGCCGTCGGGTCGGTGGCGGCGATGGCGTCCGCCACAAAGCCGGCGGCGGCGTCGGTGGCGGCGGACAGGGCGTTGCCCCGCAAAAGGGCCCCGGTGAGCACCGCGGCGAACAGGTCACCGGTGCCGGGGTAGCTGCGGTCCAGCCGCAGCCGGCGCACCACAAAGGCGTCCCGCCCGGCGCCCGCGCAGGCCAGATACCGCCCCATGGGCAGGCCGGTGACCACCGCCTGGGGGCACAGGGCGTTCAGCCGCCCCGCCAGCGCCCGGGCGGCGCTTTCGTCCAGCTCGCCCTGGGGCAACTCCTCCTCCAGCAGGAAGCAGGCCTCGGTCAGGTTGGGCAGGATCAGGTCTGCCGAGCGGCACAGCGCCTGCATCCCCGGCAGCTTGTCCTCCATGCCGGCGTAAAAACGGCCGTGGTCGGCCATCACCGGGTCCACCACTTTCAGCGCCTCCGGCCACTGGTAAAAGGCCCGGGCGGCCAGGTGCTGGTCCTCCTCGCTGGCTAAGTACCCGGTGTAGATGCAGTCGATCTGCACCCCCAGGCTGCGGTAGTGCTCCAGGGCGCCCTCGCCGTAGCCGTGGCACAGCTGCACCGCCGGCTGGCCCAGCCCGCCGGTGTGGGTGGAAAAGATGGCGGTGGGCAGCAGCACGGGCTGGCAGCCCATGGCGGCCAGCACCGGCCCGATCACCGACAGGCTGCACCGGCCCAGGCTGGAAAGATCATGGATACACAAAACGGTCTTGGGCGCCTGATAACGCACAAAAGTCACTCCCCTTGGGTGCGGGCGGCCCCGCACAACGGTCATAGAATAATTATTGAATTTAATTGTAACACAAAGCTCAGGTCAAAAAAAGGCGTATACGGTAACATTTTACGGCAACACTAACCCTGAACCCGGCTGCCGGGCCCGCGAAAAGAGCGCTTTTTTCGCGGCGCGCCGGCCGGCGGGACACCACAAAAACGGGGGGACGAAGATGACAAAACGTACAAACCACACCATGATGATCGCCGGCGGCCTGGCCGCCGCGGCCGCCATGACGGCGGCGGGGATGGCGGCGGCGAAGAACGACCGCAAGGTGAAGAAGATGGCCAAAAAGGTGGGCCACGGCGCCCGGCAGGCAGTGCTGGACCTGGACCACGCCTTGAGCCGCTACTACCGCTGAGAGCATTCCGCCCGGGGCCGCGCCACGTGCGCGGCCTTTTTCTTTTGCTCCTTGCATTTTGTGCCGTCCGGTGGTATAACGGACATGGTAGAACCCACCGGGACGCCTCGCCCCGGCGCAATGTGAGGAGGAATTTTGAAGATGAAACAAGCTATGGCGCTGGCCCTCGCTGCGGCGATGGCCCTTTCCCTCGCGGGCTGCGGCGCGCCCGCGTCCCAGTCCGCATCCCAGCCCGCCAGCGTGTCCCAGCCGGAGAGCGCCTCTCAGCCGGCGTCCGCTTCCCAGGCGGAGAGCGCGCCCGCAAGCCTGCCCGCCCCGGCGGGGGAGAGCTACTTTGACGCCAACGGCATCCCCGTGCTGGACGAGCCCTCAGATCTTGAGGTGCACGCGGTGGCCTACGACATGGAGGACAGCACCATTCAGCGCACGGTGCCGGCCCAGGTCAGCGCCCGCGTGGTGGTGGGCGACGCGGAGAAAGAGGGCTACAAAAAGGTCGCGCTGTATGTGACGGTGACCTGTTCCGACTTTGCCTACAACGAGGAGGGCGGGCTGGACGAGGACGTGGCCTACAACAGCGGCGTTTACGACCTGTACACCGGCCGGGCGCTGCCCACCCGCAGCACCACCGGTGACACGGCGTACGATTACACCACCACCGTGGAGGTGGACGGCACTTCCTACGACATCTCTTACAGCAAGAACATTCAGTGGATGGTGCTGCCGCTGGATAGTGGAGAAGTGTACCGCCGGTGCAACCAAAACTGGGTGTTCGAGGTGCCTGATGCCTACGACGGCCTGGTCTACTGCGCCGTTGACCCGCTGAGCTATGACCCCTCCACCTACAGCGAGGAGATCGACGAGAGCGAGCATTACGCCATGGACCTTTTGAACGATGAAAGCGTCGCGGCGGACACCACCGTGTTCTTCCGCTTCGGCACCGACATCCCGGCCTGACCCGCCCTTTCCGGGCCGCGTTGAAAAGCGCGGCCCGTTTTTTTGCGCCCGGCGGCCGGGCCCGGAGAAATTTTACACGCCGCGGTGTAGCCTCCTTTGCCCGAAAGGCGTATAATAGACGGGTAAAGGAGTGGAAAGAATGGACGAGACAACGACCCTGATCCTGGAGGGCGGCGCCATGCGCGGGCTGTTCACCTCCGGAGTGCTGGATGTGTTCATGGAACAGGAGCTGTATCTTCCCCAGGTGGTGGGGGTCAGCGCCGGGGTGCTCAACGGGGTGAACTATGTGGCCCGCCAGCCCGGGCGCAGCCGGAACGTGAACCTGAACTACGCCAACGACCCCCGGTATATGGGCACCAGCCACCTGTTGAAGAACTTCAGCTACTTCAACTTTGACTTTTTGCTGGGGGAGGTCAGCGAGACACTGGACCCGCTGGACACCGACACCCTGTATTCCTCGCCCCAGAAGCTCTGGGCCCAGGCCACCGACTGCCGCACCGGCAAGCCGGTGTTCTACGAAAAGAGCCAGCTGGGGCCGGCGCATTTCCTGGAGGCGGTGCGGGCTTCGGCCAGCCTGCCCCTGATGGGCCGGATGGTCAGGGTGGGCCGGGACGTCTGCCTGGACGGAGGGGTGTCCCAGGGGGTGCCGCTGCCCGCCGACCTGCCTTTCGCCTGCGGCAAAACGGTGCTGGTGCTCACCCGGGAAAAGGGCTTCCGCAAGGGCGGGCAGCCCTACCTTGTCCGCCGGCTCTACCGCCGGCGCTACTCCGGCCACCCGGAGCTGCTGGAGGCGCTGCTGGCCGGGCCGGAGGTGTACAACCGGCGCATGGACGAGATCGACGCCCTGGAGGCGGCGGGGCAGCTCTTCGCCATCCGGCCGGACGGCCCGGTGACGGTGGCCCGCACCGAGCGCAGCGTGGAAAAGCTGGACGCCCTCTACCGCCGGGGCCGCGCCGCCGCCGAGGCGGCCCTGCCCGCCCTGAAAGAGTATCTGGAGCTGGCGTGAACACAGAAAACGGCGCGGCCCCCGGAGCCACTGGCTCCGGGGGCCGCTTTATGTTATGGAAGAAGAAAACGAAAACTCACAGCACCCGCACCCGGATCACCGAGGGGATGGCGGCCAGCTGCCCGGCCAGGTCGCCGTCCAGGCCGCCGGTGACGTCCAGCATGGTGTAGGCCATCTCTTTTTTGCTCTTGTTCACCATGTTCTCGATGTTCAGCTTGCCCTGGGTGATCACCGAGGTGATGGCGCTGATCAGGCCCGGCTCGTTTTTGTGGATGACGCACACCCGCTTGCCGCCGGCCCGGGGCTGCACCACCTCCGGCATGTTCACGCTGTTCTTGATGTTGCCGTTGAGCAGGTAGTCCGCCAGCTGCTGGGCGGCCATCACCGCGCAGTTCTCCTCGCTTTCGGGGGTGGAGGCGCCCAGGTGGGGGATGCAGGTGATCCCCGGCACCCCCAGCAGCTCGGCGGCGGGGAAGTCGGTGACATAGGCGGCCACCTGGCCCTCGTTCATGGCGGCCAGCAGATCGGCGTTGTTCACCAGCTCCCCGCGGGCGAAGTTCAACAGGCGCATCCCCGGCTTGCAGGCCCGGAACACACCGGCGTTCATAAAGCCCTTGGTCTGGGCGTTGGCGGGCAGATGTAGGGTGATGTAGTCGCACTGGGCCACCAGCTCCGCCAGGCTCACGCTGTGGCGCACGCTGCGGCTCAGGTTCCAGGCCGCCTGCACCGAGATGAACGGGTCATAGCCGTACACCTCCATGCCCAGATGCACCGCCGCGTTGGCCACTTTCACGCCGATGGCGCCCAGGCCCACCACACCCAGCTTTTTGCCCGCAAGCTCCGGGCCCACGAACTGGCTCTTGCCCTTTTCCACCAGGCCGGCCACCGCGTCGCCCTCGCCGGCCAGGCCCTGGGCCCACTCCATGGCGGGCAGCAGGTTGCGGCTGGCCAGCACCAGGCCGCCGATGGTGAGCTCGGCCACGCCGCCGGCGTTGGCGCCGGGGGTGTTAAAGACCACCACGCCCGCCTCGCTGCACTTGTCCACCGGGATGTTGTTCACCCCCGCGCCGGCGCGGCCGATGGCCAAAAGGCTCTCGGGCAGCGCCATCTCGTGCATCTTGGCGCTGCGCACCAGGATGCCCTGGGGCGCGTCGCAGTCGTTGTCTACCTTGAACTGGGCCGGGCCCAGCTTCGCAAGCCCCGCGGGGGCGATGTTGTTCAGGGTCTTGATGGTATACATAAGGCGTTTCTCCTTTTCTCAGCCGTATTGTTTGACAAAGTCCTCCATGAACTGCACCAGCTTCGCCACGCCCTCGGCAGGCATCGCGTTGTAGATGGAGGCACGCATACCGCCCACCAGCCGGTGACCTTTCAGGTTCACAAAGCCCGCCTCGGCGGCCTTGGCGCAGAAGAGCTTGTCGGTGTCCCCGTCGGGGCTGGTGAACGTCACGTTCATGATGCTGCGGTCCGGCTTGTTCACCGGGTTTTTGAAGAACTCCTGGCTGTCCAGATAGTCGTAGAGCACCTTGGCCTTGGCGTTGTTGCGCTTTTCCATCTCGGCAAGGCCGCCGATCTCTTCCTCGATGTACTTCAGGGTGAGGCCGGTCATGTAGATGCACCAGCAGGGCGGGGTGTTGTACATGCTCTCCGCCTCGATCAGCGTCTGGTAGTTCAGCATACTGGGCACGTTCTCCGCCGCCTTGCCCAAAAGGTCCTCCCGGACGATGGCGATGGCCATGCCCGCCGGGGCCACGTTCTTCTGCACGCCGAAGTAGATCAGGCCGTATTTGGAAACGTCGGTGGGGCGGCTCAAAATGCAGCTGCTCATGTCCGCCACCAGCGGCACGTCCTTTACCTGGGGCAGCTTTGTGTAGCGGGTGCCGAAGATGGTGTTGTTCTCGCAGATATGCACATAGCTGGCGCCGGGGGTGTATTCGATGGCGTCCACGTCCGGGATGGCGGTGTAGTTGATGTCTTTCGTGTTGGCCACAATGTTCACCTTGCCGAACTTGGCCGCCTCCTTGGCCGCCCGGTTCGAGAAGTTGCCGGTGACCAGGTAGTCCGCCTGGCCGGTGGTCATCAGGTTCAGGGGCACCATGTCGAACTGGGTGGAGGCGCCGCCCTGGATAAAGCCCACCTTGTAGTTGTCCGGGATGGACAGCACCCGCCGCAGCCGGGCCTCGGTGTCCTTGATAATGGCGTCGAAAGTACTACTGCGATGACTCATCTCCATCACGGACTGGCCACTGGAGCCGTATTCCAACAGCTCTGACTGGGCGGTCTTGAGCACCTGCTCAAACAGCATGGACGGGCCTGCGCTGAAATTGTACACTCTTGCCATTTTGTTTCCCTCCAAAGATTTCGTCACTGCACAAAAGATACAGTAACTTTAGTATAGTACAAAACGAAAGGGTGCGCCAGCGGAAACTTCCACAAAAAAGCGCCCACCTTTTCGCGGTGGGCGCACAAAAAATACAAATGTCCTTGGAGCACGGACAAAACCTCTCCGGGCGGCGGCCCGGGTCAGTCTTTTTTGTCCGGCTGGTCGGCCCGGCTGCACCGGGAGGCGCAGTGGGCGCAGTCGCCCCCGCAGCCGCCGGCAAAGCCGCCGTTTTTGAAGATGAAGACCAGAGCGGCCACCGCCGCCGCCGCCACCGCGGCGAGGATGAGAAAGTCAACGGGACCCATGACACAACAGCTCCTTTTCAAGTGGGGTCAGCCCAGGCCCAGGGCCAGGCCGATGCAGCGCACCGCGAACGCCGCCACCCAGGCGATGGCGCACTGGCCTACCACCACCGCAGCGGCGGCCCGGGCGCTGCCCAGCTCCCGGCGCACGGCGGCGATGGCCGCCACGCAGGGGGTGTACAGCAGGGTGAACGTGAGGAAGACAAAGGCGGAAAGGGGGCTGAACATGGCGCTGAGCGCCGCCGGCAGGGTGGTCAGGCTGGAGCCGGTGAGCACCGCCAGGGTGCTCACCACCGCCTCCTTGGCGGAAAAGCCGGTGATCAGGGCGGTAGACACCCGCCAGTCGCCGAAGCCCAGGGGGGCGAAGAGGGGGGCCAGCAGGCCGCCCAGGGCCGCCAGCAGGCTGCCCGCGGAGTCGGTGACCACGTTGAGCCGGCTGTCGAAAGTCTGCAAAAACCAGATCAGCAGGCTGGCCACGAAGATCACCGTGAACGCCCGCACCAGGAAATCCTTGGCCTTGTCCCACATCAGCCGCAAAACGCTGGCGGCGCTGGGCAGCCGGTAGTTGGGCAGCTCCATCACAAAGGGCACCGGCTCGCCCTTGAACGCCACCGCCTTGAGGATGAGGCCGTAGACCACGCCGATGACCATGCCCATGGCGTACAGGCCGATCATCACCAGCGCCTGGTGCCGGGTGAAAAAGGCGGCGGTGAACATGGCATAGATGGGCAGCTTCGCGGAGCAGCTCATGAACGGGGTGAGCAGGATGGTCATCCGCCGGTCCCGCTCGCTGGACAGGGTGCGGGTGGCCATGATGGCGGGCACGCTGCACCCGAAGCCGATGAGCATGGGCACGAAGCTGCGCCCGGACAGGCCGATGCGCCGCAGCAGCTTGTCCATCACAAAGGCCACCCGGGCCATGTAGCCCGAGTCCTCCAGGATGGAGAGGAAGAAAAACAGGGTGACGATGATGGGCAGAAAGGTGAGCACGCTGCCCACGCCGGCAAACACGCCGTCGATGATCAGGCTGTGTACCACCGGGTTGATGCCGTAGGCGGTGAGCCCCGCGTCCGCCAGGGCGGTGAGCTTGTCCAGCCCCAGGCTGAGCAGGTCGCTCAGGTTCTGGCCGATCAGGCCAAAGGTGAGCCAGAACACCACCCCCATGATGGCCAGGAAGATGGGGATGGCCAGCACCCGGTGGGTGAGGATGGCGTCGATCTTCACGCTGCGGGCGTGCTCCCGGCTCTCGCCCCGGCGCACCACCGTCTCGGCGCACACCTGGCCGATGAAGCAGTAGCGCATGTCCGCCAGGGCGGCCTCCCGGTCGGTGTGCATCTCGCTTTCCATCTCGGTGATGGCGTGCTCCAGCATGTCCTGCTCGTTGTCCGACAGGGCCATCTTCGCCAGCATGGGCTCGTCCCCCTCCGCCAGCTTGGCGGCGGCGAAGCGCACCGGCACCCCCGCCCGCTGGGCGTGGTCCTCGATGATGTGGCAGATGGCGTGGATGCACCGGTGCACCGCCCCGCTGCAAAAGTCCAGCCGGCGGGGCTTCTCCCGGGTCAGCGCCACCTGCATGGCGTGGTCCGCCAGCTCGTCGATGCCCTCGTTCTTGGCCGCCGAGATGGGGATTACCGGGATGCCCAGGGCCTGCTCCAGATGGTTCACATGCACCGTGTTGCCGTTGGCCCGCATCTCGTCCATCATGTTCAGCGCCAGCACCATGGGGATGCCCAGCTCGATGAGCTGCAGGGTCAGGTAGAGGTTGCGCTCGATGTTGGTGGCGTCCACGATGTTGATGATGGCGTCCGGCTTTTCGTTCACCAGGAAATCCCGGGTGACGATCTCCTCGCTGGTGTAGGGCGACAAAGAGTAGATGCCCGGCAGGTCCACCACCGTGGCGTTGGGGTATTTCCGCACCCTGCCGTCCTTGCGGTCCACCGTTACGCCGGGGAAGTTGCCCACGTGCTGGTTGGAACCGGTGAGCTGGTTGAACAGGGTGGTCTTGCCGCAGTTCTGGTTGCCCGCCAGGGCGAACACCACCGGCGTGTCGGTGGCCAGCGCCGCCCGGCGCACCGTTTCCCCGTGGCCCGGGTGGGGGATGGGCTCCAGCGCCGTGCGCGCCGCCGGCGGCGGCACCGGCGCGCAGGCCCCCACCTCCTCCACCTGGATGTTCTCCGCGTCTGCCAGGCGCAGGGTCAGCTCGTAGCCCCGCAGCTCCAGCTCGATGGGGTCCCCCATGGGGGCCGTCTTCCGCAGGGTCACCCGGGTGCCCGGGGTGAGGCCCATATTCAAAAAGTGGCGGCGCAGCGCCCCGCCGCCTCCCACCGTGCGGATGGTGGCCGTCTGGCCCGGTGTCAATTTGTCCAGCGTCATGGGCTCAACTCCTCTGCCATTTTAATGTAAGGCTCCAACGCGCACACTATAGCATCCCCCGCCCCAAAAGTCAAGCCGGCCGCCCCGGCCCGGGAATATGCGGAAATATAAATATTTATTCATTTTCTATACGCACCTTGTCCCCCCGGCCCTCGCCTGGGCCGTCCCGCTGGAAGCCTGCTCCGGCGAATATGGGCAATGAAACCACAACCACGCCGGAAAGGCGCGGGATTTTGTACAAAGCGACAAAATGGCTGGAATTACATAAAAATTCATTGACAAGGCATAAATATGCAGCTATACTAAACGCAAGGCCCACACAGGACGGGCCGCACAGAATAATCCCCCCGCAAGGGGAGCACAGAGGAGTGCATCCATATGAAAAAACTGATCTCCGTGGTCCTGGCCGGCGCGCTGGCCCTGAGCCTGGCCGCCTGCGGCAGCACCCCCGCTTCCACCCCCGCTTCCGCTCCCGCCAGCGAGGGCGCCGGCACCTCCGCCAGCGAGCCCTCCAGCGCCGCTGCCGAGTCCAAGCAGTACATCTTCAGCGTGGACGACCTGGTGGGCAAGAACATCGGCGTGCAGCTGGGCACCACCGGCGACATCTACGCCCAGGACGTGGAGGGCGCCAACGTCCAGCAGTTCAACAAGTTCAACGACGCGGTGCTGGCCCTGAAGCAGGGCAAGGTGGACGCGGTGATCATCGACAACGAGCCGGGCAAGGTGTTCGTGGAGCAGAACGATGACATCATGATGCTGGACGAGGACTTCGCGGTGGAGGACTACGCCATCGCGCTGGACAAGGGCAGCGAGCTCACCGCCCAGTTCAACGAGGCCATTGCCGCCATCCAGGAGAACGGCACCCTGCAGGCCATCCTGGACAAGTACATCAACGGCGTGGAGGGCGCCGAGGGCTATGTGACCCCCGAGGGCACCGAGTATCCCAACGGCACCCTGACCATGGCCACCAACGCCTACTTCCCCCCCTATGAGTACTACGAGGGTCAGGACATCGTGGGCATCGACGCCGAGTTTGCCAAGGCCATCTGCGACTACCTGGGCTACGAGCTGGTGATCGAGGACATGGAGTTCGCCTCCATCATCCCCGCCATCAACAGCGGCAAGGCGGACTTTGGCGCCGCCGGCATGACCGTCACCGAGGAGCGGCTGCTGAACGTGGACTTCACCGACAGCTACTGCACCGGCATCCAGTCCGTCCTGGTGCTGAAATAAGCACTGGCAATCCACAGGTGATTGTTGTATAATAAACGCACGGAACGTGCGTCGGAACAGGGGCCGGCTTGCCAGCCCCTGTTCTTGTGTGGAGAGGAAGAAAGCCTATGGACCTGTTGCAGTCGTTTTTTGCCAGCGAGTTCTGGAAAGTACATATCTACACGAATTTCATCGAAAAGGACCGCTGGATGTACCTCACCAACGGCCTCAAGGTGACCATCCTGGTCACCCTGGGGGCGCTGGTCATCGGCGTGCTGCTGGGCGCGGTGGTGGCGGTGATGCGGGTCACCCACGACAAGGCGGACCGGCCGGGCATCCCCCTGCGGCTGCTGAACTTCCTGTGCCAGGTCTACCTCACCGTCATCCGGGGCACCCCGGTGGTGGTGCAGCTGCTCATCATGTACTTCGTGGTGTTCTCCTCGGTAAAATCGGACCAGGCGCCCCTGGTGGCCATCCTGGCGTTCGGCATCAACTCCGGCGCGTATGTGGCGGAGATCTTCCGCAGCGGCATTATGAGCATCGACCCGGGCCAGATGGAGGCCGGGCGCAGCCTGGGCCTGACCTACGGCCAGGTGATGCTGCGGATCATCATGCCCCAGGCGGTGAAGAACATCCTGCCCACCCTGATCAACGAGTTCATCGCCCTGCTCAAGGAGACCTCGGTGGTGGGCTATATCGCCCTGGGCGACCTCACCCGCGGCGGCGACCAGATCCGCAGCCAGACCTGGGACGCGTTCCCGCCCCTTTTGGCGGTGGCGGCCATCTACCTGATCATGGTGATGCTGCTGGAAAAGGTGGGCAAGGTCATCGAAAGGAGGCTGGCGCAGAGTGATCGAGGTTAAAGGCCTTTGCAAAAAATTCGGCGATGTACCGGTGCTGGACGGGCTGGACATCACCGTGAACAGGGGAGACAAGGTGGTGCTGGTGGGGCCCTCCGGCTGCGGCAAGTCCACCTTTCTGCGCTGCCTCAACCTGCTGGAGGTGCCCGAGGGGGGCGAAGTCTGGTTCGACGGCCAGCTGGTGAACGGCAAGGGCACCGACATCAACGCCCTGCGGCGCAAGATGGGCATGGTGTTCCAGCACTTCAACCTGTTCCCCCACCTGACGGTGAAAGAGAACATCACCCTGGCCCCGGTGCTGCAAAAGCTCAAGACCCGGGACGAGGCGGACGCCCAGGCCATGCAGCTGCTGGAGCGCATCGGCCTGGCGGACAAGGCGGAGGTCTACCCCAGCACCCTGTCCGGCGGCCAGAAGCAGCGCATC
>DXAC01000057.1 GCA_019117205.1 Candidatus Allofournierella merdigallinarum | reverse complement strand
CAAATTCCAGTTGTCCTCTGTTTTCTGCGTTCTTTACCAGCATTTTTATCACCCCACACCATTATACCGCATTCCCTTTCCTTATACGAGAAAAAGACCACCGATAGGTGGCCTTTTTCGACAGGCTGAAGGCCGGGCCGCCCGAAAGGCGGCCCGGCCTTTTTGTGTTCCGGCCCGGTGCTTCCGGTCAAAGCACGCCCGGCTTTTTCGCCCATGCCCGGCGGCCCGGCACTTTCGCCAAAGGGGCCGGGCCTGCGCCCGTTGGCAGTTTCCAAGTTGTAAAAATTTTCGTGACAAAACGGAAAAATTCGCCCGCATCTCTGGAAAATCCTCGCCGGGGGGCTATAATGGGAAATAGTTCGTTCCCTTTTGGCCGCCGCCGCGGCAGGGAACAGGGGAAAGGGAGAAAACCGATATGTCACAGCATAAGGAACCAAAGGGCAGCGCCAGGCTGCCCGTGGCCATCTTCTGTCTTGCACTGGCCGCGTGTGCCGCCGTGTGCGCCCTGTGGATCTTCCGGGAACAGCCTGTGCCGGCGGGCGGCGAGCCGGCATCGGTCGCCGCCGCCACCCCCGCGCCCACGCCGGCGCCTACCCCCGCGCCCACTCCCACGCCGGAACCCACCCCCGTGCCGGGGCCGGGCATCACTGCCGAGGCCGCCGCCTCCCTGGACGCCTTTCTGGACGCCCAGCCGGGCAGCGTGTCGGTGTGGCTGCGGGATATCTCCACCGGGGATACATACACCTACGGTGAGTCGGCGGGCTTTTACTGCGCCAGCACCCTGAAAGCCCCCTACGCCCTGTGGCTGGCCCAGCGGGACGAGGCGGGCGAGATCGACCTGGACACCAGCTGGAACGGCTCCACCGGCTGGGACCGCATCTACACCATGATCTCGGTGAGCTCCAACGACGCCGCCCACGGCCTGGCGGGCGTCTGGCCCGGCGACGCGGAAAACGGCTTTGCCGACTTCCTCACCCAGCTGGGCTTTGCCTCCCCCGAGGGGTGTGAGGTCACCCAGGACGGCATCCACGGCTGGGTCACCGCCCGGGACGGCGGCCTTTCCATGGAGGCGCTGTACCACTATTTCGAAACGGGCAGCGAAAACGCCCTGCGGCTGCAGCAGGCGTTTTTGGACGCACAGCACGACTATCTGTGGTTCCCGGCCTCCGCCGCCAAGAAATACGGCAGCTGGGACAACGCTTTCCACGATATGGGCATCTGTTACAGCGAACAGCCCTATATCCTGTCGGTGTTCACCGGCTACGGCACCCAGGACGAGGTGCCCGCCGAGGGCGTGGAGATGATGCAGCAGTTCGGCCGCCTGGTGGCCCAGGTGCTGGGCCAGGCCGGGTGAGCCGGCCCCTTTCCGCAACAAAAGCGCCGCCCCGCGTTCCCCCAAAAGGGAACACGGGGCGGCGTTGTTTCGTTTTTGGCGCAAAAGGGGGTCAGCCCTCCCGGTTCAGGTGGCTCTCCAGCCGGTGGATGAGCATCTCTACCGCCACCGGGTTCTTGCCGCCCTCGGGGATGATCAGGTCCGCCCGGCGCTTGCTGGGCTCCACGAACTGCTCGTGCATGGGCTTCACGGTGGTCAGGTACTGGGTGACCACGCTGTCCAGGGTGCGGCCCCGCTTTTTCACGTCCCGCACGATCCGCCGCAGGATGCGCACATCCGCGTCGGTGTCCACGAACACCTTGATGTCCATCAGGTCGCACAGCTCCGGGCTGGCGAAGATGAGGATGCCCTCCACCAAAATCACCGGCGCGGGGTGGATCTGGATGAAGTCGTCCGAGCGGTTGTGCTGGGAAAAGTCATACACCGGGCACAGCACCGTCTCGCCCGCCTTCAGGGCCTTGATGTGCTCCACCATCAGCTCGGTCTCAAAGGCATTGGGGTGGTCGTAGTTGGTCAGGCAGCGCTGCTCGTAGGTCAGTTCGTCCTGGCGCTTGTAGTAGTTGTCGTGGCTGATGACGCTGATCTGCTCGCCAAAGCGCTCCTTCAGCCGCCTGGTCAGCGTGGTCTTTCCGCTGCCGGTGCCGCCGGCAATGCCCAGTACCATCGTGTTCATAACCACAGCCTCCTTTTTCTATGTGTCCGCCGGCCCGCTGCCGGTGGGAAAAGACGGGGGAACCCCCCTGAGAACCGCTCAATCCGCGGGCAGATTGGGCCGGTCCTGGTCGCCGTCGGCCTTGAACAGCACGAAACGGCCGGGGTCGCTGGTGAAATAATAATATTCCGTGTTCTCGAACAGGGGCGGCTGCAGATAGTTGGGCAGGATGTTTGCGTCGCCCTCCCTGCGCTCGCAAAACCCCGCCGCCGCCATCACCGCCGGGCCCACCCCGGCGCAGTAGCACTCGGCGTATTCCGCGCCGCTGGCCTTCAAAAGGCGGTCGATGGCCGCCCCCAGCCGGGGCAGCAGGGAGGCGCCGCCCACAAAATCGGCGATGCGCAGCGCCTTGCCCTGGCCGCTGTCCACCACGCGGCAGGCAAGATAGGCCAGCAGACGGCCCTGCTCCTTCGCGGCGTATACCTGATAGGTCAGGTGGGGGAAGGCGAAATACCGCCGCTGCATGTACCACACGTCCTTGCGGGGGGTGTGGGGGCTTTGGGGCATGCCCAGCGCAGCCAGCGCTTCGGGGCCTTCCACCGGCTCCAGCGCAAGGTCCCCCCCGGCGGGCAGAACGGCGGGGTCCGCCACCCGGGCCAGCCGGTATTCCGAGAGGCCGGCCAGCCGGTAGAAGTGGCCCACCCGGCCGGCATGCCAGCCGAGAAAGCGGTAGAAGGCCATGGTCCTGGGGCGGATGTTGTTGCAGGCCACCACCCCGGCGCCGGTGAGCCGGGGCAGGGCAGCCATCAGTTCCAGGCCCACTCCGTTGCGGCCCTTTTCCGCCACCCACACCGACACCCAGACGTCCGCGCCGGGGTCGCTTGAAGCCCGGATGTAGCCGGCGGCGGCCACAAGGCGGCCCTCCTCCTCGGCCAGGGCGAATTGCAGCTGCTCACCGCTGCGGTAATAAAAGTTGAAATATTCCTCTCTGTTGACAAGAGGCAGCCGCCAGTCGAAGTTGGCGTTGACGAAATCCACCACCCGTTCGGCCTCGTCCGGGCGGGCAAGGCGCAGGACCGGGGCGCTCACAGGGCGCTGCCCCCGGTGATGGGCAGGGTGACGCCGGTGATGAAGCCGGCCTCGTCGCTTAAAAGGAAGGCCATGGCGGGCACCACGTCCGCGGGGGTGGCGTTGCGGCCCATGGGGTTCGATTCGGCGCTGGCCTGCACGATCAGGTCGCTGGTGTCGGCCAGGAACTTGGTCTCCATCATGCTGGGGGCCACGCAGTTCACCGTCACGCCATAGGGGGCGTAGTCTGCCGCGAGGCTCTTGGCAAGGCCGCCCAAAGCGCTTTTGACCATGACGTAGGCGGCGGTGTTCCTGGGGGGCAGGCCCAGCAGGTAGCTGGTGAGCATGAAGAGCACCCGGCCCTTCTTCGCCTTGGCCATGGCGGGCACAAAGGCCTTGCACAGCGCCACCGCGCTGCGCAGCTGCACGCTGAGGTCCTTTTCAAAGCGCTCCTCGTCGAACTTTTTGAACTTGGCGTTCACCACCCGCAACGCGGGCAGATGCACGAAGTGGGTGGGGGCGGGGCAGCTGGCCTGCACGTCGGCGATGAAGGTTTCCAGCGCCTTTTCGTTCGTCAGGTCCACATCGTAGGTGCGGATGGAGCCGGGGTGCTCCTTGCACAACCCGGCAAGGCCCCCCAGGTCGCCCGCGCCCTGGGCGATGAACACGTCCCCCGGCTGCCACAAACGGCGGATGAGCGCGCAGCCCACGTCGCTGGACGCGCCGGTGATGAGATAAACGTTGCTCATATGTCCTCCTTATTTTGCCACGCCGGCCTTGATGAGCCCGCGGGTGACCTTCTGGCCGTTCTGGTTTTCGATGACCGCCTTGATGGTGATCTCGCCGAAGGTGTCGTTCACCTCGGTCACCCTGCCGGTGACGGTGAGGGTGTCGCCGATGAAGACGGGCTTGGCGAACCTGGCCTCCACGCTGTGGAGCAGGCAGTGCTCGCCGGGCAGGTAGACCCCCGCCAGGGTGGAGAAAAAGCTGGCGCCCAGCATGCCGTAGACCACCCGCCCGGGATAGCCCCGGCCGGCGGCGTAGTCCGCATCCATGTGGATGGGGCTGTCATCGCCCGAGACGGCGTAGAAGGCGTCCATCATCGCCTCGGTCACGGTGACGGTGAAGCTCTCGGTCATGCCGGGGGTTATGTCGGCCAGGGTGTAGCTGTTCATGGGTGCAAAACTCCTTTTTCTTCAAAAAAGGCCGGGCGGGTGCCCGGCCTTTTGGCTGCATGAAATCAGGCGGTGAGCCGCTCGATCAGGTCCAGCAGATCGCCCACGTTCTCCAGCCCGCGCACGTCCTCCAGCTTGAACTTGAGGCCGAATTTCTTCTCCATGGCGGTGAGCAGGTTGATCTGCTCCAGGCTGTCCCAGTCCTCGATGTCGTCGGCGCAGGTCTCACGGGTGATGACCAGTTCCTCGTCGTCGAAGTTGTCGCGGAAAATCTGCTGCACGGCATCAAAAATGCTCTGCTTATCCATTGTTTGAACGCTCCTTTTCGGGTCAGACCCGTTTGATCTCCATCACGCCGCACTGGGGCTGGTAGCCCTCGAAGCCGGTGAACTGGAAGGTGCAGTTGCCGGCCTCGTCCTCGGCGGTTTTTACAAAGCCGATTGTAGCATAAAAATCCTTCACAAGCAAGTTTTTGGCGGTGGGGTAGTAGTGGCCCACGATGGTCTTGACCCCTGCGGCCCCGGCGCGGCGCACCAGCTCGTCGAACATGGCGTGCTCCAGCCGCCGCTTGAAGGTGCGGCAGCTCATGATCCACAGGTCCATCTCCAGCGTATCGCCCTGCCTGTGGCCGATGAGGGCGGTGACAAGGCCGTTGTCGCCGAATTTGTCCACCAGGCGGCCGTAGAGGGTGATGTACTCGTCGCTGCCCAGCAGGGCTTCCACCTCGGCGGCGGTGTAGCGGCGGGTGGTGAGGTTGAACTGGTTGGTCTTGTTGATGAGCTGGGTGATGCGCTCGGCGTGGGGCGCGTCGAAGGCGCCGATCTCGCACACCATATCAAGGCTCTTCAGGTAGTCCTCGTAGTTGCCGAAGCTCTGCTCCAGGGCGGCCCGCTGGGCGTTCTGCTTGTACATCTCCGCCCGCTTTTTGTCGTCCGCCGAGAGGGTGGTCACCTCGAAATAGCCCGCCCGGTCGATGGCGGCGATGTACTCCTCGGGGCAGGTGAGTTCCGGCACCGTGACCATGGGCAGCTCCCGGCGCACAATCTCCCGCTCGGCGGGGTTGTCGTCCACAAAAACGAAGCTCTCGGGCAGGATGTTGATCTCCTTTGACATGGCGGCGATGTTCAGGTGCTTGGGGTCCCAGTTGGCCTTGAAGCAGAGGAAGTCGTCCGCTTTCAGCACGCTGTCCGCCCGCTCGAAGCCGGTGCGGGCGATGGACTCCTCGTTCTTGCTGCACACGTTCAGCAAAATGCCCAGCTTGCCCAGCTCCTTGAGATACCCCTGGAACTCGGCGTAGGCCATGCCGGCGGGGGTCTCACTGCCCATCACGATGCCTTCGGCGCCGTCGTCGCCAATGATGCCGCCCCAAAGGGTGTTGTCCAGGTCCAGCGCCAGGGCCTTTTTGTTCTTGCCCAACAGGCTCTTGATGATGTTGGCCACGCTCCGGCACAGCCAGGGCAGGCACTCCAGGCTCACCGCGTACTTGTAGGCGTACCAGGCGGTGGGGTCGCTGAACCGGTCCATGCCGTAGGCCGCCTGCAGGTAGGCCAGGTCGTTGATGTACAGGTTCGGGGCGGCCTCGGCCAGGGCGGCCAGCTTCTCGTTGAGCCGGCGCACAAAGCGCACCCGGCCGTGGACGTCCACCCCCTCCTTGTTGCCCATCACCCGGTAGAGGGGCAGGTCGAAGTTGTTCAGGATCACCGGGCAGCCGAAGCCCAGGGCCGCCTTGGCCGCCTGCTCGAAGCGGGCGTACTCGGCGGCCAGCTTCTCCTCGCAGGCCGCGGCGTCGTCCGCGGCGTCCGGCCAGAGCTTCAGGTTCCGCTGGCTGGTGTGGATGTAGATGAAGTCCGGCGCGAAAGCCTTGAGCGAGCCGTCGTCGAACACCAGGTTCTCATAGAACAGGGAGTAGCCGCCCTCGTAAAATTCCGGCTGGACGCCGTTTGCCAGCAAAAACAGCTCCAGGATGTTCTTTATCTCCCCGATAGTGCTGCCGCTCATGATGGCCACCTTTTTGGGGACAAGGCCCGGCTTTTGCAAGAGCTCCCGCTTGATGCGGCGCTTTTGCTGCAATACCAGCGTGGGGTCGAGATCGCTGCGTAAAAGGTCCACGGTGACGCCTCCGTCTGTTACAAAATTTTACAAATTCATTGTACCATACCCCCCGTACAAAAGCAACCGGAAACGCCCGCCGCCGGGGCCGCCCGGGGCAGGGGGGCGGCGGCCATGTTCCCCGGAAAAAGGCGGCGGCCTCAGGCCCCGAAGTCCTCCAAAAGGCGGTCCAGCCGCTCCTCGCTGTCCACCGGGATGCCCGCCTGCAGCGCGGCCACATCCCCCTCCGGCAGCAGGTGGGTGTACACCTCGTACACCTCCAGAGGCTCGCTTTCCCCCGGCCGGAACACCGCCAGCCTGCCCCCGTAGTCTTTCAGGAGCAGGGCGCTTTCGGCGGCGGAGGAGGGCGCGTCCTCCCCGGGCCGGGTCATCCAGACAAGGCTCAGACCCAGGCTCAGCGCGCAGAGCAGCACCAGAAAGCCCACCCACACTTTTGTCATCTTATAACCCCCTTTTGCAGCGAGTATGGCCCCCCGGCGACCCGTTCATACAAATTTCAGAGGGTTTTCACTGTACTTGCGGGGCCGGGTTGTGGTATAATAGCAACATGGCGGTCCGCGGCCGCCTGTTTTCGCCTGCCCGAAGCCGGGCTTTGGG
The DNA here is from genome assembly GCA_019117205.1 of Candidatus Allofournierella merdigallinarum. Taxonomy (GTDB): domain Bacteria; phylum Bacillota; class Clostridia; order Oscillospirales; family Ruminococcaceae; genus Allofournierella_A; species Allofournierella_A merdigallinarum. The sequence continues at coordinate 5,748 of DXAC01000057.1, read as the reverse complement.
CGCCTTTTCGGCCGCGGGCGTTCCCCAAAAACTTTCCGCAAAGGAGGCGGTCCCCATAGAAAACAACGAGCACCGCAGCATCCGCCGCCCGGACGGTTCCGGCACTTCCGGCGCCTCCGGCCAGGGCCGCAAGCTCAACCGCACCGGCGCATCTTCCTCCGGCAGCACAGCCTCCCGCGGCACCGGAGCTTCCCACAGCAACGGGACTTCCCGCAGCGGCGGGATCTCCCGCCCGGCCGCCGGCCGCGCCGGCGCGGCCCGGAGTTCCGCCAGCGGGCCCCAGCGCATCTCCTCCTCCCCCCGGCGCGCGGCGCCGGCGGGCGACGGCGGCGCGCGGCCCGAGCGGCCCGAGCGGCCAAAGAAAAAGCAGCCGGTGGCCCTGCGTATCTTCAAGGGCTTCATGAAGTTCGTGGCCGCCTGCATCTGCCTGGGCGTGATGGTGGGCAGCGTGCTGGCCGTGCTGCTGAGCCTTTACGCCGTGGAGATCACCGCCAACGACGCGGAGCTGCTGGACCTGACCAACCTGGAGCTTGCCCAGACCAGCCAGCTGCTGGCGAGGGACCACGACACCGGCGAGTGGGTCGTGGTGGAGGAATGGCACGACAGCAACGACCGGGAGTGGGTGGACCTGCAGGAGATCGAGACCAACCCCTACCTGAAGTGGGCGTTCATCTGCGTGGAGGATAAAGACTTCTACGAGCACAGCGGCGTGAACTTCAAGCGCACCTTTGCCGCCGGCGTCAACTACATCGCCACCAAGCTGGGCTTCCCCATCTACGACAGTATGCAGGGCGCTTCCACCCTGGACCAGCAGCTCATCAAGAACATCCTGGGCGACGACGACGTCTCGGTGGACCGGAAACTGCGGGAAATTTTCCGCGCCCTGGGCCTGGACAAGCGCTACGACAAGGACACCATCCTGGAGGCCTACCTGAACACCGTCAGCCTCTCCGGCTCCATCGCCGGCGTCAAGGCGGGCGCCTCCAACTATTTCGGGGTGGAGGACCTGGCCCAGCTTTCCCCGGCGGAGTGCGCCAGCATTGCCGCCATCACCAAAAACCCCACCCGCTATAACCCCTACACCAACCCCGAGCAGCACCTGCAGCGCCGCAACTGGATCCTGCAGCTGATGCACGAGCAGGGCAAGCTGACCGACTCGGAATACGAGGACGCGGTGGCAAGCCCCCTGGTGCTGGCGGAGGAGAAAGAGGCCGAGGTGATCACCACCTCCTCCAACAACTCCTACTTTGCCGACGCGGTGTACAAGATGCTGCAAAAGCAGCTGCAGGACGAGCTGGGCTACACCTCCTCCGAGGCCCACAACCTTATTTATAACGGCGGGCTTCGCATCTACACCACCATGGACCCCTACATCCAGGAGGAAATGGAGAAGATCATGCTCAACGCCGACGACGCCATCCCGGCGCTGTGGCATGAGGAGGAGATCCTGCAAAGCCAGGTGCCCGACCCGGCCGAGCTGGAAAACATCGTGGTGAACGACGACGGCGCCTACAAGACCGGCACCAACGACGACGGCGAGCCGGTGTATTACTACAACGCCCGCACCCAGGCGGCCATGCTCACCATGGATTATTCCGGCCAGGTGCTGGCGCTGGTGGGGGGCCTGGGCGAAAAGACCACCGACCTGGGGCTCAACCGGGCGGTGGGCCCGGAGTACGGCGGCACCCAGCGGTCGGTGGGTTCCACCATGAAGCCGCTGGCGGCCTATTCCCTGGGCATCGACTCCGGCCTCATCAACTACTCCACCGCCCTGCCCGATATGGGCGTGGGCAAGATCGTGAAGAAGTCCCTGCGGCCCTCTTACCCGCAGTACGGCACCAAAATGTTTGAGAACGACGCCCCCGAGGTGCTGGCAAACCCCGACATCTGGCAGGACTGGCCCACAAACTATGAGGGCGACGGCGACGGTTCCCTGGTGACCATCAACACCGCCATCGCCAAATCCAAGAACACCATCGCGGTGCGGGTGGGCCAGCGGGTGGGCAAGGACTACATGTACAGCTTTGCCCGCGACACCCTGGGTATGACCCACCTCACCGAAGCGGACGCGGACTACGGCCCCATGGTGCTGGGCAGCCTCTCCGAGGGCATCAGCCTGATGGAGCTCACCGCCGCCTACCAGATGTTCGGCAACGGCGGCGAGTATGTAACCCCCCACTTGTATACCATTGTGGAGAACGCGGTCACCGGTGAGGTCATTCTGGACAACACCGTCAACGTGGTGCACACCCAGGCCATCAAGCCCAGCACCGCCATGATCATGAACCGGCTGCTGCAGGGCGTCCTGGCCCCCGGCGGTACCGCCGGCACCGCCATCCACCCCGAGGGCGAGATGGAGGCCGCCGCCAAGACCGGCACCACCACCGACAACCACGACTTCACCTTCGTGGGCCTGACCCCCTATTATGTCACCGGCGTGTGGTGGGGCTACGACCAGCCCTACGACTTCACCGACGTGAAGAGGGGCCAGAACGCCAACCCCATCCGCTATGCCTGGAAGAATTATATGGACACTGTCCAGGCCGACCTGGAGGTGAAGAGCTTCCCGGTGAGCGACGATGTGCAGACCGCCCGCTTCTGTGCCGACACCGGCGAGCTTGCCGTGAACTGCCCCAACACGGTGGTGGGCTACTACACCGCCGACAACATGCCCGGCTACTGCACCCTGCATCCCTGATCCGCAAGGGAAAGGCCCATCCTGTTTTTCGGTGAAGAACAGGATGGGCCCTTTTGTGTATTCTGCAAAGACAATGGGGCGTGTGGTGGACAATTTTTCCCGAATTGCCGAAATTTGTGTCGAGGCAAGGTCCGGCCTTGCACTTTTGTGCGGCAAAGTGGTATAGTATAAACATTGTAACAGCAGGGAACACACCTGTGTTCCTTTTACAGACAAAAGCCCGGCGCGCCGGGCCCCGGAGGGTGGATATGGAGCGACGTTTTCTGCTGGTGGACGCGAGCGTTCTGCCGGATGTCTTTGCCAAGGTGCTCAAGGCCAAGGAGCTGCTGGCTTCCGGCGCGGTGCGGAACATCTCCGCCGCCGCCCGGGAGGCCGGGCTCTCCCGCAGCGCCTTTTACAAGTATAAGGATTGTATCTTCGATGTGCGCAACGAGAACCGGATCATCACCGTGCAGGCCACCCTGCTGGACGAGACCGGCGCGCTACAGGCGCTGCTGGCGGGCATCAGCGCGGCGGGGGGCAGCGTGGTCACCATCAACCAGTCCACGCCGGAGAGCGGCGCGGCCCAGGTGGCGGTGAGCGTGCGCACAGACACCATGCAGATGAGCGTAGAGGAGATGCTCAACAAGCTGCGCCGCCAGCGCACGGTGGTGGAGATCCGCCAGAGCGCCTGGACGCCGGCGGGCCGGTAAATACAGCAGAAAGGGAGCGGGAACAGATATGGCAAAGATCGCGATCCTGGGCTTTGGCACCGTGGGCGGCGGCGTGCTGGAGGTGCTGCGGCGCAACGCCGCCGGCGTCAGCCGGCGGGCGGGCGAGCCGGTGGAGGTAAAATACATCCTGGATATCCGGGACTTCAGCGCCCACCCGGACGCCGCCCTGTTTGTAAAGGACCTGGACACCATCCTGGCGGACAAGGAGGTGTCGGTAGTGGTGGAGACCATCGGCGGCACCAAATTCGCCTACCCCTATGTGCGAAAGGCGCTGGACAGCGGCCGCAGCGTGGTGACCAGCAACAAGGAGCTGGTGGCCACCCACGGGGCCGAGCTGCTGGCGCTGGCCAAGGAGCGGGGCGTGGCCTTTCTCTTCGAGGCCAGCGTGGGGGGCGGCACGCCGGTGATCACCCCCATGCACCAGTGCCTGGCGGCCAACGTCATCGACCGGGTGCAGGGCATCGTCAACGGCACCACCAACTTCATGCTCACCAAGATGGCCCGGGAGAACATGGGCTTCGACCAGGCGCTGAAGATCGCCCAGGAGCTGGGCTACGCCGAGACCAAGGACCCGGGCGACGACGTGGACGGCCCGGACGCCTGCCGCAAGATCGCCATTCTGGCCAGCATCGCCTTTGGCCGGCACTTCTACCCGAAGAACATCCCCACCCGTGGCATCCGGCCCATCACGGTGGGGGACATCGCCGCCGCCGCCCGGCTGGACTGTGTCATCAAGCTCATCGCCTGGGCAAAGCGGGACGACGAGGGCCGGGTCACCGCCGGGGTGGAGCCCATGCTGGTGCCCAAGTCGAACCAGCTGGCGGGGGTGGACGACGTGTTCAACGCGGTGCTGGTGAAAGGAGATATGCTGGGGGACGTGGTGTTCTACGGCAAGGGGGCGGGCCGGCTGCCCACCGCCAGCGCGGTGGTGGCGGACGTGATCGACGCGCTGAAAAACGGCGCGGCGGTGCACGACAGCCTGTTCTGGCAGCCCAGCGAGCCCTTTGAGGGCCTGCTGGAGGACCCCACCCCCGCCGCCTGCTATGTGCGGGTGAAAGGCCTGCCCGCCACCGTGCTGCCCGCCCTGTACGGCGAGGGGGAGCTGGTGAGCGACGACGGCGCCGAGGCCGCCTACCTCGCCAGCCACATCAGCCCGGCGGGCCTGGCGGAAGCAAAGCGCAAGGTGGACGCCCTGGGCGGCAGCGTGCGGCTGGTGCTGCGCCGCCTGGACGACTGAAAAGGGGGAGCGAACAATGGTAAAGGTCACCGTACCCGCCACCAGCGCCAACGTGGGCGCGGGCTTCGACGCGCTGGGGCTGGCGCTGTCCATGCACAATACCGTCACCCTGGAGGAGTGGGACCGGCTGGACATTTTGGCCAGCGACGGCTCCCTGATCCCCACCGGCACCGGCAACCTGGTCTACCGCTCGGCCAAGGCGGTGTTCGACCAGCTGGGCCAGCCGCTGAAAGGCATCCGCATCCGGCAGGAGAACCCCATCCCCATGGCCCGGGGCCTGGGCTCCAGCTCCGCCTGCATCGTGGCGGGCATCCTGGGGGCCAACGCCCTGCTGGGCGCGCCGCTCACCCAGCGGCAGATGCTCACCCTGGCCACCAGCATCGAGGGCCACCCGGACAACGTGGCTCCCGCCATGCTGGGGGGCTTCGTCACCAGCGTCTACGACGAGGGCCAGGTGTACAGCGTCCGCAAGGCCATCAACGGGGAGCTGGCGTTTGCCGCCTTTATCCCCAACTTCAAGCTGCTCACCGAAAAGGCCCGCGCGGCGCTGCCCAAAACGGTGGACCGGGCGGACGCGGTGTACAACCTGTCCCGGGCGGCGCTGGCCACCGCCGCTTTCTGCGACGGCGACTATGAGCTGCTCAAGGTGGCCACCAAGGACGCGCTGCACCAGCAGTACCGGCTGCCGCTGATCCCCGGAGGCGAGCGGGTGTTCGAGATCGCCTGGGACCTGGGCGCCTACGCGGTGTACATCTCGGGGGCCGGGCCCACCATCATGGCGGTGGTCCACCGGGACAACAGCGACTTTTTCGGCAAAGCGGAGGAGCTTTTGGCCCAGACGCCGGAGACGCTGGCATTCTCGCTGCGGCGGATGCTTGCGGACAATACCGGCGCTGTGGTAGAATAATTCTGTGAAAGCGCATACATATAATGCCAAAGAGGCGTTGTGTGTGGATTTCAATGAGGGAGTTGAGAGAGTTTGGCCTTGATCGTGCAAAAATTCGGCGGCAGTTCTGTGGCCGATCGGGACCGGGTGTTCAACGTGGCCCGCATCGTGGCCGCCACCCGCAAGGCGGGCAACGACGTGGTGGTGGTGGTCT
>DXAC01000056.1 GCA_019117205.1 Candidatus Allofournierella merdigallinarum | reverse complement strand
GGCGAGCGCGCGGTGATGGAGGTGGGCCTGCACGGCATCCACCCGGACATCGTCAAGCTGCTGGGCCGGCTGAAGTTCCGCACCAGCTTTGGCCAGAACGTGCTGAACCACTCCCTGGAGGTGGCCTATCTGTCCGGTCTGCTGGCCGCCGAGATGGGCGTGAACGTGACCCAGGCCCGCCGCGCCGGCCTTTTGCACGACATCGGCAAGGCCCTGGACCACGAGATCGAGGGCAGCCACATCCAGATCGGCGTGGAGATCGCCCGCAAGTACAAGGAGAACCCGGCTGTCATCCATGCCATTGAGGCCCACCACGGCGACGTGGAGCCCAAGACCCCCCTGGCCTTTATCGTGATGGCCGCCGACGCCATCAGCGCCGCCCGGCCGGGCGCCCGCCGGGAGAACCTGGAGAGCTACATCAAGCGGCTGGAGAACCTGGAGGAGCTGAGCTGCAGCTTCGAGGGCGTGGAGACCGCTTTCGCCGTGCAGGCGGGCCGCGAGGTGCGCATCATGGTGAAGCCCGAGGCGGTGAACGACGACCAGCTGGTGCTGCTGGCCCACTCCATCACCAAGAAGATCGAGGAGGAGCTGGACTACCCCGGCCAGATCAAGGTGAACGTCATCCGCGAGAGCCGCGCGGTGGAGTACGCGAAATAACCCCCTTTTCCGGGGCCCTGCGGGGCCCCGGTTTTTTTGCGCGCGGGGCCCTTTCACTTTTTGCGCCCGGGGGCGCCGTTTTCTTGCGGCACCCCGGCTAAAAGAGCATTTTTTTAACGAACCGCCTTGTAATCGCCGCCAAAATATAGTATTCTAAAAAAAAGGCGTTTTGTCCGGCAGGACAAGGCGCCTTTGAGCATGGAGGAAGCATGTATGGAACAGCGTATGCAGAAAGTCTACTCCCGCTCCGGCGCGGTGGCGCTTCGGGTGGCCCGGGGGCATTTTGCCACCAACCACAGCCACATCAACTACTACATTGACATCACCGCGCTGAAGACCCGCCTGAGCGACGCCGAGGCGGTGGCCCGGGAGCTGGCCCAGAAGTACGTCACCAGCACGGTGATCGACACCATCGTCTGCCTGGACGGCACCCAGGTCATCGGCGCCTGCCTGGCCCGGGAGCTCACCAGGAGCGGCCTTGCCTCCATCAACTCCCACCAGTCCATCTATGTGATCCGGCCGGAGTACAACTCCAACAGCCAGCTTTTGTTCCGGGACAACCTGCAGCCCATGCTCAACGGCAAGCACGTGCTGATTCTGATGGCCTCGGTGGCCACCGGCAAGACCATCAACAAAAGCGTGGAGTGTGTGCAGTACTATGGCGGCATCGTGCAGGGGGTGGCCGCGGTGTACAGCACCATGCACTCCATCGACGGCATCGACATCCAGTCCATCTTCTCCCCCACCGACCTGCCGGGCTACGCCAGCTACGACTTCAAAGACTGCCCCTACTGCAAGGCCGGCCAGAAGCTGGACGCTTTGGTGAACAGCTTCGGTTATTCCAAACTTTGAAAAAACGCAAAGGGCCCGCCGGGCAAAGCCCGACGGGCCCTTTTTCTGTTTTGCGCTCAGCCCTGGCAGCCCAGGTCGTCCCAGTCGCCAAAGTCCTCGGGCGAGGCGATGCGGGTGGCGTCCAGCCTGCCGTCGGCGGTGAGGGGCTTTTCAGCCGCCCCCAGGTCCACCGGGTTGGGGTTGGGGCCCGCGTCCGGCGCGTCGCGCCGGGCGCTTTCGGGGGTCTCGGGCCGCTCGGGGGCAGTGCCCTCGGCCAGCGGCACCTCCACGTACTCCCCCTCGATGTGGCCGTCGTCGTTGTAATCCCGCAGCAGCTTGATGGCAAAGGCCCCCGCTGCAAGGCCCAGGCAGATGGATAAAATGCGGCGGATCAATCCCATGGTCCCTCCTCTGTGTCTGGCCCGCCGGGGCGCTGCCGCCGCCGGGCCGGTGTATACCGGAATGGTGTAAGTATACCACGCCCCGGCCCGTCTTTCAACCAAAAGGAGGTCGAAAAAGCGCACAAAGGGCCGCCCCCGGTGTGCCGGGAGCGGCCCGCTGTCCATCCTGTCGCGCCCGCGGGGGGATTCACCGCGGTTGGCTCTCCCCGGCAAGCGCCTCCCCGGCGCCGCTGTGCAGCACCTGGAGCATCTCTTCTGCGCTGCCGCCAAACCGCTTTGCGATCAGACTGTTCAGTTCGACAAGCTGCATCTGGCGCCGGGTCACCAGGGGCGTGACCGTAAAGTCCGTGCCGCTTCGCTGGAGCACGCCCTTGCCGATCAGCCGTTTGAGCACGGTGTAGGTGGTGTTCTTCGCCCAGCCGAACCGCTGGCCGGCGATGGCGGCGATAAGACTTGCCGTTGTGGGGGAACATTCCCACACGATCTCCATGAGGTTCCATTCCGCATCAAAAAGCTTTGTCGCTTCCACTGTTGATCCGTCCTTTCCGCCTTGCCAAAGGCTATTTTTTGGCGCAGGGGACGCAGATCCCCCTTTGTTAGTTTAACTATACCATACCCCCTGCCCTTTTCAAGTGAAAAAATTTTTTGCCCTGCGATTTTTGTAACTTTGCACTTAATACCACACGATTTTGCAAATCTCTATGACAATAGTAGACGATTTATGTAGTACATTTCCACAATAAATTGGATGGATTGCACAAAAAACCGCCCCTGCGACGCCATTCGGCGCCGCGGGGGCGGCAGGATGCGACCTGTTTTTTCCAGGCGTTTCAGCTGAAAGTGACATAGTCCTGGGCCAGGGGCAAGGCGGGCTCCACCGAAAGGGCGGTGAGCACCGGCCCCTTGCCGCCGAACAGCGGGTGGAACTGCACCCGCACCTTTGCGGTGAGGCGGATCCAGCTGCGCTGGGCCAGCTTTTTCGCCTCGTCGTACTTGCAGGGGAAGCCCACGAACTGGATGTCCTGCACGCAGCAGGTCATGGCGAAGCGCCCGGGCACGAACTGGCCGGCGCCCACCCGGGGGGTCTGGCAGACCTGGGCGGTGAAGCGCACCGTCTTGCCGGCGTACTTCTCCGGGTCCTCGGAGGCGTCCAGGTACCAGATGCCAAAGTCCTCGTCGCCGATGTCGATGACGTCGGCGTTGATGTCGAAAGGCAGCTCGTCGGGCAGGTCGTCGTACTCCACGCTGCCGTCGGAGTACTCGTAGGCAATGTCGCACCGGCGGCTGGCCTGGCGCACCGCCTTGTGGACGTAGTCCCGGTCGTCGGAGGAGCTCACCGCCTCCGCCCGGTTGACCACCAGCAGCTCGCTGGCGGCGAACTTCTCCAGCAGCAGCTGGCGCATATTCTCAAAATAGTTGCGGAACGTGGTGCCGTCGGCGGTGCAGATGGTCTGGTAGATGAGCCAGTGGGGCGGCAGCGTCTCCATCAGCGCCGAGAGGGGCCACATGCCGTTGTACTCGATGAGTACCCGGCCCGCGCCGCTCTTTTTCTCCTTTTGCTCCAGCGTGTCGGGGGTCAGGTCCGCCATCGAGTCGATGGTGTCCACCGTAACGCCGCCAAAGGCGAACTCCTCGGGGCGGTACTCCACCTCCCCCTCCTCGCAGACGAGGAGCAGGGTCTTGTCGCCGCTGTCGAACTTGGGGTCGTTCATGGTCTCCTGGATGAAGCTGGTCTTGCCGCTTTCCAGCTGGCCCAAAAACAGATACACCGGGATCTCTTTTGCCGCTGCCATGTTCTTTTCTCCTTTACGCCAGGTGGAAGATGAGCTCCAGGGCCGGCTCGTTCAGGGCGGAGCCGATGACGCACAGCCGGCCGGTGACGTCGGCGGCGCCGGTGCGCACGTCCGCCTCGCCGGGCACATAGTCGAAGTGGATCCACCCCGCCTCGCCGGGCAGGATGCCCTTGGCCCGCAGGATCTGGCCGTACTTGCCACTGTCCAGGGCGGCCAGGGCGGCCTTTACCTCGTCGGCGGTGAACTTGCGGGCGGTCTCCCGGCCAAAGCTGGAGAACACCTCGTCGGCGTGGTGGTGATGGTGGTCGTGGCCGCAGCCGCAGTGCTCCCCGTGCTCGTGGTCATGGTCGTGGTCGTGCTCATGCTCATGGTCGTGCTCGTGCTCATGCTCGTGCTCGTGCTCATGCTCGTGCTCATGCTCGTGCTCATGATGATGCTCGTGCTCGTGGGCTTCCAGAGCCTCCGCCAGCAGCCGGGCGGCGAAGTCCTGCTTCTCCTCGATGGCCGCCAGGATCTGGCTGCCGGAGAGCTGGGCCCAGTCGGTGGTGACGATGGTGGCGTCGGCGTTGACGGCGCGCAGCAGCGCCACGGCGGCGGCCACTTTCTCCTCACTGGCGCTGCCGGTGCGGCTGAGCACGATGGCGTTGGCGTGGGCCACCTGGTCGTTGTAGAACTCGCCGAAGTTCTTCATGTACATCTTCACCTTGTTCACGTCCGCCACGGTGGCGAAGCAGTTCAGCTTCACATCCCGCTCGGCGGCCACGGCGGCCACCGCCCGGGTCACGTCGCTGAGCTTGCCCACGCCGGAGGGCTCGATGAGGATGCGGTCGGGGGCAAACTGGTCGATGACCTTTTTCAGCGCCTCCCGGAAGTCGCCCACCAGGCTGCAGCAGATGCAGCCGGAATTCATCTCGGTGATCTCGATGCCCGCGTCCTTTAAAAAGCCGCCGTCGATGCCGATCTCGCCGAACTCGTTCTCAATGAGCACCAGCTTCTGGCCGTTGTAGGCCTCCTGGATGAGCTTTTTGATAAGGGTGGTCTTGCCGGCCCCCAGAAAGCCGGAAAAAATGTCGATCCTGGTCATGTTTTTCCATCTCCTTGTTTCTTGCGCAACAGCCCGCGCCGGCCCCCCAAAAAGGGCCGCCGGGCGAAAATTCCCATCTTTTATTATACCCGTTTTGTCAACACCTTGCCCGCGCCGGGCGCGGCCCGCCACCCCTTTTCCCCGCCGGGGCTTTAAAACCGGCGGCGGGCGTGCTACAATAGATACGGTCGTTTTTGATCGAAGCGCAATGCGCGTTTACAGATTTTGAGAAACGAGGTCTTGTCTTTATGCCCACCACCAACGAGAAGATCGCCCTGCTGCGCTCGGCCATGAAAGCCGCCGGGGCGAACGCCTGTCTCATCCCCTCCTCCGACCCTCACATCAGCGAGTACCTGCCCGCCCACTGGGCCACCCGCCGCTATTTCTCCGGCTTCACCGGCAGCGTGGGCAACCTGGTGGTCACCGAGACCGCCAGCTCCCTGTGGGTGGACGGCCGCTACTTTGTGCAGGCCGCCCGCCAGCTGGAGGGCAGCGAGATCGTGCTGCAAAAGATGGGCGTGGAGGGCGTGCCCACCCTGATCGAGTACCTCACCGACGCGCTGGGCGAGGGGCAGGTGCTGGCGGTGGACGGCATGGTCACCGCCGCGTCCACCTGGCGCCAGCTGGCCGGGGCGCTGGCGAAAAAGGGCGCCAGCCTGAAGAGCGTGGACCTGGTGCAGGACAACTGGCCGGACCGGCCCGCCGTGCCCGCCACCCCCGCCTGGCTGCTGGACGACACCTACGCCGGCCGCACCGCCGCCGAAAAGCTGGCGGACCTGCGGGCGGCCCTGGCGGAAAAGGGCGCCTCGGCCATGGTGGTCTGCCGGCTGGACAGCGTGGCCTGGCTTTTGAACCTGCGGGCGGACGATCTGGACAACACCCCCTTTGCCCTGGCCTACTGCTTTGTGACCCCCGACGACGCGGTGCTCTTCATCGACGCCTCCCGCCTGCCCGCCGAGGCGGCTGCCGCCCTGGAGCGCCAGGGGGTGCGGGTGACCGACTACGGCCACCTGCTGGGCTTCCTCACCGGCTACCACCACGACCGCACGGTGCTGGTGGACATGGCCGGCACCAACGAGGCCATCCGGGCCGCCCTGGCGGCCAACCCGGTGTTCACCCTGGTGGAGGGCGAGGACCCCATCCAGGCGCTGAAAGGCGTGAAGAACCCGGTGGAGATCGAGAACCTGAAAAAGGCCCACGTCAAGGACGGCGTGGCCATGGTGAAGTTTCAGATCTGGCTGGAGGAGCAGCTGGCCGCCGGCGCGGCCGTTACCGAGGTGGACGTGGACGAAAAGCTCCAGGCCCTGCGGGCGGCCCAGCCGCTGAACATCGGCGTGAGCTTTGACACCATCGCCGCCTGGGGCCCCAACGCCGCCATGATGCACTACCACGCCACCCCCGAAGCCTGCTCCACCCTGGCCCCCAGGGGCTTTTTGCTGGTGGACTGCGGCGGCCAGTATCTGGACGGCACCACCGACATCACCCGCACCTACGCCCTGGGCGAGCTCACCGACAACGAGCGCACCTGGTACACCTATGTTCTCAAGAGCCACATCGACCTGGCAAAGCTCCAGTTTTTGAGCGGCTGCACCGGCGGCAACCTGGACGTGATCGCCCGCGCCCCGGTGTGGGCCCACGGCATCGACTACCGCTGCGGCACCGGCCACGGGGTGGGCTTTGTGGGGGGCGTCCACGAGGGGCCCCAGAACCTGCGGATCAACAACCAGGTGGTATTCAAGCCGGGCATGACCATCACCGACGAGCCGGGCATCTACGAGGAGGGCGAAGTGGGCATCCGCATCGAGAACGAGCTGCTCTGCTGCGAGCGGATGAAGAACCAGTACGGCCAGTTTTTGGGCTTTGAGCCCATCACCTACTGCCCCATCGACCTGACCCCCGTGCGGCCCGAGCTGCTGGACGCGGAGGAAAAGGAGTGGCTGAACGGCTACCACCAGATGGTGCGGGAGCTGCTCACCCCCCACCTGACCGCCCCCGAGGCGGCCTGGCTGGCGGAAAAGACCAAAGCGTTGGCGTAACAGGCGGAAAAGCCGCCGCTCCCGTGTGCATCGTGCGGCAGCGGCGGCTTTCTCTGTTAGGGCGCCGGCATCTTTGGCGCGGCATCGTTTTGCTCCCCTTTTCGGCAAGGGGTTTATAAAGGCCGGGGCGCCGCCTCTCACAGGGCAGCGCCCTTTTTGCCCTTTTTCCGGGCCAGCCGCCGGACAAGGGCCAGCGCCGCCGCCCCCACCAGCAGCCAGCGCACCGCGCCGGAAGCGTCCGCGAAGCGGCGGGCGGCCAGCGCCCAGCCCTGGCCCGCCGCCGCCCCCAGCCACACCAGGGCGGTGTTCCAGACAAGGCTGCCCGCCGTGGTGTAAAGCAGAAAGCGCACGAGGCCCATGCCGGCCATGCCCGCGGGGATGGAGATCAGGCTGCGGAGGATGGGCACGCACCGGCACAAAAATACCGCCGCCGCCCCCTTTTCCTCAAAGCGGGCGGCCGCCCGCTCTGCCGCCGCCGCGTCGAAACCCAGCCGTTTTCCCCAGGGCCCCGCCAGCAGCGCGCTCATCCGCTGGCCCCCCAGCGCCCGGCCCAGGGCGTAGAGGGCCAGCGCCCCCGCCACCGAGCCCAGGGTGGCGGCGGCCACCACCCCCCACACCGTCAGGGCCGTGCGGGTGGTGAGAAAGCCCCCAAAGGTGAGGATCACCTCCGAGGGGATGGGGGGAAACAGGTTCTCCACCGCGATGAGCATCGCCATGCCCGGGTAACCGAACCGGCCCATCACCTCCAGGATCCACCGCTCCATGCGCCGCCGCCTTTCCCGGGCCGCCCGGCCCGCTGTGCTCTTCACAGTGTATTCCCCGGCAAGGCGGGATATGCCCGGGGCGGCCCCCCACGCAAACACGCCCGCCCTCCCGGTCAGGGAGGGCGGGCGTGCGCTTTTGTGTTGCTTCAGCCCCGGGTGGTCACCTCGGCCCGGCCGAGGGCCGCCAGCACCACCGCCAGCGCGGCGCAGGCCACCAGCACCGACCACCGGCCCAGCGCCCCCGCCAGGGCGGCGCTGGCCGCCGCGCCGGCGATGAACGCCAGGATCACCCAGAAATACCGGGCCGCGTGGCGCAGGCTCTCCTGCCCGCCGCCGCAAAGGTACTGGAACAGCAGTTCCGCGCCGCTGCGCAGGTTGCCGGTGCACATGGTGGTGGCGTAGGCCTTGCCGTGTACCCGGCGGAAGCTCTCCACCTGCAGGGCGCAGACAAAGCTCACCGCCCAGTTCACCGCCATGTCCCAGCCGCCGCCCAGCGGCGCAAAGGCCGCCGCCGCCAGCACCCCGATCTCCAGCGCCAGCACCCGCTGACGCCAGTGGAGCTTTTGGGCCGGAGCCGCCTTGCCCCGGCGGCGGATGGCCTCCGCCGCCAGCACCCCCAGGAAGAACGCCAGGATGGGCGGCAGGTATTTTACCGCCGCCGCCCAGTCGCCCACGGCCAGCTTTGCCCCCAGCAGCACCATGTTGCCGGTCTCGGCGTTGGCGAACACCCCGCCCCGGCACAGGTAGGTGTAGGCGTCCAGATAACCGCCCGCCGCCGCCAGCACAAGGCCCACCCGCAGCGCCTCGCTGGTCTGTACCCTCTGTTCGTTCATTGCTCTTTTACCCCTTAAAAATGGCCCCCGGTCTCCCGGGGGCCACAGTGTATGCCAGAAAACTTACTTGGACAGGCGCTCGCGCAAGGCGGCCAGCTGGGCGCGCAGCTCGGCGGGCACCCGCTCGCCGATCTGGTCGTAGAGCTCCTCCACGCCGGCGCAGTCCTCCAGCCAGAGGTCCTTGTCCACGGTGAGCAGGCCCTTGACGGTGTCCAGGGTGACATCATCCAGGCCGGTGATGTCGATGTCCTCCGCCTTGGGCAGGTAGCCGATGGGGGTCTCCACGGCGTCCACCTCGCCCTTGCAGCGCTTGAGCATCCACATGAGCACCCGCATGTTGTCGCCGAAGCCCGGCCAGATGAAGTGGCCCTGGTCGTCGGTGCGGAACCAGTTCACATGGAAGATCTTGGGGGCCTTGTCGCCCAGCTTCCGGCCCATCTCGATCCAGTGGTTGAAGTAGTCGCCCATGTTGTAGCCGGTGAAAGGCCGCATGGCCATGGGGTCGCGGCGGACCACGCCCACGGCGCCGGCGGCGGCGGCGGTGGTCTCAGAGGCCATGGCGCTGCCCACGTACACGCCGTGGTTCCAGTCGAAGCTCTGGAACACCAGCGGAGCGGTCTTGGCGCGGCGGCCGCCGAACACCATGGCGGTGACGGGCACGCCATTGGGGTTGTTGAACTCCTTGCTCAGGCAGGGGCAGTTCACGGCGGGGGCGGTGAAGCGGCTGTTGGGATGGGCCAGCTTGTTGCCAGCGGCCACCCACTCCTTGCCGTTCACCGGCTTGCCGGTCCACTCCTCGGCGTTCTCGGGCGGGTTCTTGTCCAGGCCCTCCCACCACACGGTGTTGTTGTCCAGATTGTGGGCCACGTTGGTGAAGATGGTGTTCTTCATGGTGGTGTGCAGGGCGTTGGGGTTGGACTTCTCATTGGTGCCGGGAGCCACGCCGAAGAAGCCGTTCTCCGGGTTGATGGCATACAGCCGGCCGTCGTCGCCGATGTGCATCCAGGCGATGTCGTCGCCCACGGTCCACACCTTGTAGCCCTGTTTGGCGTACACCTCGGGCGGGATCAGCATGGCCAGGTTGGTCTTGCCGCAGGCGGAGGGGAACGCGGCGGTGATGTACTCCACATGGCCGGTGGGATCCTCGATGCCCAGGATGAGCATATGCTCGGCCATCCAGCCCTCTTTCAGGCCCTGGTAGCTGGCGATACGCAGCGCGAAGCACTTTTTGCCCAGCAGCACGTTGCCGCCGTAACCGGAGTTGATGGACCAGATGGCGTTCTCCTCGGGGAACTGCACGATGTAGCGGTTCTCCTCCTCCATCTTGGCCTTGGAGTGCAGCCCGCGCACGAAGTCGTTGGAATCGCCCAGCTGCTCCAGCGCCTGCTTGCCCATGCGGGTCATGATGTCCATGTTCATGACCACGTAGATGGAGTCGGTCAGCTCGATGCCCACCTTGCTGAACGGGCTGCCGATGGGGCCCATGCAGTAGGGCAGCACGTACATGGTGCGGCCTTTCATGCAGCCGTCGTACATGGGGATGAGCTTGGCCTTCATCTCATCCGTCTCCATCCAGTTGTTGATGGGGGCGGCGTCCTCTTTCTTCTTGGTGCAGATATAGGTGCGGCCCTCCACACGGGCCACGTCGTTCACCGCGGTGTGGTGCAGCACGCACCCGGGCAGCAGCTCCTCGTTCAGAGGCTGCATCTCGCCGGTCTTGAAGCTCTCCTCCCGCAGGGCGGTGAGCTGCTCCTCGCTGCCGTCGATCCACACGACCTTGTCAGGTTTCACCAGGGCGACCATCTCGTCCAGCCAGGTCAGAACGTGCTTGTTGGTTGTCATACGCTTTCACCATTCCTCTCGATGATTTTTGGTTGCAGACCCGCCGTTTCACCGCCCGGAGCGGGCAGTCCCGAAAGTCCGCCATTTTGTTTTATTATAGCTCTTTGCCAAAAAAACGGCAATGGATTTTCTGTTAAAAACCCGAAAGCGAAAAAGTTTTCCGTTTCGCTTAAAACTTTGTCTAATTTTTGACGATTTCCGTCGCTTTCACCGAACCAGCGTGGGGGCCTTGGTGTAGCAGCCCCCCATGGGGCCGGGGGTGCGGCGGCACAGGGCCGCCAGGTCTGCGGCGGCGGCGTGGGCGGCGGCCGCCGCCCGGCAGGCGTCGCTCTGGCGGGCCAGCCGGGCCAGGGAGGCGTCCGCCGGCAGCCGTGCCCCCCGCAAAAGGGCCAGGCCCGCCGCGTCGGCCGCCAGCACGTGGAGATAGGGCGACAGGGCGGGCAGCGCGTCGGTGTAGCCCAAAGCCGCGTCCAGCACATAGCGGCGCAGCCGGGCGTGGGCGTAGCGTTTGGACTTCATGGCGCCCCAGAGCTCCGGCAGGCTCCCGGCGGCGCGCGCCCCGTTCTCCAAAAGGTGCTCCAGCCCCTCGGCGGTGCCCCGGGTGCGGGCAAAGGCGGCGGCGTCCATCCCCCGCAGGCGGGAGAGCAGGGCCACCTCCCAGGCCCGTTCGTCCAGGTCGGCGCCGGCGGTCTGGGCCTCTTTGTAAAAGGCCAGCGCCCCGTCGGGCACATAGCCCGCCAGCGCCGCCGCGCCCCCTTTCGCCCACAGGGCCCGCAGGCTGGAGGCGCTGGCAAAGCCCTCTGTGCCGGGGGCCGCCTCGCCGTGGGCCGCCCCTTTGCGGGGCAGGGCCAGCGGCTCGATAGGGCTGCCTTGGGCGGCCAGGGCCTTGCAGTACTCCACGCCCAGGTTGTTGTTGGGGCCCGCCAGCAGCGCTGCCGCGCCGGGGCAGATGCTTTCGGCGGCGGCGGCCCGGGCGGCGGCAAAGGGCGCGCCCCCCGCCAGCTGCCGGGCCAGGGCGGCGGAGAACGCCTCCGAGCCCAGGGCCCCCGCCGTGCGGGCAAGGGCCGCCGTGTCCGGCGTTTCCGCCCCGAACACCAAGGTGTCCACGGCGGGCAGGGCGCTCAAAAGGGCCACCCCCGCGGCGGCAAAGCCCTCGGCGGAGAGGCAGGCCCAGGGGTTCGGCAGGCACAGGACAAGATCCGCCCCGCAGCCCAGGGCCGCGGCGGCCCGCACACCGGGCGGCAGCAGGGCGGCGCCGCCCCGCTGGGTGACGTCGGCGCTCATGCACACCGTCACCGTTTGGGCCCCCCGGCGGCGGGCTTCGGCGATCTGCCAGGCGTGCCCGGCGTGGAAAGGGTCATATTCCGCCACGATCCCGACGTTTTTCATGGATCCGCCTCCCTTTTTGCCTTGAAAAGACGTTTTGACCATTATATAATAGTGGATGGACAATGTAAATCCGGGCGTGCGCGGCGCGCCGCCCAGTAACAGTTTTGGGAGGAAAAATTTATGAAGATCCTGGTTATCAACTGCGGCTCGTCCTCGCTGAAGTATCAGCTCATCGACATGGCCGACGAGAGCGTGCTCTGCAAGGGCCTTTGCGAGCGCATCGGCATCGAAGGCAGCAAGATCACCCACCAGGCCCACGGCGGCAAGTGGAGCGAGGAGGTGCCCTTCCCCACCCACACCGAGGCCTTTATGAAAGTGGTGGAGATGATGACCACCGGCGAGGGCGCCGTGGTGGCGGACAAGAGCGAGATCGGGGCCATCGGCCACCGCATCGTGCAGGGCGCCGAGTTCTTCACCAAGAGCGAGATCGTCACCGACGCCATCATTGACAAGATCGAGGAGATCGCCCCCCTGGCCCCGGTGCACAACCTGGCCCACGTGCAGGGCCTGCGCAGCGCCAAAAAGGTGTTCGGCGCCGAGGTGCCCAACGTGGTGGTCTTCGACACCACCTTCCACCAGACCATGCCTCCCAAGGCTTATATGTACGGCGTGCCCTACGAGATGTACGAGAAGTACGCCATCCGCCGCTACGGCGCCCACGGCACCAGCCACCGCTATGTGAGCATGGCCGCCGCCCAGTTCCTGGGCAAGGACCCTGCCTCGCTGAAGATGGTCACCTGCCACCTGGGCAACGGCAGCAGCATCACCGCCGTGGACGGCGGCAAGTGCGTGGACACCAGCATGGGCCTGACCCCGCTGGCCGGCGTGCTGATGGGCACCCGCTGCGGCGATGTGGACCCCAGCGTGGTGACCTACATGGAGCAGAAGCTGGGCATCCACGGCCAGGAGATGGCCGACTACCTGAACAAGAAGTGCGGCCTGCTGGGCGTGTCCGGCGTGTCCAGCGACAAGCGGGACGTGGAGGCTGCCTCCGCCGCGGGCAACGAGCGGGCCAAGCTGGCCAGCGACATGCTGAACTACCAGATCAAGAAGTACGTGGGCGCCTACGCCGCCGTGATGGGCGGGCTGGACTGCGTCGTGTTCACCGGCGGCATCGGCGAGAACGACGGCTATGTGCGCGAGCAGGTGTGCAAGAACATGGAGTTTTTGGGCATCGAGCTGGACGAGGAGAAGAACAAGCAGCGCGGCGCCGACATCATCGACCTGTCCGCCGCCGGCAGCCGCGTGAAGGTGCTGATGGTCTGCACCAACGAGGAGCTGATGATCGCCCGCGACACGCTGGCGCTGGTGACCGCGAAGTAAATCATCCCCTGTTTTCAAAGGGCCGCCCCAAAAGCCGGGGCGGCCCTTTTTTTGCGTTTTTGCCCTGCCAGCGCACATTTTTCCATCCCGGCCCTTGACAAAGCGGCCCGGAGGTGCTATGGTTAGTTACACAAGTAATGAACCAATGAACAGTGGGCGGAGGTGAACTGCGTGCATGGAAGTTTGAACGACCAGTCGCTGATCTATCTACAGATCGCGCAGATGCTGGAGGACGACATCCTCCGGGGCGTTTACCGGGAGGAGGAGCAGGTGCCCTCCACCAACGAGCTGGCCAGGGAATATAACATCAACCCGGCCACGGCGGCCAAGGGCATCAATCTGCTGGTGGCGGAGGGCGTGCTCTACAAGCGGCGGGGCATCGGCATGTTCGTTGCCCCCGGCGCCACCGCCGCGGTGAAGGAAAAGCGCCGCAAGGCCCTGGGCGAGGAGTATGTGCTGCCCCTTCTGCGGGAGGCCAGGTCCCTGGGCCTTGGCAAGGAAGAACTTTTGGCGATGGTGAAAGAGGCCATCGAACATGAAGGAGGAGAGAAGGCATGACGAGCGGAGTGTTGCAGGCGAAGGGCCTGTGCAAATCCTACAAGGACAAACAGGTGCTGAAAAATCTGGACATTACCATCGAGCCGGGCAAAATTTACGGGCTCATCGGGCGCAACGGCGCGGGCAAGACCACCCTTTTGGGCATCCTCACCGCCCAGAACACCCACGATTCCGGCGAAGTGACCTATAACGGCGAGCCGGTGTGGGAGAACCCCAGGGCCCTTGAGGACCTGTGCTTTTCCCGCGAATTGCAGGCCACCCTGTTCTACGGTCAGAACAATTTGAAAGTCCGCCACTACCTGCAGGCGGGGGCCACCTTCTATCCCCGGTGGGACGAGGAATACGCCCGGCGGCTGCTGAAAGAATTCGGTGTGGAGGAGAAAAAGCGGGTGAGCCAGCTCTCCAAGGGCCAGCTTTCCATGGTGACCATCCTCATCGCCCTGGCCAGCGGCGCGCCCATCACCATTCTGGACGAGCCGGTGGCGGGCCTGGACGTGGTGGCCCGGGAGCGGTTTTATCAGCTGCTGCTGGAGGACTACGCCCGCACCGGCCGCACCTTCATCATCTCCACCCACATCATTGAGGAGGCCGCGTCGGTGTTCGAGCGGGTGCTCATTCTGGACGACGGGCGCATCATCGAGGACGAGGAGACGGAAGAACTGGTGGACCAGTTCCGCTATGTGTCCGGCGCCGCCGAGGAGGTGGACCGGGTGTGCGAAGGGATGACGGTGGTGCACCAGCGTGCCATGGGCCGCCGCAAGACCGCCGCCGTGCGGGACACCGCCGGCCGCCGGGCCGCCGACCTTGAGGGAATGGGCGACGTGGACGTTTCGCCCCTGAACCTGCAGAACGTGTTCGTGGCGCTGTGCGGCCACGAGCCGGTGGAATGAGGGAGGTGGCGGCATGACACGCTGTTTCCGGTTCCTTCTGCGCTTTTCCCTTATCAATCTGGCCGTCTTTGCCGCCGCGGCGGCGGTCATCGTGGGCGGGGCCTTCGTCACCGACGTGCCTTCGGGGAACACGAATCTCTTTTCCACCTATTTCGACGGTTTTCCCGCCCTGTCGCTGTTCATCCTGTTCATGATGGCCTTTTCCATGACGAGCACCCTCACCCTGGCCCTCAACTTCGGGGCCACCCGCAAGGCCCTGTTCGTGGCGCTGCAGGGGGTGCTGGCCATCTACGCCGTGGGCGGCTGGGCCATCTCGGCTCTCTTTTCCCTCGTGCCGGTGTGGTTCGGCTGGCCCCGGGAGGGGGCGGCCACGGTGCTGATGCTCAACACCAGCCCTGCCTTTCTGGCGGCGGCAGCAGCCGCGGCGGTGCTGGGGGTGCTCAGCGGCGTGATGATGATCCGCAGCCGCCTTCTCGGGAGCATGGTCATCATTCTGGCCATGCTGATCATGATGGCGGGCACCTTCTGGCTGGTCATCACCGGCGGCACCTTCTCCGGCGGGATGTGGGGTGACCTGCCCTGGCTGCTGCCCCTGGCGCTGGGTCTGGCCGCCGTGGCTGCGGACGCATTTTTGTATCGCTATCTCAAAGGCTATGTGGTGAGGTGACAGGGCCATGTTTAAAAAATTCTTGAAGATGAACGCCGGGGATTTCTCCCTTTACGCCGCGATCACCGGCGGGCTGTTTTTGCTGGGCGAGGTGGTCATCCTCTGCGTGATGGCCTTTCTGAAGCCGGACACCAGCATCTTTCTGGCGGGCATCGTGCTGCCCATCGCGGGGGCCTTCTCCCTGTTCATCATGAGTTTCACCAATTCGACCGTGATGTTCGACACCGCCCTGCGCTTCGGCCGCACCCGGCGGCAGAGCCTCGCGCTGGTGGCCGGGCTGCTGGCGGTGGAAGGGGTCTTCGTCATGGGTCTGGCCGCCCTTCTGGCGCTGGCGGAGCGGTTTCTGCTGCCCGGCCTTTGGGCAAAGCTGGCGGGCTTTGAGGGCTGGAAGCTTGGGCTGAACATGCCGCTGCCCGAGGGCAGCGGGCCCGCCCAGGCCGCGCTGCTTCAGATTGAGGACTTCGTGCTGGCCTGGTGGTGGTACCCGCTGCTGCTGGCGGCGGCGCTGGCGCTGGGGCTTTCTTTCGGGGCGCTCATCCAGCGTTTTGGTCCCAAAGGCGCCTGGGTGATGTGGGCCATCTGGATGGGCCTGTGCTTCGGACCGCAGCTGCTGGGTCAAAACGCCTACCTCATCGGCCAATGGAGCTTTGGCCTGATCGCGGGCGTGGCGGTGCTGGTGGCCGCGGGCCTTGTGTGGGCGGTGTGGTCGCTGCTTCACGCGGTGGTGCGCTGGTAAGGAGGCAAAAGCATGGTGCATGTGGTCTTTTCCACCTCGGAAAAAGGCAGCCTGCGGGTGGCGCTCTCCGGCCCGGGGGGCGCGGCGGCGGTGGCCGTCATCGGCGGCGCGGGCGGGCCGCTGGGCCGCCTTGCCGCAAAGCGGGAGGCCGCCCGCCAAAAGCAGCAGGCCGCCGGGGCCCTGCCCATGGAGGGCAGGCCCGCCGACGTGGTCTGCCTGCCCCTGGCTTTGAGCGTGGGGGATATTTCCGAGGCCGAGCCGGGCGACAAGCGAAAAAGCGTGCTGGCCGGCCTCTGGGCCATGGACAGCGCGGGAAACGCGGAATTTGCCGAAAAGATGCTGGCGGAAGCCCGCCGGGCGCTGGACACGCTGCGCCGCCGGGCGGCGGAGGGCGAAGTGGTGCGGCTGTGGCAGGGCCCCGGGGCGGACGCCGCCTGCGGCGTGCGCTTTCTGGCGGCCTGGCTGCGGCCCCTGGGCTTTGACAAGCTGGCTGTGGAGCGGGCGCTGCTGCCGGAGTTTGAAGCGAGGCCGGACGGCACGGCGGTGCGCTGCGACGGCTGGGGCGAAGTGGAGCCCTGGCACTGGGCCGCCCTGGCCGACCCCCAGCCCCTGCCCGCCCCGGCGCTGAACGCGCTGGCCGGGGAGTGGGCGCTGCTGCGCGGCGAAAACGGCCCCCTGCGGGCGGTGGTGAACGGGCGGCTTTTGAGCGTTCCGGAGGATTTTTACGACGGTTTCGTACTGGAGGCGCTGCGCGCCCAGCCGGAAGTGTTCCGGGAGGCCCAGGCCATCGGGAAGCTGCTGGGCAGCCTGCGCCCCGGCGTCAGCGACGGCTTTGCCGCAAAGCGCATCGAGGCGCTGGTGCGGCGGGGCCTGCTGAAAAAGGTCGAGGGCCCGCGGCCGGGCCGGCCGGCCTACGACCGAGTGCTGCAAAAAAACGGCATATAAAAAACGGATGTCCGGTGGGCCCGGACATCCGTTTTTTAGTTTTTCAGCCGCCCTTGACCTTGTAGTACACCGCGAAGAGTACCCGGCTCACCGGCTCGAAGATGCCCAGCTTCACCAGGGCTTTCCGCACCCGGTAGCCCAGCGCCCGGCGGTCGTCCTCGGTGTTGGCCACGTCCAGGAAAAGGATCTTCTCCGGCGGGAAATTGTGGTGGGCCCAGATGCAGAGCAGATACTCCGAGATGAACCCGCACATCCGGGGGGCCAGCACCCCCGCCGCCCGGCCCATGGCCTCGAACTCCTCCAGCAGGGGGAACATCCAGGCGCAGTAGGCGCAGAAGATCTCCCGCCGCGCGATGAGCATATTGCCGAAGCTGGCCTTGTGGCCGTAGGCGAATTTCTCAAAGGAGGGCATATACTCCGGGCAGCGACGGCCCATCAGCTCTTCCAGCAGCACCATGGGCTGGTTTTGGGCCTCCTTGGGCCGGTCGTGGTGGAGGATGCCGTTGCACACCTGCTTGTAGGTGGGCCGGGGCAGGATGATATCATAGCGCTCCAGCAGGGCGCGGATGTCGGCCGCGGTGAGGATCTGGCCTTTCACATCGGGGGCGTACAGATCTTTCACGAAATAGCGCCGGTAGTGTACCAGGCCCAGGATCCGCGGCCCGGGCAGATTCTTCCAGGCCCAGTACTGGGCGGTGAGCTCGCAGTACTGGGGGTTTTTGGCCGAGATGTTCTCCCCCTCGTCGTCCCGCTGAAAGCCCAGGTCCTTTTGCGCCAGCGCCGCGCCCACCTGCACCGGCAGATAGCCCTCCAGCCCCAGCGGCTCAAAGGCCTTGTGGGCCGCGGTGAGAATGGCCATGTCGCCCATCCGGCCGCCTCCTTTTCCGCCCGCCGGGCGGGCGCTTGTTTTTTCCATTCTACCACAGCCCGCCCCGCCTTTGCAACGGCGGGGCTTTTGTTGCAAGATGCGAGGTTTTTTGCTATACTCTAATCTGTATAAGTGTGGGCCGCGCGGCCAAGAGAAACAGACGGAGGGAATAGCCCATGAAAGTACTTTGGATCCTGGATTTTCTGCCCCCCGTTTTTGCCCGGCGGCTGGGGGTGGCCGTGCAGGCCAGCGGCAGCTGGGTGGGCAGCCTGCAGGCCGCCCTGCCCAAAGAGGGCCTGGACCTGGTCCTTTGCAGCTTTTCGCCCCAGATCTCCGCCCCCTGCCGCGACACCATCGACGGGGCGACCTACCTGGGCCTGCCCGCCGCCGACCGGCCGGCGCTGGAAAAGGCGCTGGCAGAGGAGCGGCCGGACCTGGTCCAGCTGTTCGGCACCGAGAACGACCACGCGCTTTGGGTGCTGGAGGCCTTTGACCCAAACAAGGTGCTGGTGTACATCCAGGGCCTGGCCGGCCCCTGCGGCGAGCATATGGCCGACGGCCTGCCGCCCCGCTTTCTGCGCCGCCAGCCTTTGAAAGAGGCGCTGGCAAAGCGCACCGGCGGGCTCACGGTGCGGGGGCACTGCCAGCGCTTCCTGGCCCGGGGCGAAAAAGAGCGGGCGGTGCTGGCAAAGGCCCGGCACATCCTGGGCCGCACCCCCTGGGACAGGGACTACTGCGCCCGCTGGGCGCCCGGCGCCGCGTATCACCACCTGCCCGAGATCATGCGGCCGGTGTTCTACGCCGGCGGCTGGCGGCGGGAGAACGCCCAGCCCCACCGCCTCTTTGTGAGCCAGGGCAACGTGCCGCTGAAAGGGCTGCACCGGGCCATCGAGGCGCTGCCCGCGCTGGCCGCCCGCTGGCCGGACGCCCAGCTGTTTGTGGCGGGCTGGCCTCCGCCGGACAAGGGCCCCCTGCTGCGGCCTTTCGTCCACTGGCTGGCGGAGTATCCCGGCTATCTGGACGCGCTTGCCCGCCGCCTGGGCGTGGCCGACCGCATCCACTACACCGGCGTTCTGAACGCCGGGGAAATGCGCCAGCAGTTTTTGCTGGCGGAGACCTATCTGCTGTGCTCCAGCATCGAGAACAGCCCCAACTCCCTGGGGGAGGCCATGCTCACCGGGGTGCCCTGCGCCGCCGCCGCGGTGGGGGGCGTGCCCGGCATGATGAGCGAGGCGGAGGGCGCGCTGTTCGAGCCGGCGCCCGGCCCGTTGGCGCAGGCGGTGGCCGCCCTCTGGGCCGACCCCGCCGCCGCGGACGAAAAGGCCGCCGCCGCGCGAAAGCGGGCGCTGGCCACCCACGACCCTGCCGCCGTGGCCGGGGCCCTGCTGGCGCTTTACCGCCGCCTTGGCCCCGGCGGCTGAACCCAAGAAAAGGAAGTGGACCTTATGGCCCCTTTGGTAACGGTGGTCATCACCACCTACGACCAGGAGCATTACATCCGCAAGGCCATCGACAGCGTGCTGGCCCAGAAGACGGATTTTGATTTTGAGATCTACATCACCGAGGACTGCGGCACCGACGGCACCCGGGCCATTTTGCGGGAGTATGCCGCGAGGTACCCCGGGCGCATCCGGCTGAACCTGCGCCAGGAAAACGTGGGCATCAGCCGCAACTGGTACGAGGGCCTGTGCGCCGCGAAAGGCGAGTTCGTCTGCACCCTGGAGGGGGACGACTGGTGGCGGGACGAGCGCAAGCTGCAAAAGCAGGTGGATTTTCTCCGCGCCCACCCGGACTACCTGGCGGTGAGCCACACCCTGCTGCTCACCGACGACGCCGGCAACACCTACGGAACCCTGCCGGACGACAGGCGCATCCTGAACGCCGACGCCACCATGGACCTGTTTTTGCGGGGGGTCACCTACTCCTGCACCGCCTGCATGGTGCGGAACATCTTCAGAGCCCCCGACCCGGCCCGCCAGGCCTACGTCACCGCCAACCGCAGCATCGCGGACTTCGCCCTGTGTATGCTGTATCTGGACGGCGGGCGGGTGTTCGTGATGGACGAGGCGATGAGCGCCTACCGGGTGTCCGGCGGCGACGCGTCCCACCAGAACTACAACACCCGGGCCAGCGCGGTGAAAAAGTACGCGGATTTCCTGGACGTGGTGCTGGCCAGCAAGGCGTACTTCGGCCGCCGCTACTCCTTTACCCGCTGTTTGCTGGCGGGCACCTTTTACCCTTTGATCGATCGGATCAAATACGGCGGCCTGGGGCCTTTCCTCCGGGAGATGGGCCGGCTGCCCGCCGCCGCGAAGCTGGCCCTGCCTTTCTATTTCATCGGGCGGTGTCTCGGCCTTGTTTGGAACAAACTTTTCGGCAAAAAGGAGGCCCGCCCATGAGCGAGGTGCTGCTCAGCGTGGTGGTGCCGGTGTACAACGCCGCCGCCACGCTGGAAAAATGCGCGGCCAGCATCCTGGGCCAGGCGCCCGCGGCCAGCGAGCTCATCCTGGTGGACGACGGCTCCGCCGACGCCTCCCCCGCCCTGTGCGACCGGCTGGCGGAAAAGGACGCCCGGGTGCGGGTGCTCCACCAGCAAAACGGCGGGGCTTCCGCCGCCCGCAACGCCGGCCTTGCCGCCGCAAGGGGGCGGTATCTCCAGTTCGTGGACGCGGACGACTGGGTGCATCCCGGCCTTTACGAGGCGGCCCTGCCCCCTTTGGAGGCGGGGGCGGACGTCTGTTTTTTCGGGGTGGACACCCTGCTGGGGAACGTGAACGAGACCCTGCCCGCCGGGCGGATGGAGTCCCTTTCCGCCCTTGCCGGGAGCTTTGCCTACTACCTGGTGGACACCGGCCTGTTCGCCGCGCTCTACAACAAAATTTTCCGCCGCGCCGCCCTCGATGACGTGCGCTTTGACGAGGCGCTGAAAGTCAACGAGGACCTGCTCTTCTGCCTTGCGGCGCTGGAAAAGTGCGGCCCCGTGTATTTCATCCCGGCGGCCTATTACGTCTGCGACAACCGGGCGGAGGGCAGCCTCTCCCGGCGGCTGCGCACCGACCTGCTGGAGGCGGAGGAGTACACCCGCCCGGCGGTGGAGTCCTTTCTGGCCCGTTTCGGCGCGTCGCAGGAGGAGACCCGGCAGGTGCTTTTAAAGCGGCAGGGAGGCGTTGCCGCCGCCCAGTGCGCCATGCTGCTGGGGCGAAAAGGGGCGCTGCCCTTTGCCCAGTGCCGCCGGCTGTTCGCCCGGCTGCTGGCGCCCGCCCACTGCCGCGCGGCGGTGGCCCAATGGGTGAACGGCTGCTATTCCGGCCCCGCCCGCCTTGTCTACGGGGCCTGTGTGCGCTTTCGCCTTGCGGGGGCGCTGGCCCTTGTGCGCAGTTTGCGCGCCGGTGGCTGAAACTTTTCAAGGAGGCCTTTTGCCATGCCCGCTGTCATCAGCTGTGTGATGCCCGTCTACAACGCCGAAAAATACCTGGCGGCGGCGGTGGAGAGCGTCCTCGGCCAGAGCTACCCCTATTTCGAGCTGCTCCTGGTGGACGACGGCTCCACCGACGATTCCTCCGCGATCTGCGGCGGGGCCTCCCGCAAGGACGACCGGGTGAAGCTGCTCAGCCGCCCCAACGGGGGCGCCGCCGCCGCCCGCAATGCCGGCCTTGCCGCCGCCACCGGGCGCTATCTCACCTTTGTGGACGCGGACGACATTTTAAAGCCCGGGGCCTTTGCCGCCATCGCCCGGGCCGCCGCCGCCGACCCCGACCTTATCAGCTACGGCTTCGAGTGGCGGGAGGGGGAAAAGACCGCCCCGGCGGTCTACCCCGCCTTTCAGGGCGGGCTGGAGGAATTCTGGCCCCGCTTTGTGGGCTACTACCAGGCAAACCAGTTCTTCTCGTTGTGCAACAAGGCCTACAAGCTGGACACGGTGCGCCGGGCGGGCCTCACCTTTGACCCGGCGCTTCGCACCGGGGAGGACATCGCTTTCAACTTCGCTTTCTGGCCCCGCATCGGCCGGATGGTCCACCTGGGGGAGAGCCTTTACGAGTACTGGGTGCATCCCGCCACCCTGACCCACGCCGCCACCCTGGACAATCTCCTCACCAGCCAGCGGGTGCTGGACCAGATGGAGGCCTTTGTCACCGCCGCCGGCCACCCGGAGCTGGCCGCTCCCCTCATCGAGAGCCAGCGTCCCCACGACGCGGCCAGCTTTTACACCCTGCTGCTGGACCGCACCAAGCCCTACTCCCTGGAAAAGCGCAGGGCGGCGCTGGCGGCCCTGTTCCAAAACGAGGTCTGGTACCCCGCCCTGCTGAAAGGCCTCGCAAAAACGCCCGGCCTCTACGGCAGCTACCTGCGCCTGGCCGCCCGGGCCAAGAGCCCGGCGCTGGCCTGCCTGCCCCTGCGGCTGCGGGGCGCGAAATAACAGCTTTCAGGAGGCGTTTTTATGCCCGCCATCAGCATCATCACCACCGTTTACGACGCGAAAGACTACCTGCCTCTCACCGTGAAGAGCATCCTCGCCCAGACCTTTGCCGACTTTGAGCTCATCCTGGTGGAGGACGGCAGCCCCAACGGCTGCGGCGAACTCTGCGACGAACTGGCCAAAACCGACGGGCGCATCCGGGTGGTACACAAGCCCAACGGCGGCCCCGCCAGCGCCGCCAACGCGGGGCTGGACGCGGCCACGGGCCGGTACATCAGCTACGTGGACTCCGACGACCTGCTGGAGCCGGACTTTCTCGAGACCCTTTACAGCATGGTGCGTCAGAGCGGCTGCCCCCTGGCGGCCTGCGGCGCCGAGTGCATCGACGAGGCCGGCCGCCGCCTGGGCCGGGGCGTGACCGTGGCCGACGACCTGCTGGGCGAGGGGGACGCCCTGGACCAGTTCTATGACGTGCTGCGGGACGGCGGCATGTACTGTATGGTCACCTGGAACAAGCTCTACGACGCCCGCCTTTTCGAGGGCGTGCGCCACGACGAGACCATGTTCTTCGGCGACGACGCCAACATCATGGACAAAATTTACGACGGCCGGCGCATCGTGGCCACAAACAAGCCCCTGTACCTCTACCGGGTGCGCACCGGCAACATGACCAGCGCCGCCTTTTCGGTGAAAAAGCTGGACGACCTGCGGCTGTACGGCGGCTGGGTGGACTTTTTCGCCAAAAAGCCCGACCGGCCGGACCTTTTCCGCCGGGCAGTGGCCCGCTACTGGCAGGTGTTCTACCTGTTTTACGTCCACGCCCGCCAGGCCGGGCCCCTTTCGCCGAAGCTGGCGGCGGGTTTTGCCGCCCACAAGAAAAAGCTCAACAGCCTTTTGCCCGCCATCCTGCGCTGCCCCTATGTGCCCGCTTCGGAAAAGCTGCGGGCGGCGCTGTTCGTGCTGAGCCCGGAGGGCTGCTACCGGCTGGCGGCGGCCCGGGGGGCGCTGCACGGCGGAAAGGGGGCGGGCGCATGAGCGAAAAAAGCCGCCCGGCCATCAGCGTCATCGTGCCGGTGTACGGGGTGGAGGACTGCCTGCCCGCCTGCGCCGACAGCCTGCTGGGCCAGACCTTCACCGACTTTGAGCTGATCTTTGTGGACGACGGCAGCCCGGACGGCTGCGGCGCGCTGTGCGACGGCTACGCCGCCCGGGACAGCCGGGTAAAGGTCATCCACCAGCAAAACGGCGGCCTTTCCGCCGCCCGCAACGCCGGGCTGGACGTCGCGGCGGGCGAGGCCATCGCTTTTGTGGACTCCGACGACCTGGTGGCGGCGGACTATCTGGAAAAGCTCCACGCCGCCCTGGAAGAGTCCGGCGCGGATATGGCCCTGTGCGCCGTGGAGGACGTGGACGAGGCCGGCCGGCCGCTGGAAGCGCCGGTGATCACCGCCCCGGAGCAGGCCGGCGTGTTCGGCGGCAGAGAGCTGCTGGCGGCCTTTTTCGGCCCCGCCTCCACCTGCTACACGGTGGCCTGGAACAAAATCTACCGCCGCCGGCTGTGGGAGGCCCTGCGCTACCCCGCCGGGCGCATCCACGAGGACGACGCGGTGGCCCATCTGCTCTTCTGGCAGGCGGAAAAGGTCGCCTGCCTTGCCCACGTGCTCTATTTCTACCGGCTGCGCCAGGGCAGCATCTGCCGCACCGACCTGCGCCCCTCCGCCTTTGACGGGGTGGACGCGGCGGCGGCCCGCTGCCGCTTTTTCGCGGAAAACGGCCGGTCGGACCTGGCGGCGCTGGCCCTGCCGGGAGCCTGGCGGCGGTATCTCTCCCTCTGCGCCCGGTGCGAAGAAACGGCCCTCACCTGGCCGCTGGCCGCCCGCTGGCAGGAGGCCCGGGCCCAGATGGCCAGCCTTTTGCCCCTGCTGAAGCGCTGCCCCGGCCTTTCGGCGCGGGAAAAGCTCAGCTGCCGCCGGTGGGCAAAGCGGGCGCTGCCCCTGCCCCCCAAAACGGACAAGCCGCGGGTGGCGCTGCTGCTGCCTCCCGGCCTGCCGGTGCCCGCGGTGAAAGGCGGCGCGGTGGAGACGCTGGCGGAGCACCTGGCCCGGCAGAACGGCCTTTGCAAAGAGCTGGAGCTGGTCATTCTCTGCCAGTGGGACGGGCAGGCCGCCGGCGAGTCCGCCCGCTTTGGCAACACCCTGTTTTACTACCAGACGCCCCCGGCCCGCACCCTTTCCCACCGGCTGGCGGTGCGCCTTGGCCGCCTTTTGGGCAGGCCCATCCACTGGGACCGCTGGTACGCCGCCCCCCTGCCCTTTTTGAAGCGGCTGGACGCCGACTGGTACCTGGGCGAGGGCGGGGACCTCACCGGCTGGCGGCAGGCCAGCCGGGCGCTGGGGCGCGGGCGGTTCGTCGCCCACCTCCACGGCGAGACGGCGGGCAGCGCCGACCTGGACGGGATCTACGCCCGCGCCCTCTGCATCAGCGAGTTCGTGCGGGGGGCCTGGCTCTCGGGCAGCGGCCAGCCGCCGGAGAGCGCCGCCCTTTTGCCCAACTGCGCCGACCTTGACCTTTTCCGCCCCGCCGAAAGCGAGGCGGAAGCCGCCGGGGCCGCGGCCCTGCGGGCGGAGCTAGGCTTTGACAGCGAGGACTTCGTGGTGCTCTTCTGCGGGCGCACCAGCCCGGAAAAGGGGGTCCACCAGCTGCTGGCGGCGATGGCGAACGTCCCCGATGAGCGGGTGAAGCTGCTGGTGGCGGGCAGCCCTTTCTTTGGGGCCAAGGCCCGCTCGGACTACGCCGACGGGCTGCAAAAGCAGGCCCTGGCCCTGGGCGGGCGGGTGAAGTTCGCCGGCTTTGTGCAAAACCACAAGCTGCCCGCCTACTATCGGCTGGCCAGCGTCGCCTGCTTCCCCGCTTTGTGGCAGGAGCCGGCGGGCATCACCGCCATCGAGGCCATGGCCTGCGGCTGCCCGGTGATCGCCACCGACTCCGGCGGCCTGCCGGAGTACCTTGCGGGCAGCGGGGCCGTTATCCTGCCCCGAAGCGAGGTGTGGGAGGACGGCCGGCTGCGCGGCGTGCCGGGCGTGCCGCCGCTGGATAAGACCATCACCGGGGCCATCCTCGCCCTGAAAGCCGACCCGGCCCGCGCCGCCGCCATGGCGAAAGCCGGCCGCCAGGCCGCCGGGCGCTATTCCCCCGGGGGCTATTACCGCACCCTGCTCACGGCGCTGGAGCGCTGGGGCCGGGCGTGACACAAGGAGGCGTCGCCGTGGAGCCGCTGCTTTCCATCATCCTGCCGGTGTACGATGCCGGCGAATACCTGCCCCGGGCGCTGGCCCACATCGCCGGCCAGAGCCGGGGAGACTTCGAGTGCATCCTGGTGGACGACGGCTCCACCGACGGCTCCGCCGAAGTGTGCGACGAGTGGGCTGCAAAGGACGGCCGCTTCCGGGTGATCCACCAGCAAAACGCCGGGGCCTCCGCCGCCCGCAACACTGGCATCGACGCTGCCCGGGCCCCCTGGCTGCTCTTCGCCGACGCGGACGACGCCCTGGCCGAAGACGCGGTGGCGACGCTGCTGGCCCGGCAGACCGCCGCGCCGGGCGTGTTTGTCGTGTTCGCTTTCACCGAGGACTACGCCCGGCTGGGGGTGGAGATACGCCAGCCCGCCGAGCGACGCTACCGGGCCCGGGACTTCGGGCGGATGTACGCCGAGACGCCGCTGGCCGCCCCCTGGGGCAAGCTGTTCGACGCAGCCCTTGTCCGGGAGGCGGGCCTGCGCTTTGACGTGACCATGCGCTGCTACGAGGACCGGCCCTTTGTCACCGACTATCTGCGGGCCTTTTTCACCCGCGAACCAAAGGCCGAGTGCCTTTTTATCAACCGGCCTCTGTACTATTATGAAAACGGCAACGCCGCCAGCCTGAGCAAGAGCGACCGCAGCCGCCTTGCCCCCAGCCATTACGAGGCTTTCGACCGGCTGCTCACCGACTGCCTGGAGCGCTACCACGCCCCGCCCCGGGAGCTGACCAAGATCGTGATGGAATACCTGAACACCCTGCTCTACGGCGCCTGGTGTACCCCGCCGAAAGAGCGCCGCCGGGCCATGGCCCGCTTTTACAAAAGCGGCGAATACCGCCGCCTGATGGGCTTTTTCAGCCAGAACCGGCTGTACGAGGCGCGGTATCTGCCCCTGCGCTTCCACGCCACGGCGCTGGCGGTGGCGCTGGACCAGAGCCGCCTTGCGCCCCCCATGGCCCTCTACTGGCGGTTCCACTGGCTGGGGCTTTACACGTTCTGCCGGGGCTGGACGCCGCTGATCTCCGCCGGCTGATCCCCCGGGGGGGCTTTGCAGCGGCGGCCCGTTGTGTTATAATATCTGCCCGGCGCGCCGCGCCGGCGCGAAAAGGAGGCGCCGCCCATGGACCAGCGGCCGTTTTTCACCATTCTCACCCCGGTGTACAAGGGCCGGGATTTCCTGGCCGGCTGCACGGCCAGCGTCCGGGCCCAGGCTTTTGGCGACTACGAGCACCTGCTCATCGACGACGGCAGCCCGGACGACAGCGGCCTTTTGTGCGACCAGCTGGCGGCGGCGGACGGCCGCATCCGGGCCATCCACCAGCAAAACGCCGGGGTCACCGGCGCCCGCAACACCGGGATCGAGGCCGCCCGTGGGCGGTATCTGCTGTTTCTGGACCAGGACGACCGGCTGGGCCCTTGCGCCCTGGAGGCCGTCGCCGCGGCCCTGAAAGACTGCGGCGACGACCTGGTGAGCTGGCGCCACCACGGCCAGTGGGAGGAGATGTGCGCCGACCCGGCGCTGGCGGTGCCCGCCCGCTACGCCCAGGCGGACTTTGGCCGGCTGTACTGCACCGGCACGGTGCACTACGTCTGGACCAAGGCGTTCCCGGTGGATTTTTTGCAGCGGTCGGGCGTGCGGTTCGACGAGACCATCCGGGACGGCACCGACGACCTGCCCTTTGTGCTGGCGTTCTGGCGGGCCTGGTTCACCGCCCATCCCGGCGGGGGCGTGCGGTACATCTCCCAGTTTCTCTATTACTATGAGATCGGCAACGCCGCCAGCGTGAGCAACCGGCTGCAGCCTTTTGTTCCCAGCCACCTGGCCATGTTCAGCGACCTGCTGGGCGATCTGCTGGGCCGCTACCGGGTGCCCCCCCATCAGGCGGAGCTGGCCTTTTACCAGTGCCTGCACACCCTGGCCTACGGGGTCTACTCCACCCCCCGCAACAGGCGCCCCGCTCTGCGCAGCCGGCTCCTGGGGGACCCGCGCTTTCAGGACATCCTGGCCCGGATGAAAGAAAACCGCCTTTACTCCCCCTTTTACCTGCCTTTCCGCTGGGGGCGGCTGGGGCTGGTGGCCTTTCTCTTCCGCTCGTACGAGGGGCGGCGCTGGTGGTTCTGGCACGCCTACCGGCTGGGCCTGCGGCTGCTGGGAGGCGACTGGGCCTGTCCGTTTTGAGTTTTTCCCGCTTTTTTCGCCGCGGCGGGCCGCTTTGTGGTATAATGGTATAATGTAACATCTCGCGGCCCCGGCCGCACAAAGGAGCTTTTCATGGAAAACACATCCCAACAGCAGTGGACCACCGTGATCAAACCCCGCACCGGCTGGTTCGACATCGACCTGAAAGAGCTGTGGCAGTATCGGGACCTGGTGACCATGTTCGTCAAGCGCAGCTTCACCACCATGTACAAGCAGACGGTGCTCGGCCCCGCCTGGATCCTCATCAATCCGCTGATCACCACCGTCATCTTCACGGTGGTCTTCGGCGGCATTGCTGGCCTGGCGGAGGAGGGGGTGCCCAGCTTTCTGTTCTACATGGCGGGCAACGCCATCTGGTCTTTCTTCTCCGCCTGCATCACCGGCACCGCCAACACCTTTGTGTCCAACGCGGGCCTGTTTGGCAAGGTGTACTTCCCCCGGCTGACCATGCCCATCTCCCAGGTGCTCATCTCGCTGGTGAACCTGGGCATCCAGATGCTCATGTTCCTGCTGTTCTGGGTGTGGTTTTTCTTCTTCGGGCAGGACTTCGGCACCGTGTCCATGAACCTGTGGGTGCTGGCGCTGCCCGCCGTGCTGCTGATGGTGATGGTACTGGGCCTGGGCGCGGGCATCATCGTCTCCAGCCTGACCACCAAATACCGGGACCTGGCCATCGTGGTGGGCTTCGGGGTGCAGCTGTGGATGTACGCCACGCCGGTGGTCTATTCCATGAACGAGCTGGTGGCGAACAGCCCCCGTCTTGCGCTGCTCATGCGGCTCAACCCCATGACCGAGCCGGTGCTGGTGTTCCGCTATGCCCTGTTGGGCTGCGGTGAGATCAGCCCCGTCTGGCTTTTGTACAGCGCCGTGGTGAGCCTTGTGATGCTGGCCGCCGGCGTGGTGCTGTTCAGCCGGGTGGAAAAGACCTTTATGGACACTGTGTGACGCGGGAGGCAGAGAACAATGACGATGCAGACGAATACCGACCGCGAGCCGGTGATACAGATCACCGGGCTGAAAAAACAGTACCGCCTGGGCCAGATCGGCGGCGGCACCCTCACCGCCGACCTGCAAAGCTGGTGGGCCCGGGTGCGGGGCAAAGAGGACCCCAACCTGCCCATCGGCACCGACACTCGCCTGTTTGGCCAGACCTTTATGGCGCTGAACGGGGTGGACCTGACGGTGTACAAGGGCGAGGCCCTGGGCATCATCGGCCGCAACGGGGCGGGCAAGTCCACCCTTTTGAAGCTGCTCAGCCGCATCACCGCCCCCTCGGCGGGGGAGATCAAGTTCAAGGGCCGCATCGCCAGTATGCTGGAGGTGGGCACCGGCTTCAACGGGGAGATGACCGGCCGGGAGAACATCTACATGAACGGCTCCATCCTGGGCATGACCAAGGCCGAGGTGGACGCGAAGCTGGACCAGATCATCGAGTTCTCCGAGTGCGGCGAGTTCATCGACACCCCGGTGAAGCGCTATTCCAGCGGCATGTTCGTGAAGCTGGCCTTTGCGGTGGCCGCCCATCTGGACTCGGAGATCATGGTGATGGACGAGGTGCTGGCGGTGGGCGACATGAAGTTCCAGCAAAAGTGCCTGGGCAAGATGAGCGACGTGGCCGGCCAGGAGGGCCGCACGGTGCTCTACGTGAGCCACAACATGAGCACCATCCGCCAGCTGTGCACCCGCTGCATCGTGCTGGACAAGGGGCGGGTCATCTTCGACGGCAACGTGGAGGACGCCATCGCCATTTATATGGAGACCACCGACGTGAATGTGGTCCACTACGAGCTGGAGGACCTGGGCCGGATGACCGCCAGCGCCGGCAAGCGCCTGCGGGTGCTCAGCCTGGACTTTGTGGACAAGGAGAGCAGCGTCTTCGCCGCCGGCGAGCCGCTGAAAGTCCGCATCCGCTGGCGGGCGGGCCAGAAATTCGACGCGGTGAACATGAAGCTGAACCTCCACTACCGGGACGCCAGCCCGGTGGGCATCACCCATCCCGTCACCCTGGGGGCGGCGGAACCGGGCAGGCTGTACGAGACCACGTTCGCCTTTGACACCTCCATCCTCAGCGAGGGGCAGTACTTCTTCTACCTGGACGTGTTCGAGCGGGAGCTGGCGGGCGCCATCTGCCTGGACAAGCCCAACCAGGAATTTGCCTTTGAGATCACCAACACCGACCGCACCCTGCCCGAGTGGGCCGCCGGCTGGGGACACATCCACTTCCCCGCGGTGGACGTGCTGGAAAGCAGGGAGTGTGGCGAATGAAGCCGGATCTGTACATCTGCCACACCCCCTATCAGGTGCTGGTGGAGTGCTGCCGGGCTTTCGACGCCCCCTGCCCCCCGGAGCTGGTGCTCAGCGCCGCGCTGCCGGGGGCCGGGGCGCTGGCCGGGCGGCTGGCGGACTGCGGCCTGTTCGGCGACGTGCGCCTGTTCGACGAGGACGCCTGCGGCAACGCCCTGCAAAGGGGCTTCTGGCGCACCCTGCTGTTCCAGCGGCTGGCCGGGCGGCGCAATGTGGAGAAATACCACGGCTTTTCCCTGGACCCCGCCCGCTACCGGGCCGTCTATATCCACAACGACTGGAGCGTGCTGGGCCGGTATCTCCAGGACAAGGGCATCCCCTACATCCTCTGCGAGGACACCTTTGCCAGCACCTGCGCCGCGGGGGGCCACCAGCTGATCGCCCGCCAGCGGGCGCTGCCCCATTTCGCCCTGCGCCGGGCGCTGGGCTACGGCTATCTCTATTGGGGCGACTGGAAAAAGGTGAGCGCCATCGAGACCGAGGACGCCGCAAAGGCCACCGTGCCCTTTGCGAAAGAGCGTCTGGCCCAGCGCAGCCAGAAAGCGGTGTTCTCCCGCCTTTCCCGGGCGCAAAAGGACCTGCTGTGCGCGGTGTTCCTCACCGCGCCGCTGCCGGAAAGCTGTGCCGGGGCCAGCCTGCTGCTGCCCCGGGACTTTGTCTGCGAGGGTCTGCTGGACGAGGAAAGCCAGCGGCGGATGTACAAGGCGGTAGCCAAAAAATACTGCGCCGGCGGGCCGCTGTTCATCAAGGCCCACCCCCGGGACGCCGCCGACTACAAAGCCCTGTTTCCCGACGCGGTGGTGCTGGAGCGCACCATGCCCAGCGAGGTGCTCAACTTCGCGCTGCCGTTCCGCTTTGCAAGGGCGGTGACGGTGGAGTCCACCGTGCTCAAGGCCTTTGGGGCCGCCGACGAAAAAGTCTCCCTCCCGCTGGACGAGGCGCTGGCCCTGGCCGAAGCCTGACGTTTTTTGTGAAATAACAACGGGCCCCGGTTCGTTTTGAATACCGGGGCGGAAAAGAGGTCTTCCATGAAAATTCTCGGCGTCATCCCCGCCCGCTACGCCTCCAGCCGGCTGCCGGGCAAGCCCTTGGCGGACATTCTGGGCAAGCCTATGATCTGGTGGGTGTACCAGGCGGCGAAGGAGGGCCCCCTGCTGGACGGGCTGGTGGTGGCCACCGACGACGAGCGCATCCTGGCGGTGTGCAAAGAGCAGGGCATGAACGCGGTGATGACCCGGGCCGACCACGACACCCCCACCGCCCGCATCCAGGAGGTGAGCTGCCTTATCCAAGCCGACCTCTATCTGCAGATCATGGGGGACGAGCCGCTGATCGACCCCCGGGCTTTTGAACTCATCCTGCCGAAAGACTTGCCCGACGACCCATACTATGTGGCGGGGGTCACCAACCGGATGGAACACCCGGCGGATGTGATCGACTTCTCCAACCAGAAAGTGGTGTGCAACGCCCGGCGGGAGATTCTGCTCATCAGCCGCAGCCCCATCCCCTACCCCAAGGGCACGGCGGATTTTGAATACGAAAAGATCACCGGCATCCAGCTGTTCAGCAAGAAAGCGCTGGATTTCTACGCCGCCACCCCGAAAAGCGCCCTGGAAAAGGCCGAGGAGAACGACCTGATGCGCTTCATCGAGAACGGCCGCGCGGTACACGCGGTGCTCTCCCCCTACAAGACCGTGTCGGTGGACACGCCGAAAGACGTGGACATCGTCTGCGATATCCTGAAAAAGCGCCTGGCCCCGTGAGGCCGGCGCGCCCGGCTTTTGCGGGCCGGGACGCACTTCGCTTACCCCGGCGCTTTGCGGCGCGCCCCTGTGCCCCCTTTTGGGGGGCGGAAAGGATCTTTTGCCTATGTCTACCATCCGTTTGCTGGACTGCACCCTGCGGGACGGGGGCTATGTGAACAACTGGAAATTCGGTTTTGAGAACATCCGCGACATCGTGAACAGCCTGGTACAGGCTGGCACCGAGATCGTGGAGGTGGGCTTTCTGCGGAACCTGGAGCCGGACGCCGACCAGAGCCGCTGGAACACGGTGGCCGAGCTGAAAAAGGTGCTCCCCGCCGACCGGAAAAACACCATGTTCTCCGGCATGGCCCTGCACAACTTTTACAACATCGACAAGCTGGAGCCCTGGGACGGCACCGGCATCGACCTGATCCGGGTGACTTTCCACGACTACGACATCGACGCCGGCCTGGAATTCTGCCGCAAGGCCCAGGAAAAGGGCTACAAGATCAGCTGCAACCCCATCAACATCATGGGCTACTCCGACGCGGGCGTTCTGTGGCTGTGCGAGCAGGTGAACCGCCTGCACCCCTTTGCCTTTTCCATCGTGGACACTTTCGGCAGTATGCAGATGCAGGATCTGGAGCGCATCGTGCGCCTGGTGGACAACAACCTGGCCAAAGACATCGCCCTGGGGCTGCACCTGCACGAGAACCTGGCCCAGAGCTTCAGCCTGGCCCAGCGCTTTTTGGACATGCACCTGGTGGGGCGGGACGTAACGGTGGACGCCAGCCTTTTGGGC
This sequence comes from Candidatus Allofournierella merdigallinarum, assembly GCA_019117205.1. Taxonomy (GTDB): domain Bacteria; phylum Bacillota; class Clostridia; order Oscillospirales; family Ruminococcaceae; genus Allofournierella_A; species Allofournierella_A merdigallinarum. Next base: position 37,274 of record DXAC01000056.1, on the reverse strand, counting down.
ATGGGCCGCACCCCGGGCAACCTGTGCATCGAGCTCATCGCCGACTACCTGAACCAGAACTTCGGCAAGAACTACGACATCGACCGTATGCTGGACGCCATCCAGGAACACATCCTGCCCATCAAGGAAAAGAGCCCCTGGGGCTACTCCCCGGCCTATTTCCTCTCGGCCAAGTACAACCTCCACCGCAACTACGCCGAGCATTTCCTGGACAAGGGCGACCTTTCCAACCGGGACATCAACCACCTGCTCAGCCGCATCGTGCCCGAGAAAAAGACCGCCTTTGACGCCGCCTACGCCGACGGCCTCTACGCCGCCTACAAGGACAACCGCATCGACGACGACGCCGACCGGGCCCGGCTGGCGGCGGCGCTGGCGGGCAAAAAGGTGCTCTGCCTTGCCCCCGGCGGCACCCTGAGCACCCATCGCGGCGAGGTGGAGGCCTCCATCGCGCAGGCGGACACGGTGGTCATCGCCGCGAACTTTGTGCCCGAGGGCCTCAAGGCGGACTATGCCTTTTTCTCCAACGGCAAGCGCTTCAATAAACTCACCGCCGCCCCCTGCCCGGTGATCTGCACCTCCAACCTGGAGGGCAGGGCGGACTACCGGCTGGACTACAACAGCCTGGCGGGGGCGTTCACCATGGGCTCCAACAGCCTGATCCTGCTGCTGCGCCTGTTGGAGCAGCTGGGGGTGAAAGAGGTGGCCCTGGCGGGGGCGGACGGCTACGAGCCGGGCAGTGAGAACTACTGCGACCCCCGGATGAAGAACCACACCCCCCGGGGCGCCGACTACAACCGGGCCATGGCCGCCGCCATCGCCGGCCTGGACCTGGCGGTGCGCTATATCACCCCCAGCCACTACAAGAAAGGATAAGCCATGGACGACATTCGACTGCTGGTGCTGGACGTGGACGGCACCCTCACCGACGGCGGGCTGTATCTGGACGCCACCGGCAACGAGCTGAAGAAATTCTCGGTGCGGGACGGCGCGGGCCTGACCCTGGCCCGCACCGCGGGCATCAAGGTGATGATCCTCACCGGCCGCGAGAGCGAGGCGGTGCGCCGCCGGGCGGCGGAGCTCCACCTGGACTGGTGCGTGCAGAACTGCAAGAGCAAGCGGGCTTTCCTCGCCGGCTTCCTGCGCGAGCAGGGCCTGCGCCGGGAGCAGGTGGCCTATGTGGGGGACGACTGGAACGACCTGGCCGCCATGGAGCTGGCGGGCTTTGTGGCCTGCCCCGCCGACGCGGCGGAGCTGGTGCGCCGCCGGGCGGACTATGTGAGCGGGCGAAAGGGCGGCGAGGGGGCCGTGCGGGACGCGGTGGAGCATCTGCTGGCCGCCCGGGGCTGCCTGGAGCAGGTCATCCGTGACGCGTTCCTCGCCGACCTGTGAACCGCCGAAAAACACCGGGAGGCTGCCGATGCAAAGGGTGCTTTCGTTTTTAAAAACACACAGGCGGGCGCTGGCGTGCGTCCTGTTTTGCCTTTTCCTGTTCGCGGTGTTCGCCGCCGTATGGCTGACCCATATCCGGGGCCAGGGGGAAAAGAGCAGCAGCTGGGCCATCAACGACCAGTTCCACAGCTTCATCGCCATTGAGCAGCAGATGGAGCAGCGCTTTTCCTGCGACCGGGACCTGCTGGCGGTGAGCCTGGTGCTGGCCGCCGCCGACGAGGACACGCCCCCGGAGGGGGAGCTGGAGCTCGTCCTCACCGACGGCGACACCGGCGAGGAGCTGGCCCGCTCGACGGGAGATATGCGCTACATCTACAACGGCTGGGAGGCCTACTACACCACCCTTGGGCTGGACCGCTTCGTGGAAAACCCCGGCCGGGCGGTGGAGTACGTCCTCACCCTGATCCCCCACTACACCGGCGCGGGCCGGCTGTGCGTGGGCTACGAGGCGGGCGGGATGCCCGCGGGCGTTTTGCTTACCGTGGACGGCGAGGAAGTGGACGGCACCGTGGCCCTGCTGGGTACCCAGGCCCGGGTGGGCGGCTTTCTGACCAGCTTCTACTGGCTCTTCACCGCCGGCTGCATCGCCGCGGCGGCGCTGGCCGGCGTGCTGTGGGCCCGCCGGGCGCCGCTGCACCGGCTGGTGTTCTGCGCGGTGCTCACCCTGGGCTTTCTGTTCAACGTGGTGCTGCCGCCCTATGCCGCGCCGGATGAAAAATACCACATCAACCAGAGCTTCACCCTGGCCAGCAGCATGTACGACCCTCATCTGCCCCTGGCCCAGAGCCACATTCGGGAGACGCTGCGCCGCCCCTCGGACCAGGACCCCCTGATCCAGGTGGACCAGACCACCGTGTTCACCTGGCAGCACATCGCAAAGATGCTGGGCCGCCCCAACACCGACCCGGTGGGGGCCACCCACTCCTTTAACGAGTACCAGGTGGACGCCAACAACACCCTGTACTGGATCAGCGCGTTCGGGGTGCTGCTGGGCTACAAGCTGCGGCTGGGCTTCGCCGCCACCCTCTGCCTGGGGCGGCTGGCAAACCTTTTGTTCTTCGCTTTCTTCGCCGCCTGGGCGGTGAAAAAGACGCCGGTGGCAAAGCAGGTGTTCGCCCTGGTGGCCCTGCTGCCCATGACGCTGCATCTGGCGGCCTCTTACAGCCGGGACTCCAACCTGCTGGCCCTGTGCTTCTTCTTTGCCGCGCTGATGCTGGAGCTGGCCTTTGGCCCCCGCGAGCGCCTGGGATGGAAACAGCTGGTACCGGCGGTGGTGCTGGCGCTGGTGCTGGTGCCCTGCAAGGTGGTGTACCTGCCGCTGGCAGCCCTTGTCCTGCTGATCCCCGCGGCGCGGCTGGGCCGCTTCTCCCGCTGGCTCAAGGCGGGCTTTCTGGCCCTGTGCCTGGTGGCGTTCCTCACCAACACCAGCGTGCTGAGCTCGATGAACCAGTATGTCCAGGGCGACGGCACCCCCGCCGCCGGGGCGGTGAGCAGCGAGGCCTCCGACCCGGCGGAGCCGGAGCAGGCCCCCTCCGCCGGCGAGGCGGCCGGCGGCGCCAACAGCATCTCCACCGCCGAGGACATGATCTGCTACACCCCCGGCTATATCCTCTCCCACCCGCTGGACACCGCCGAGCTGTGCATCCGGTCGGTGGTGGAGCAGGGGGACCACTATCTGAGCACCCTGGTGGGGGGCACGCTGGGCTACTTCGGTCTGGACAAGGAGCTGGACCTGGCCTGGGGCTGGGTGATCGCGCTGTATGCCCTGCTGGGCCTTGCCTGGCTGTGCCCCGGCAGCGCGGAGATGCCCCCGTCCCGCCGGTGGGCCTGCCTGGCGATCGGCCTTTGCTGCTGCGCCTTGGCGGTGGCGGGCTGCATCATCTGGACGCCCACCTACTACACCACCATCTACGGCTTCCAGGGCAGGTATTTCCTGCCGGTGCTGCCGCTGCTGCTGCTGGCTCCCGCGCCCCGCTGTCTGCGCCTGCGGGAAGACTGCTCCGCAGGCCTTGTGCTGGCGCTGGCGCTGGCGGATGTGGGCGTCCTTCTCAACGCGTTTCTGGGCGTGGTCGCCCGATAACAGAAAACCGAGGAATCATGTATGTGCGATTTTAAAGCCATTCCGGTCATCATCCCCAGCCTGGAACCGGACGAGCGCCTTCCCCTGCTGCTGGGCCAGATGAAGCAGGCCGGCATCGAAAACATCGTCCTGGTGGACGACGGCAGCGGCCCGGAATACGCCCCCGTATTTGAGCGGGCAAAGCGGGAATTCGGCTGTGTGGTGCTGCGCCACGCGGTGAACCTGGGCAAGGGCCGCGCCCTCAAAACCGCTTTCAACCACTGTCTGAACACCTGGCCCCAGGCCCCCGGCGCCATCACTGCCGACTCCGACGGCCAGCACTCGTCGGCGGACATCCTGCGCTTCATGCAGGCCATGGCCGAGCATCCGGACAGCCTTTTGCTGGGCTGCCGTGACTTTGACGACGCGGGCGTGCCCTTCAAAAGCCGCTGGGGCAACAAGATCACCTGCTTCATGTTCAAAGCGCTGTGCGGCGTGTCGGTGAGCGACACCCAGACCGGCCTGCGGGGGGTGCCCGCCGCTTTCATGCGGCGGCTGCTCACCGTGCCCGGCGAGCGCTTTGAGTTCGAGAGCAACATGCTCATCGAGACCCGCGACCGGCTACCCATTCTGGAACTGCCCATCGAGACCATCTACGACTCCAGGGAACACCACACCTCCCACTTCCATCCCCTGCGGGACTCGGCGCGCATCTACGCCATCTTCGGCAGGTTTTTGTTCTCCAGCCTTTCCTCCAGCGTGCTGGACCTGGCGCTGTTCAGCCTGTTCCTTCTGCTGTCGCTGCTGTCGGGCCTGTTCGCGCCCACGCCCAGCGGAAACGGGCGCGTCCTGACGGTGTTCGTCTGCACCGCCCTGGCGCGGGTGCTCTCCGCCAGCTACAACTATTACATCAATCATCGGGTGGTGTTCCACAGCCGCGCCGGCCACAAACAGGCGGCGGTGCGCTATGTGCTGCTGGCGGCGGTGCAGATGCTGGCCAGCGCGGGCCTGGTAAGCCTTTTCACCAGCCTGCTCTGCCCGCCCGCCGGCTGGGAGATCGCCATCAAGGCGGCGGTGGACATCGTGCTCTTTTTCATCAGCTTCCAGATCCAGCGGGAATTCGTCTACAAAAAAAGGGCCTGACAGCCCAAAAGGAGGCGGGCGGCGGTGACCCTCTGCTTTTTCTCGGCCCAGTACCTGCCCACCGTGGGCGGGGTGGAGCGCTACACCTACAACCTGGCCCGCCGGGTGGTCAAGGCGGGGCACGCCGCGCTGGTGGTCACCAGCGCCCTGCCCGGCCTGCCGGAGCATGAGACCGACGCCGAGGGCATCGAGATCCTCCGGCTGCCGGTGTGGCCGCTGATGGACGGGCGCTTCCCGGTGCCGCGCCCCGGGCGGGGATTCAAACGCCTGGAGGCTCTGCTCTGGGGCCGCCGGATCGACTTCTGCCTCATCAACGCCCGCTTTTACGTGAGCAGCCTTTACGCCGCCCGCCAGTGCGCGAGGCGGCGCATCCCGGCCATCCTGGTGGACCACTCCACCGGCCATCTGCCCATGAACAGCGTTCTTCTGAACGTGGCGGGGGCGGCCTACGAGCACCTGGCCGCGGCGCTTCTCAAACACTATCACACGCGCTTTTACGGGGTGAGCCGGGGGGTCTGCCGGTGGCTGGAGCACTTCGGCGTCACCGCCGAGGGCCAGCTGTACAACGCGGTGGACCCCGCCGAGGTGCGCGCGCTGGCCCACGCGGCCGACGCGGTGGACTGGCGCGGGGAGCTGGGCCTTGCGCCGGAGGCGCCGCTGGCCGCCTTTGTGGGGCGCATCATCCCGGAAAAAGGGGTGGCGGAACTCATCCGGGCCTTCACCGCCGCCGCGGTGCCCGGCGCGGCGCTGGCGGTGGCGGGGGACGGGCCGCTGCTGGACGATTTGAAAAAGGGCTGCCCGCCGAACGTGCATCTGCTGGGGGCGGTGCCCTATCCCAAGGCCATGCAGCTGCTGGCCCAGAGCCAGGTCTACTGCCTGCCCACCTACTACGCCGAGGGCTTCCCCACCACCTTTCTGGAAGCGGCGGCCTGCGGCTGCCCCATCCTGACCACCTGCACCGGCGGCAGCGAGGAGCTGCTGGAGGATGAGAGCTTTGGCATCCGGCTGCCCTCGGCCGACCCCGGCCCCCTGGCCGAGGCGCTGAAAAAGGCCCTTTCGGACGAGGACTGGCGGCGCACCGCCGCCCAAAAGACCGCCGCGCGGCTGGAAGAGCGCTTCACCTGGGACGCGGTGTGCCGCGAATTGCTCCGCCTGGCCTGCGAGGCCAAAAACTGACAGAAAGCGAACGATATCCTATGGCAAAATTACTCATCGTCATCCCCGCCTACAACGAGGAAGCCAACATCGTGCGGGTGGTGAGCGAACTGATCGAAAAATACCCCCAATACGACTATGTGGTGGTGAACGACGGCAGCCGGGACCGCACCGCCGCCCTGTGCCGCCAGCACGACTTCCATCTGATCGACCTGCCGGTGAACCTGGGGCTGGCGGGGGCCTTTCAGACGGGGCTGCGCTACGCCGCCGAAAACGGCTACGACTGCGCGCTGCAGTTCGACGCCGACGGCCAGCACCTGCCCCGGTACATCGCCCCCATGCTGGAAGAGCTGGAAGCGGGCGCGGACATCGTCATCGGCAGCCGCTTCGTCACGGTGAAAAAACCCAAGAGCCTGCGGATGGCGGGCAGCTACCTCATCAGCTGGGCCATCCGGCTCACCACCGGCAAGGCCATCTGTGACCCCACCAGCGGTATGCGGATGTTCAACCGGAAGATGCTGGAGGAGTTCGCCGCCAACCTGAACTACGCCCCCGAACCGGACACCATCAGCTACCTGATCAAAAACGGGGCGGTGGTAAAGGAGCTGCAGGTGGAGATGGGCGAGCGCACCGCCGGCACCAGCTACCTGAATTTCGCCCGGGCGGTGGAGTACATGCTCAAGATGGGCCTTTCCATCCTGCTCATCCAGTGGTTCCGCAAGCGGGACACCGTTACCCCCTACACCGAAAGGAGCCTGTGACATGCTGGACTATCCCATTTCCCTGCGGCTGCTGCTGGTAGTGGGCAGCCTGTTCACGGTGGTGTTCGTGCTGGGGCGCATCCGCCGGGCCAAGATCCAGATCGAGGACAGCATCTTCTGGTTCGCCTTTTCCGCCGTTCTGCTGCTGCTGAGCATCTTCCCGGAGCTGGCCTACTGGGCCGCCGGCACCCTGGGTATGCAGGCGCCCATCAACGTGGTGTATCTGGGCATCATCTTTTTGCTTATCCTGAAAGTTTTCTTCATGACCCTGCGCCTGAGCCAGCTGGACTCCAAGCTCAAGGCGCTGGCTCAAAAGGTTGCCCTGAACGAGGAAAAGATCGAACGCCAGCACCAGGACCGGTAAATCGGGTTTGCAAACGGCCCCGGCTGTGGTATAATAACAGGAAGATATCCCGCGACGCGCCCGTTCGCGCCGCGCAAAGCGAAACGGAGGTTCCACACGACCATGGCATACACCCCGAAACTCACCTACAAAGGCCGCCCGCTGGTGCGCTGCGGCAACGAGATCTACTACGGCAGCCTGGCCGACCCCTACGTGGTATTCATGCAGGTGCTCACCACCAAAGAGGAAAACGGCATCACGGTGGCGGACAAGCTGCACGTGATGCTCATGAGCACCGACTCCACCAAGCCCCTGCCCGAGCGGGTGGTCAAACAGGGCTCCAAGACCGGCCTGTACACAGCCCTGGAGGTGGGCGGTATGTGGCTGGAGCGGGCGCTGAAAGAAGCCGCCGCCAAGTGATCCCCCGCTCCCGGCCCGAAAACGGGCCGGGAGCTTTGTCGTTTTGACGCTTTTCATCGGCGCGTCCCCGGGGATGCGCACACAAAGGAGGAGCTGTCATGAGAGCCAACGCCAAACGGTGGCTCGCCCTGCTGCCGGCCCTTGCGGTGGCCATGGCGGCAGCCGCGGCCGTCAGCGCCCAGGATGTGTGCAGCTGCACCGCCCTGTGCACCGCCGAAAACCCCGACCTCACCTGCCCCGTCTGCGCCGCGGACCCGGCCGCCTGCCAGTTCGGCGCGGCCACCCCCCGCGCCGCCGTCACCCAGCCGCTGGCTTTCACCGCCGGCGCGAGCGCTTCCGGCGACGGCTACGCCTGGGACGGCGACACCCTCACCGGCGCGCTGGAGGAGCGGGTGCGGGCCTTTGTCAACGCGGCGGAGGACGACACCCTGGCCTGCGAAGCCCGGTACCTGGACCTGGTGGACCGCTCCAACGGCAACAGCTGGGTGCTTTCGGACCAGCCGGTGACCATCTTCTGGGGCTATCCCGAGGGGGCGGGCCCCGACGCCAGCTACACCCTGCTCCACCTGCAGGGCCTCCACCGGGGCCTCGGCTCCATCACCGGCGATGTGGTGAGCCAGTGGGCGGACGTGGTGGCCATGGATATCACCCCCACCGAAAACGGCATCTGCTTTACGGTGGACCCGGGCGACTTCTCCCCCTTTGTGCTGCTGTGGGAAGAACCCGCCGCGCCTGCGCCCACTCCCGCGCCCACCGCCGCGCCCGCCGCCGCGCCCGTTGCCCTGTCCGCCGCCGTGCCCGCCACCGGCGACAACAGCGCCCTGGGCCTGTGGCTGCTGCTGGCGGCGCTGGCCGTTGCCGCTCTGGTGGTGTTGGCCATCCTCGAGGTACGGCGCCGCAAAAAGTAAACCGGATACAACACGCCCCGCCCGGCGAACTGCCGGGCGGGGCGTCTTTCTTTGATGCGGGCGGGCCCGCGCCGCGAAAAGCCGGAAAGGCCGGGGCGTTCGCCCCGGCCTTTCCGGTTTTATGCGGTGTTCAATAGCGCGCCTCGCCGTCGTGGGCCAGCAGGTTGACGCTCTCCACCCCCGGCAGCGCCGCGCAGGCGCTCACCAGCCGGGCCCCGTCGTCGGTGCGGAGCTCCACGATCAGGTCTAGCCCGTGGGCGGTGAGGTTGCGGCTCTTCACCCGGGCCCCCTTGGCGTAGCGGGCGATCACCTCGTTCAGCGCCGTGTCGATCTCGCCGTCGGTGCTGTTCAGCACCAGCAGGTAGGGCGGCCGGGCCGCCGGCACGAAGTCCAAAAGGAACAGCAGGGCCGTCACCGCCAGGCTCACCACCACCGCGATCTCAAACAGCCGGGCGCCGCAGATGATGCCCACGCCGATGCTCCAGAACAGGTACAAAAGATCCATCGGGTCTTTCACCGCGTTGCGGAAGCGGACGATGGACAGCGCGCCCACCATGCCCAGGCTGATGACGATGCTGCTCTGCATGGCCAGCACGATGCCGGCGGTGACGATGGGCATCAGGGCCAGGGTCTTGTTGAAGTCACGGTTGTAAAAAGCGCTGCGGCTGGCCAGCCGGTAGACCCCGTAGATATACAGGGCGATCAGGGCGGTCACCCCCAGGGTGACCACAATGGCCACCGTGCCGATGTCGCTTTGGGCAAAGCCCTCCAGCACGCTCTTTTTGATCACATCACTGAAACTCATAGCCTTTGACCCTTTCCGCCAGCGGCCCGGGCAGGGCCAGCCGACTCAAGTAATATTTGGAGAACGCGGTCTGCCGCAGGCTGCCCAGCTCCAGCGCCTGGGCCACATAGTCCGGCAGGAATTCGTCGAACTTTACCTCCAGCACGTGGACCCCCGCCGGCAGGATGGGCGTGAGATGCAGCCGGGGCTGGAGGAACTCACCCACGGCGCCGGCGGCGCTGATGTTCCGGTCGAAGGTGATCCGCACGTTGCCCGAGCGGTTCACAAAGGCGGTGCGCTCGTACTCCACGATCACCTTGGGGGCCATGGCCCTGGTCGCCATGGCCACGCTTAAAAGGTTTTTCGGCGCCGGTGTGCCGGCGCCGATGGCCGGACGCCGGCCATCCATTATGTCCCGACATTCCGCGGCGCTCACAAGGCAGCCGGCCTTGTGGGTCTTGCCGTGGAGCTTTTCCTTGATCTCCAGCTGGATGCGGGAGGGGTCGGCGTTGTACAGCCGCAGGCGGTATTTGCGCCGGTCGTCCACGCCGGCCTCGTTCTCCGCCATGCAGCCGTCGTCCGCGTCGTCAAAGTACAGGCTGCGGATGGCGTAGGCTTCGCCGGTCTGGTGTCGGTCCATGGGCAGGATGGCCCGCAGCCGGCCGGCCAGGATGGCCAGCTGGCCGTCGGTGACCAGGTATTTCCACTCATTTCGGTAGTACATCGAACGCCTCCCGGCTCGCGGGGGTATAGGCCGCGTAATACTCGTCCAGAAAGGCAAGGCGCTGCTCCATGAATTCCAGTGTCTCGCCGATGTTCAGGGTGCGGAAATGGGCCTCCCAGGGGTAGGTCTCCGCCTGGCCCCAAAGGGCGGCGTCCCGCGCCAGGGCGCCGCTGTCGTACAGCTGGGTGTCGGCGGCGGCGAACAGCGCCTCCACGTTTTCCAGGGTGAACACCGTCTGGCGCAGCTGCTGCCAGCGCTGGGCCACCAGCGCCCGGGTCCTGTCCGGGTCGGCGGCATACAGGGTGTCCAGCTCCATGTCCGGCAGGGCGCTGGCGGTGAAGTCCAGGGCGTAGAACTCGTCGTACACGTCTCCAAAGGTGTAGTCCATATCCCAGGGGATGCGGTAGTACAGCCCGTCGTCGCTGCTTTGCAGGAAATACTGGTTGTAGGAGAAGTTGTCCGCCGCGCAGACGAACTGGCGGAACAGGGACACGTCCACCAGGTTGTCCAGGTTGGTGGTCTGCTCCAGCTGCTCCCAGCTGCTCTGCGCGCCGGGGGTGTAGTAGAGCTCCACATAGTCGGCCATGGGCTGCCAGATCCCCTGCTGGTAGGTCTTGGGCCAGACCACCTCCAGCCAGACGCCCCAGGCAAGGCTTTCGGCCTCTTCCAGGCTGTCAAAGGTATCCGCGGTGGGCATCGACCGGTCCATGGGCATGGTGCGCCACTTGTAGAACACGTCCTGGGCCGAAAGCGCCAGGCTGTCCCGGCTGATGGGCCGGGCCAGGCCGTAGACGCCCATGTATGTATCGTCCAGATACAGCTCCAGATATTCCACCTGGATGCCGGGCAGGTCGTGGTCGTTTTCCGCCGCCAGCTGCGCCCACAGCTGCCAGGCCACCTTGTCCCGGGCGCGGGTGGTGTCGGTGGCGAAGTTCAAGAGGAACCAGTCGGCGTCCTCCCCCAGGCCCAGCAGGTCCTCGCTCTGGGGCCGGCCCCGCTCGTCCAGCAGGTTGAGCCGGTAGGACTTTTTGTTGGCCAGCAGGTTGGTGTTGCCCCGCCAGTGGTGTTCGATGTACCCCGAGACCACCCGCTGGCGGGAATTGCCCTGAGGCCAGAACAGGGTGTACTCCCCATAGTTGTAATACAGCTCCAGGCTGGCCATGGTGCCGCTGACATACGCCGGGTCCAGCCGGTAGGGCTCGCTGCTGTCGGTGTGGATCACCAGCGCCGGCAGGCCGCTGACATACACCTGCAGCCGGCAGAAGCGCCGGCCGTCGCTTACATAGATATCCCGCGCCTCGCCCGTTTCCATGGCCTCCTGCCAGCCGCCGGCCCACTGGTCCGCGGGCAGGTAGAGGCTGCCCCAGCTGGCCGACAGGCCGCCCACGGCGGTGCCGTCCAGAGGCTGGGGCAGGCAGTAGATGTTCCGGGCCGCGTCGTAGGGCAGCACCTCGCCGTTCCAGTGGAGCACACAGCTGCCGGCGCTCTCCTCGGGCAGCGCGGTGATGGCGGCGATCTGTTCCGGGCCGGCCAGGGCGGCGCCCAGCAGGCTGTTGGCGCTCTGGTAAGCGCGTACGGCGGCGATGGCCGCCAGTGCCAGCAGGCAGGCTGCCGCCAGCCCCAGCCGCAGCGTTCGTTTCAACCCCTCGCCCCGCTTTCTGCCTTGTCCGGCAAGTTTTCTCACAGTTCGCCGAATATTTTACCATACCCGCCAGGCAGTGTAAAGCGGCGCGGCGCGGCAAATGCTGGCAGAAAGGGAAATTTTACGCCTCCGCGGTGGCCACCAGGTACTTGAAGATCTGCAGCTTATTCTCCTCGTACAGGCCCAGTTCCTCGTAGAGGTTCTTGTAGTAGGCGAACAGGCTGGCCTTGACCGACAGGATCTTGAATGTGTTCCGCAGGGTCACCTGGGTGGCCACCAGGCTCTGAGGGTTCTTCACATAGTAGTACACCGGCTCCGCCAGGGCGTAGAAGCGGGCAGCGTAGCGGATGTATTCCAGGTTGAACAAGAGGTCCTCGCTCCAGCAAAGCTCCTCGCTGCACTGGATGTCGTGGCCCGTGACCATGTCCCGCCGGTAGAGCTTGTTCCACATAACGCCGTAGTAAAAGCTGGCGGGCTCTTTCATCAGCCCCTTTGCAAAGGCGTGCTTGTCGTAAAAGCCCTCCGCCAGAAAGCCGAATTTGCGGATGGTCTGGTAGCTCTCCCCCTCCTTGGCGAACAGGGGCTTGGTCTCCTCCACCCGGTAGTAGGGGGCGATGACCAGGTCCGCCTGATTGGCCTCGGCGGCCTCCACCAGCCGGCGGGTGGCGTCGGGGTCCAGGTAGTCGTCGCTGTCCACGAACTGCAGGTACTTGCCCTTTGCCATCTCCATGGCCAGGTTGCGGGTGGCGGACACGCCGCTGTTGGGCTTGTCGATGACCTGGATGCGCTTATCCACCCGCGCGTAGGTCTGGCACACCTCCAGGCTCACGTCCTTGCTGCCGTCGTTCACCACGATCATCTCGATGTTCTCGTAGCTCTGCCGCCGGATGCTCTCCAGGCAGCGGGCGATGTGGCCGCTGGCGTTGTACACCGGCAGGATCACACTGACCAGGGGCTGTTCCACAAAAACTCCTCCTCTCCTCCAAGGGGCCTGGCGCCGGGCGGCGTCAGTCTTCGGGCTGCTGCGGCGGCATCAGGGCCGCGGCCGCCAGCAGCAGCAAAAACGGGGTAAAATGAAAGGCGTAGCGGGCTTTGGTCTCCCAGAAGCTCAAAAACAGCACCAGGCCGGTAACGCCGATGCCCGCCAGGGTCAGCGTACCGCCGGGGACGGGCCGCGCCGCCCGGCGCACCGCCGCCGCCAGCACCAGCAGCTGCACCATGCAGAGATAGGCCTGGCAATAATACACCAGGGGCATGTAGCCGGGCTGGCCCTCCAGGATAAAGGCGTGGGTCCAGTTGGCCCGCTGGGGGGTGGCCAGAAACTCCTCGGCGTTGTACAGCCCGTCCCCCCAGGTGATGGCCGCCTTTTTGGTGAAAAACTCCGCCAGTTCCAGCGGCGTGTAAGAAGCGTAGTTGGCGGCGATGCGCGCGTTCAGCAGCGCCTTGCGCTCGGCGATGGTGTCCACCGTCATGGCGGCCTCGTAGTCGGCCTGGGAGTAGTTGCCCTCGTCGTGGCTGCCGTAGCAGAACCACAGCTGGACGGGCAGGGTCAGGGCTTCCTCCTCCGTCCAGTCGATGAGCCAGGCGCGCTGGACCAGCCGGTAACCTCCCGCCAGCAGCCCCAGGGCCGCCAGGGCCGCCAGCGACGAGGCCAGCGCCCGCCGGGGCCCCGCGGACAAAAAGAACTGGATGACCAGGGCCACCGCCAGCACCGCCACGCTGCCCTTGATCGCGTAGCCCGCAAAGGCCGCCGCCCCGGCCCCCGCCGCCAGCGCCAGCCGGCGGGGGCGGCTTTCGGCCCTGCGCCAGCTTTCAAAGGCCAGCAGCACCAGCAGCCCAAAGGGCAGCGACAGGGTGTCGGAGTAAAAGCAGGGGCTGTACAGCCAGAACGGCGCAAAGGCCGCGCAGAGCAAAAACACCAGCGCCACGGCGGCGTTGCTCTTCCAGACGCGCCGGGCCAGCACACAGCACAGCGCCACCGAGGCCAGCAGCGCCAGCACGTTCAGGGCGATGCCGGGGGCCACCCCGGCCAGGGTGGCGTCCGGCGTAAAGCCGAACAGGCCGGCCAGCCTGTACCAGCCCCCCAGCACCAGCGCCAGGCCCAGGTTGTTGTTGCAGACGATGTAATAGCCGCTCCACACCCCAAAGCGCCCGTGCGCCAGCAGGTCGGACAGGGAGCGGAGCACCACCTCCTGGTCCATGATGGGCACTTCGGCCAAAAGCCACGCCATGGTGGCAAAGGCGGCGGCATACAGGGCGAAGACGGTGTAAAACAGGGCGCGCCAGCGCTTTGGGGAAAGGCCGTTCAGCCGGGGCAGCACCCATTTGGCAAGGGCCCAGGCCCCCGCCGCCAGCGCCGCGCCCACCGCCAGCGCCGCCGGGCCGTTGTGCTCCCAGCGGAGCACGCTGTTCAAAAATATCCAGCCCCAGACCAGGGCAAACCCGCCCCAAAAGAGCCTTTCCAGCCGCCGCTGCATCGCCGACGCCTCCTTTCTGTTCAGGTGTTTTTCCCGGTCCGCCGGCCTGTCAGCACAGGGCGGCGACCTGCGCCGCGATGCTCTGGGTGCGGGCGGGGTCCTTGTCGTCTTTCAGGCTGTGACCCACCCCCGCAAAGGTCACCATCCGCAGGCCGCGGGGCGCGCAAAACTCCTCCAGCTCCTCCACGGACATGAGCCGGTCTTTGTCGCCCAGCACCAGGGCGATCACCCGGGAGTCCTGCCGGATGTACGCCAGCGTCTCCCGGATGGGCGTCAGGTACAGCTGCCGGGGATGGCAGCCTCGCTGCCCCTCCAGCCACCCGGCGCACACGGTGCCCAGGCTTTTGGAGAGAAACACCACATCATCGTATTCCTCAAGCCGAATGTTTTTCAACTGCAAGACCACCTGCCGGTTGGCGGCCTCCACCGCCTCGGGGATGGTTTCGATCTCTTTAAAGGGGATCATGGAAAAGTCCAGCTGGACGACCTGATACCCTTTGCTTTGAAACGCCGAAAAGCACTCTTGGAACAGGGTTTCTCTGGTGGTGAAGCCCGTGCCCGGGAATGCGATGACCAGTTTTCCTCCCATGTTTTTCCCTCCTTGTGCGGCCTGCTGTGTTTGATGGTCATATTTATTTGATTATAGCATATCCCGCGGCAAAGAAAAAGTCGCCCGCCGCGGCAAAAAAGGGCTGCCGCGCGGCAAACCGCGCGGCAGCCCTTTCGGCTGTTCTCGCTGGGTTCAGGACACCTGCGGCAGGCCCTCGGGGCCGTCGTCGCAGAACAGTTCCTCCCGGGGAACGAAATAGACGAAGTCGCTGCCTGCGTAGGTCAGCACCCCCCGCAGGCCGGGATGGAGCTGCCGCGCCAGGTGGGCCGGCACCGCGAACGTCATCTCCTGGCCGCGGGAAACAAAGGTCACCGCCACGCCCTGGGCCGCCGCGGCGCCCAGCCGTTTCACGGTGGCCATCAGGCTCACCTCGCCCTTGCCGCTGCGCCGCGCCCGGCGGCTCCACAGCCCCAGCAGGCAAATTGCTCCAAGGGCCATCACCAGGCCCGGAATGATCCACATCCACCGCATTGCGTACCCCTCCTTGCGTATCTTGTGGGCTTGTACCTACTATACGAACGGAGGCGCGGGATTATTTCACATTTTGAAAAATAATTACAAAACGGTACGGCGCTCAATCGCTGAACAGCTTTTTCTTGTTGTGCATATACACGCTCATCACCAGCCCCACGCACAGATACATCATCAGGGCGCTGGTGCCCCCCGCCGAGAAGAACGGCAGGGTAACGCCGATCACCGGCAGCAGCGACAGGTTCATGCCCAGGTTGATGATGATCTGCCAGGCAATGGCGGCGAACACCCCCACGCAGATGTAGGTGCCGATCCGGTCCTCGCTTCGCAGGCCGGTGGTGAGGGTGCGGATGGCGATGAAGAACAGCGCCGCCAGCACGATGGCGCAGCCCACAAAGCCGATGCACTCGGCCAGGTAGCTGAACATGAAGTCGTCCTGGGCGTTGATCACCGAGTAGTGGTCGTCGGTGAAAAAGCCCCGGCCGAAGATCTGCCCCGAGCCGATGGCCGTCATGCCGCCCTGCTGCTGGCGTGCGATGTCCGGGTACTGGTCCGGGTAGAGCAGGGCCATGATCCGGTCCACCTGATAGCCCTTGAGCACATCGGGGAAAAAGCCGATGATCAGCGACAGGCCCGTCACCCCCAGGGCGATGGCCGACAGGATATATTTCCAGGAGAGCCCCGCCGCGAAGAGCATCATGCAGCCGATGGTGGCAAAGACGATGGCGGTGCCGTCGTCGCCCTGGATGTGCACCACCGCCACGGCGGCCAGGATGTGCAGCCCCAGCTTTGCCAGGGTCTTGGGCTCGTTGATGTGCTCGCGCACGTTGTCCAGGTGCATGGCAAAGGTCAGGATAAAGCTGATCTTGGCCAGCTCGGTGGGCTGCAGGCTCAGGGGCCCCAGCCGGATCCAGCTGTAATTGTCGGTGCCCTCCGGGTGCCAGCCAAACTCCAGCGGGCCGATGGTGAGCCGGGTCAGGGTGAGCAGCACCAGCGTCCAGGCGCCCGCCACATGCACCGGCCACACCCGCACCAGGCTGCGGTAGTCGATGCAGGAGAGCACGATGGCGCACACCAGGCCCAGCAGGCTCGCCACCCCCTGCACAAAGGCGTTGCGGTAGCCGCCCAGGCCGGTGATGGAGCCGTCGAAAGCGTCCCGGGCGAAGCCCCCCGCCGCCTGCCCCAGGCTGATCAGGGTGATCACGCTGAGCATCGAGCACATTAGGCAGACCGCCAGGTAGCTCCGGTCGGTGGCCTTGAAGTATTGCCGGATGACCTTGAACACCATCCGCACCCCCTTTCAGAAGTTGGTCATTGCTTTATTATATCCCACCGGGCCGGCGGTTGCAATCATTTTCCCCGCCCGGCCTCCCCGCCCTTTTGCAGCCCGTGTACAAATATGGTATAATGGCTCCAGTGTGCGCGGGGCGTCGGTTTCCGCCGCCCCTGCCGGCGCGCAAAAAACACGGGGATGGTCGTTTCCATGCTGTTTTCAAGCCTTGTCTTTTTGTGGATCTTCCTGCCGGCGGTGCTGGTGCTCTACCGCCTTGTCCCCGCCGGGGGCAAAAACGCGGTGCTGCTGGCGGCCAGCCTGTTTTTCTACGCCTGGGGCGAGCCGGTGTACATCCTGCTCATGCTCTTTTCCATCACCCTGAACTACCTGGGCGGGCTGGCGCTGGCCCCCCTGGCCGGCCGCCGCCGGGCGCTGGTGATGGCGGCGGTGGCGGCGTCGAACCTTTTGCTGCTGGGCTACTATAAATACTACGGCTTTGCCGCCGACACCCTGACCGGCCTTTTGGGCCGGCCGCTGCTGCCCGCGCGGGAGATCGCCCTGCCCCTGGGCATCAGCTTTTACACATTCCAGGCCATGAGCTATGTCATCGACCTCTACCGCAAAAAGATCGAACCCCAAAAGAGCTGGTTTCTGCTGGCGCTGTACATCAGCTTTTTCCCCCAGCTGGTGGCGGGGCCCATCGTGCGGTACTCCGACGTGGCCGCCCAGCTGCGCCGGCGCGAGACCACCCCGGACGGCTTTGCCTACGGCGTCAAGCGCTTTTTGTACGGCCTGGCCAAAAAGGTGATCCTGGCCAACTGCTTTGCCGCCAGGGCGGACGAGGTGTTCGGCCTGGCGCCCGACCAGGTGGGCACCGCACTGGCCTGGCTGGGGGCGCTGTATTACGGGCTGCAAATTTACTACGACTTCTCCGGCTACTCCGACATGGCCATCGGCCTCGGGGCCATGTTCGGCTTCGTCTTTCCCGAAAACTTCAACTACCCCTACCTCTCGGCCAGCGTGGGGGAGTTCTGGCGGCGCTGGCACATGACACTGTCCACCTGGTTCAAGGAGTACCTCTACATCCCCCTGGGTGGCAACCGCAGGGGGCAGCTGCGCACCCTGGTCAACCTGTGCCTGGTGTTTTTGGCCACCGGGCTTTGGCACGGGGCCAACTGGCAGTTCGTGGCCTGGGGCGCCTGGTACGCGGCGCTGCTGGTGCTGGAGCGCACGGTGCTGAAAAAGCCGCTGGAAAAAGCGCCCCGCCCCCTGGCCCGGGCCTACACCCTGCTGTGTGTTTTGTTCGGCTGGGTCATCTTCCGGGCGCCGGGGCTGCGGGCGGGCCTTGTCTGGCTCAAGGCCATGGCCCTGCCCGCCGCGGGCTTCGCCGCCTGGCCGGTGAGCCGCTACATCGACGGCCGCACTTTGGTGCTGCTGGCGGCGGGGCTTTTGCTCTGCGGCCCGGCCCAGGCCCTGTGGCCTCGGCTGAAAGAGGCCCTGTACAGCCGCCGGCCCGCCGGCCGCGCCCAGACGGCCCTTTTGCTGGCCCTGGGCTTTTGCTGCCTGGTGCTGCTGGTCAGCGGCACCTACAACCCCTTTATCTACTTCCGCTTTTAAAAGGAGGCGAGGACGATGCCCACCGCTGAAAAAACGCGCAAAGGCGCCCGCCGCCTGCTCATCGCCGGCTTCGCCGCCCTGCTGGCGGGGCCCTGGCTGGTCTGGCCGCTGGCCCGGGGGCTGTGCGACACCACCAACTATGAAAACCGCACCCTGGCCTCTTTCCCCACCCCGGAGGCGGGCATCGACGGCTGGCCCGCCGCCTTTGAGGAATGGCTGGGGGACCATGCGCCTTTCCGCAACCAGTTTTTGACCCTGAAAGCCGGGGCGGACCGGCTGGTGGGCACCCTGGACTCCACCAACGTGCTGCTGGGGGAGGAGGGCTGGATGTTCTTAAAGGACGTGTCCGACTCCAAGAGCCTTTCCGACTACCAGGGTCTTACCGCCTACACCGCCGAAGAGACGCAGGCCATGGCCGACACGCTGACGGCGCTGAACGAAGCCCTGGCCGCCAGGGGCAGCCGCCTTGTGCTGCTGTTTGCCCCCGCGAAAGAGGGGGTCTACGCCCGCTACATGCCCGCCAGCGTGCCGGTGGTGCGCCGGCCCACCCGGGTGCAGGCGCTGGCCGAAGCGCTGGGGGAAACGGGGGTGCCGGTGCTCTTCCCGCTGAACGAGCTGGAGGCCGCGGCGCTGGAGCGGCAGGTCTACTACAAGTACGACACCCACTGGAACGAGGCGGGGGCCTGGCTGGCGGCGCAGCTGACGCTGGAGGCGCTGGACAAGCCCTTTGCCGCCGCCTGGCCGGAGATGGCCCCCGACCCGGAAAAAGCCCCCCTCACCGACCTGGCCAACATGTGCGGCAGCTGGGCCTTTTGCACCGACGACGTCTACTGGGCGCTGGAGGCCGAGGCTGCCGCGTGTACCCTGTGGGAGGCGGGAGGCGAGATCGCCCGCTACGCCGGCGCCGGCGAGGGCAGCCTGCTCCTGGCGCGGGACAGCTTCGGCGAGGCGCTAGCTCCCTGGCTGGCCCAGGGCTTTGAAAGCGCCACCGTGCTCCACGGCAACCAGATGCGGCCCGAAACGCTGCTGGAATGGCAGCCCGAAGTGCCCAACGTGGTGGTGCTGGAGGTGGCCGAGCGCTTTGCCGACAACCTGCCCGGCCGGCTGGAGGCGCTTCTCGCCTGGGCCCAGGCCGCCGGCTGAACCGCCCCGGTTGCGTTTTCGCCCCGCAAAGGGTATAATAAGCGGCGGACTTTGACGAACGGATTCGAAAGGAGGAAGCGGCCCATGGCCGAGTACATCACCCACAGCCGCGCCGAGACGGTGGCGCTGGGCAAAGCGCTGGCGGCGCGCCTTGCGCCGGGGGCCCTGGTCTGCTTCACCGGGGGCCTCGGGGCGGGCAAGACCGCTTTCACCGAGGGGCTGGCGGCGGGCCTGGGCTGTACCGACCCGGTGAGCAGCCCCACCTTTGCCATCGTGAACTACTACCGGGGGCCCCGGCCCCTGGCCCACTTCGACCTCTACCGCATCACCAGCCGGGACGACCTGGAGACCGCCGGCCTCTACGACTACCTGGACGAGGGGGCGGTGGTGGCCGCCGAGTGGAGCGAGAATTTCGCCGACCTGCTGGCGCTGGAGGACCCGGTGCGGGTGGACATCCGCCACGCCGGCGGCGACGAGCGGGTCATCACCATCGAGGGGGTGCAGCTGTGATCACCTTTGGACTGGACAGCGCCGGCCGCACCGCCGCCGTGGGCCTGATGCGGGACGACGAGCTGCTGTACGAGGGCTTTCTCGCCGCCGGCCACACCCACAGCGAGACGCTGCTGGGGCTGGTGGACGGGGCGTTCAGGGCCACCGGTCTCTCCCCCGCCGACGTGGATCTGTGGGGGGTGTGCGCCGGGCCGGGCAGCTTCACCGGCCTGCGGATCGGCCTGGCCGCCGTGAAAGGCCTGGCGCTGGTGCATGGCGCGCCCTGCGTCGGCGTGTCCACCCCCGAGGCGCTGGCTTTTGGCTGCCCGCCGGGCGAGGGCACCGTGCTGGCGGCGCTGGACGCCCGCCGGGGCGAGGTGTACTGGGCGGCTTTTGATCTTTCCAGCCGCGCCCGCCTCGTGCCGGACGCCGCCGCGCCGGCGGCCAGCCTGGCGGATTTTGTGGAAAAATGCAGAAAACCGCTCTTTTTTGTTGGTGACGGCGCCGGCCTGTGTTATAATGGATACGGCCAGACGCCGGGGGTGCTCCCCTGCCCGCCCGCCCTGGGGCTCTGCCGGGGCGCGGGGGTATGCCTTGCCGCCCGGGCGGCCTATGCCCGGGGCGAAGCGGTGAGCGCCGCCGCCCTGGTCCCCCGCTATCTGCGGCTGAGCCAGGCGGAGCGGGAGCGGGCCGAGCGGGGCCAGCCCCTCTGCCCATAAAACGAAACACAACGGAGGTCCTTTTCATCATGGAAAAACCCATTGCCCTTGCCGCCGACCACGGCGGCTTTGCACTGAAAGAGGCCGTGCGCGCCCACCTGGACGAGATCGGCGTGGCCTACAAGGACTTTGGCAGCTACGACGGCGCAGCCTGCGACTACCCGGACATGGCCGAGCCCGCCTGCAGGGCGGTGGTGGCGGGCGAGTGCGACAAGGCGCTGCTCTTCTGCGGTACCGGCGTGGGCATCTCCATCAGCGCCAACAAGATCCGGGGCATCCGCGCCTGCTGCTGCTCCGACGCGTTCAGCGCCGAGTACACCCGCCGCCACAACGACGCCAACGCCCTGTGCATGGGCGGGCGGGTGGTGGGCCCGGGCCTTGCCATCTGTCTGGTGGACCTGTTTTTGAACACCCCGTTCGAGGGGGGGCGGCATCAGCGCCGGGTGGACAAGATCACTGCGCTGGAAAACCGGTAAACCCTGTGCCGGGCGCGGCGGACGCCGCGCTTTGGAATAAAAAGCGAACCATCACATTGAATAAGGAGCGGTCAGTATGAGCAAAGCACCCATGATCCTGGATCACCCCCTGGTACAGCACAAGATCAGTCTTCTGCGGGACAAGAACACCGGAACAAAGGAATTCAAGGAGCTGGTGGGCGAGATCGCCACGCTGCTCTGCTACGAGGCCACCCGCGACCTGCCCACCAAAGAAGTGGAAGTGGAAACGCCCATGGGCGTGGCCAAGTGCCACGTGCTGGCGGGCCGCAAGCTGGCCCTGGTGCCCATCCTGCGGGCGGGCCTGGGGATGGTGGACGGTATGCTGACCCTGCTGCCCGCCGCCAAGGTGGGCCACATCGGCATGTACCGCAACGAGGAGACCCTGGAGCCGGTGGAGTACTACTGCAAGCTGCCCAGCGACATCGCCGAGCGGGACGTGCTGGTGCTGGACCCCATGCTGGCCACCGGCGGCAGCGCCTGCGACGCCATCACCCAGATCAAGAAGCGGGGCGCCCGCTCCATCAAGTTCCTGGCCATCGTGGCGGTGCCCCAGGGCATCAACAAGCTCCGTGAGATGCACCCGGATGTGGACATCTATGTGGGCGCCCTGGACGAGGGCCTCAACGAGATCGGCTACATCGTGCCCGGCCTGGGCGACGCGGGCGACCGCATCTTCGGCACCAAGTGAGCCTGTTTTTCCATTCCACCTGAAAGGAGGCGGCGGCCCCGTGCGTCACCTGATCAAAAGCCTGTTCATGACCCTGGTGGTCACCGCCGGCGCGGCGCTGGCGCTGCTCATCCTGCTGAACCACTCTTTTCTGGACGAGCGGATGAACGCCATCACGTTCTGGTGCATCGTGGCCCTACTGGTCTGCATCTGGGGGGCGTTCGTCGCCGAGGTGTTCCAGACCCTTTCCGCCGGCAGGGACAAGCCGGGCGCCTCCCCTGCCCTGACCGAGGCGGCCGCCCTGACCGAGGCCGAGCCGGAAGCTCCCTTTGCCGAGGCCGCCGTGGAGGAGGCCGCCGACCAGGCTGAAGCGCCCCCGGCAGCCCAGGCGCCCCCGGCCGGCGAGAGCCCGGCCCCCAAGGCAGGCCCGGCCGCGCCCGCGCAGGAGCAGCCGGCAGAGCCGCCGGCGCCCGAAGCGCCCCCGGCCCCCGCCGCGGAAAAGCCCGGGGCGGAAAAGCAAACCACCCGCCGCAAAAAAGCCCCGGAGCCCGCCCCCGCCGAGGCGGAGAAGAAGCCCGCCCGCCGCAAAAAGGCCCCGGAGAGCGCCCCCGACACGGCGGAGAAGGAGCCCGCCCGTCGCAAAAAAGCCCCGGAGCCTGCCTCCGACACGGCGGAGAAGAAGCCCGCCCGCCGCAAAAAGGCCCCGGAGGACGCCCCGGCGCCCGCCCGATCCGGCGCGGCCGGGGAGCCGGTGCCGGTGGACGCCGCCGTTCTGGCGGCCGCCATTGCCGCGGCGGCCAAGGCGGCCCCCGCCGCCGGGCAGCCCGCCGCCAGTGAGCCGGCCCCCCGGGAGGAAAGCGCCCCGGCGCCCGCCAAGGCCGCCCGCCCCGCCCGCCTCACGGCGGCCCAGCGGGCCGAGCAGCAGCAGCGGGCCCAGGAGGAAAAGCTCCGGCAGCTGCAGGCTGCCGCCCAGCACAAGCAGGCCGAGCGGGCCCGCCGTATGCAGCAGGAGGAGGAGCGCCAGCAGCAGAAGCTGGCCGAGCTCCAGGCCGTCGCCGCTCAAAAGCGGGCGGCCCAGACGCCTCCGGGCCCGAAGTGATCCGCAAACAGCAAGCGCCCCGCCGCAGTACCTGCGGCGGGGCGCTTGCTGTGTTCCGGCTCAGTGGCGCACGGCGTTGTAGACCCGCTCCTCTTCGGCGGGGTCCTCCGCGACGATCTCCACGGGCTGGGTAAAGTCCAGGTTCATCAAACCGAGGATGCTCTTGGCGTCGGCTACGGCACCCTTCAGGTCCTGAACGCTGACCTCGCGCCGGCACTGGGACGCGGCGCTCACGATGTTGTGTACCTGCTTGAAGCAGGTCACCTTGACCGGTCTGCTCATAGTAACTACCCTCTTTCGATCAGGATGCGGGGCGCGGAAGGCGGGCCCATGGCCCGCGCGGCGCCCCCGGCCGGTGTGCCGCCTTTCCCTCGCGGCGTTCGGCCAGGGTCATTATACCACACAAAAAATCCAGTTGTACATTATTTTCCGCCCATTTCTACCAGGTGAACGAAACGGCTCCATTCCGGGAAAAAATTTTGTTGCATATTGCGCGTCCCGGTTTTGCCCCTCTGCGCGATTGCAACTATCGTCCATTTTTCCGCCCGGTGACAGTTGCCGGTTTTTTGGGGGCTGCACGGCGTATTTTTATTGCATTGCCGCCGGATTTCTGCTATATATATTGTGAGGTCTTTTGACCTTTGATACTTTACAGAATGAAAGGTTTGATGATGTTTGGATACCCCTGGCCCGAGTATTTATCTTGCCCTGGTGCTTTTGGTGGCCTGTTCGGCGTTTTTTTCCGCCAGTGAAACGGCCATCTCCTCGTTCAACAAGATCCGTATGCGGAACAAGGCGGACGACGGCGACAAGCGGGCGAAAACGGCCCTGAAAGTGGCGGAAGACTTCGACAAGACCATCTCCACCATCCTCATCGGCAACAACATCGTGAACATGGCCAGCGCCTCGCTGGCCACCGTGGCGGCCACTGCCCTGTGGGGCCCCACCAGCGGCCCGGCCATCGCCACCTTTGGCATGACGCTGATTGTGCTGATCTTCGGCGAGATCCTGCCCAAGAGCCTCGCCAAGGACAGCGCGGAATTTCTCGCCATGCAGGTGTCGGGGATCATCGCGTTTCTACGCACCGTCTTCTCCCCCATCGTGATGTTCTTCGTGCTGCTCAAGCGGCTGTTCACCGGCCGGCGCAGCGCGGGGCTGGAGCTGCAGCCCAGCGTCACCGAGGACGAGCTGAAGACCATCATCGACACGGTGGAGGAGGAGGGCGTGCTGGACAGCCAGGAGACCGAGATCATCCAGTCCGCCATCGAGTTCGACGACATCACCGTGCAGGAGATCCTGGTGCCCCGGGTGGACATGGTGGCGGTGGACGTGAACGACCCCGCCGCCGAGGTGGTGAACACGGTGCTGGAAAACTCCTACACCCGCATCCCGGTGTACGAGGGGGACATCGACCACATCATCGGTATGCTCCACACCCGGGACCTGTTCGAGTGCATGGCCCGGGGCCAGAGCATCGACGTGCGGGCCCTGTGCCGCCAGATCCCCTTTGTCTACCGCACCAAGCACATCAACGATCTGCTGGCGGAGTTCCGCCGCCAAAAGCAGCACATGGCCATCGTCACCGACGACTACGGCGGCACCCTGGGCCTTGTGACGCTGGAGGACGTGCTGGAGGAGCTGGTGGGCGAGATCTTCGATGAGACCGACGAGGTGGAGGAGCTGCCGGTGCGCCAGCTGGAGGAGCATCTGTTCCGGGTGGCGGGCGAGGCCAACATCGACGACGTTTTCGAGGAGCTGGGGGTCCGCATCAAGGGCTTTGACTCGGACTTTTCCAGCGCCGCTGGCTGGGCCCTGGAGTGCCTGGAGCACATCCCCGCCCCCGGCGAGAGCTTCGATTTTGAAAACCTGCACGTCACGGTGGAGCAGGTGGAGGACAAGCGCATCCTGTCGCTGCTGGTGCGGCTGATGCCCCCCGAGGCGCAGGAGAAATAAAGCGGGGCGGCCCTTGGGGCCGCCCGCGAACGAGGTGTTTTTTGTGAGCGATTACACGGTGCCCGCGGGGTATGTGCCCTGCCTGGGTTTGTACGACACCCAAAAGGCCATCGGCCTGATCAAGCAGACCTTTGAGGTAAAGCTGTGCGCGGCGCTGCACCTGAAGCGGGTCACCGCCCCCCTGTTCGTGGACCCGGCCCTGGGCCTCAACGACGACCTGAACGGGGTGGAGCGGCCGGTGAGCTTTGACATTCCCGCCACCGGCTCCAGCGCCCAGGTGGTGCACAGCCTGGCCAAGTGGAAGCGGCTGGCGCTGCACCAGTACGGCTTTCGGCCGGGCAACGGCCTGCTCACCGACATGAACGCCATCCGCCGGGACGAGGCGCTGGACAACCTGCACTCGGTGTACGTGGACCAGTGGGACTGGGAAAAGGTCATCGAGGCGGACCAGCGCAACCGGGACTACCTGCACGCCACCGTGCAGAACATCGTCTACGCCATCAGCTCCACCCTGGACGAGCTCAAGTGGGAGTTCCCCCAGCTGACCACCAGCCTCTCCCGCCAGGTGGCCTTTGTCACCAGCCAGCAGCTGGAGGACCGGTGGCCGGACCTGACCCCCAAGGAGCGGGAGAACGCCTTTGCCAGGGAGCAGGGCACCATCTTCATCGAGCAGATCGGCGGCAAGCTGAAAAGCGGCAAGCCCCACGACGGCCGCGCCCCGGACTACGACGACTGGACGCTGAACGGCGACCTGCTTTTCTGGCACGAGCCGCTGCAGTGCGCGGTGGAGATCAGCAGCATGGGCATCCGGGTGGACCCGGCCGCCCTGGACCGGCAGCTCACCCTGGCCGGCTGCGACGAGCGGCGGGAGCTGGCTTTCCACAAGATGCTGCTGGCGGGGCAGCTGCCGCTGACCATCGGCGGCGGCATCGGCCAGAGCCGGCTGTGTATGCTGCTGCTGGAAAAGGTCCACGTGGGCGAGGTGCAGGTGAGCCTGTGGGACGCCGCCACCCGCAAAGCCTGCGAAGAGGCGGGCATCCCGCTTTTGTAAAAACGCCAAGAGGAGCCGCTCCCGGGTCTTCCGGGAGCGGCTCCTCTTTGTCATTTTGGGGCGCGGTCAGTTCAGCCCTTTCATGGTGAGGCTGATGCGCTTTTTCTTTGCGTCCACCTCCAGCACTTTCACCTTGACCACCTGGCCCACTTTCACCGCCTGGCTGGGGTGGCGGATGAACCTGTCGCTGAGCTGGCTGATGTGTACCAGGCCGTCCTGATGCACGCCGATGTCCACAAAGGCGCCGAAGTCGATGACGTTGCGCACCGTGCCGGAAAGCTCCATGCCGGGCTTTAGGTCCTCCAGGCTCATCACGTCGGTGCGAAGCAGCGGCGGGGGCAGCTCGTCCCGCATGTCCCGCCCGGGGCGCAGCAGCTCCGCGATGATGTCCTCCAGGGTCTCTTTGCCCGCGCCGGTCTCGGCGCAAAGGCGGGCAAAGCCGATGGCCCTGGCGCGGGCGGGCAGCGCCGCGATGGCCTCGGTGCCGATGTCCTTTTCGGAAAAATCACACAGCTTCAAAAGGGCCCGCGCCGCGGCGTAGCTCTCCGGGTGGACGGCGGTGCCGTCCAGGGGCTCCTTGGCCCCCGGCAGCCGCAGGAAGCCGGCGCACTGCTCAAAGGCCTTGGGCCCCAGGCCCTTGACCTTTTTCAGCTGGGCGCGGCTTTCAAAGGCGCCGTGCTCCTCCCGCCAGGCCACCACGTTTTTGGCGGTGGCGGCGGAGAGGCCCGCCACCCGGCTCAAAAGGGGCGCGCTGGCGGTGTTCAGGTCCACCCCAACGGTGTTCACGCAGCCCTCCACCACCCCGTCCAGGGCGTCCGCCAGGCGCTTGGCGGGCATGTCGTGCTGGTACTGGCCCACCCCCACCGCCTTGGGGTCGATCTTCACCAGCTCCGCCAGGGGGTCCTGCAGCCGGCGGGCGATGGACACCGCGCTGCGCAGGTTCACGTCGAACTGGGGGAACTCCTTTGCGGCCAGCTCGCTGGCGGAGTAGACGCTGGCCCCCGCCTCGCTGACCACCATATACTGCACCCCGCCGCCGATCTCCCGGATCACCTCGGCGGCGAAGATCTCCGTCTCCTTGCCGGCGGTGCCGTTGCCGATGGCGATGATCTGCACCCCGTGCTTTTTGATCAGGGCCTTGATGGTGCTCTTGGCCTGCTCCACCCGCTTGAACTGGGGCACCGGGTAGACCACGGCGGTGTCCAGCACCCGGCCGGTGGCGTCCACCACCGCCACCTTGCAGCCCATCCGGTAGCCGGGATCCAGGCCCATGGCCACCTTGCCCTTGACGGGCGGGGCCAGCAGCAGCTGCCGCAGGTTTTCGCCAAACACCTGGATGGCCCCCTCCGCCGCCTGCTCGGTGAGGAAAGCGCGTATCTCCCGCTCGAGGCTGGGGTGGACAAGGCGGGTATAAGCGTCCCGGGCCGCCTGGTCCACCTGGTCGGCGGCGGGGCCGCGGCCTTTCACGAACATCCGGCAGAGGATGGCGGCGGCCCGTTCGGCGTCCACCTCCACCCACACCTTTAAAAAGCCCTCCCGCTCGCCCCGGTCCAGGGCAAGCACCCGGTGGCCGGCGATCTTGCCCACCGGCTGGGAGAAGTCGTAATAGGGGGCGTAGACGCTGTCCTCCTCTTTGGCCGCCTCGCTCTTCACCAGGCCGAACGCCCGGTAGAAGCGGCGCAGCTCCGCCCGCGCCGCCGCGTCGTCGCTGATCTGTTCCGCCAGGATGTCCCGGGCGCCGGCCAGCGCCGCCTCGGCGTCCGGCACCTCCTCGCTGATATACCCCTGGGCGGCGGCGACAACGTCCAGCTTCCCGTCCTGGGCCAGCAGGGCCGCGGCCAGCGGCTCCAGGCCCCGGGCCCGGGCCACGCTGGCCCGGGTCTTGCGCTTGGGGCGGTAGGGGCGGTAGAGGTCCTCCACCTCCGCCAGGGTGGCGGCGCTTTCCAGCTTGGCGGAGAGCTCCTCGGTGAGGGCGCCCTGGGCCTCGATGGCGCTTTTTACCTCCTCCTTGCGTTTGTCCAGCCCCCGCAGGTACTCCAGCCGGTCCGCCAGGGTGCGCAGCAGCTGGTCGTCCATGGCGCCGGTGGCCTCCTTGCGGTAGCGGGCGATGAACGGGATGGTGTTGCCCTCGTCGATGAGGGCGATGGCGGCGGCCACACGGGTTTCGGGGGCGGAAAGCTCCGCCGCCAGTCGTTTTGCGTAGTCCATTCTGGTCAGTTCTCCTTGCGATAGATCGTCGTTTCGGGGGCGCGTTTCGCCCAGGCCCGCCTCGCTTTGCGGCGGCGGTGCCAGACAAGATATCCGGCATAGAGCACGGCGCTCACACCGGCAGCGGCCAGGCTCTGGTCCAGGCCAAAGGTGAAGTGGTCCAGCCGCAGCTCCGCCTGCCCGGCGGGCACGCGCACGGCGCACAGGCCGCCGTCCACCTTTTCCACCGGCGTTTTTTCGCCGTTCACGGTGGCGGTAAAGCCCGGGTCAAAGGGCACCGCCAGCAGCACCACCGTCTCCTGCTCCAGCTCGAAGCGGGCGGAAAGGCCGCCGCTGTCCAGGCTCACCTCCAGGGCGCCCTGCCCCTGCCGGTCGGTCACGTCCTGGTGGTAGCTCTCTTTGGAAAAGCCGGTGAGCAGGTCCTCCGGCAGAGGCGCGAGCAGGCCGCCCCAGGCTTCGATCTGCTCGTCGGTGAGCACCATGGCCCGCAAAAGCAGGTTGGCCCGCTGGCTCTCCGGCACCCCCTCGAACTGCTCGGCGGTGACGTAGTATTCATAGCCGTAGGCCATGGGCAGGGCGTACCGGTTCTCGTACACCGCCAGGTCCCCCTTGGCGCCCCAGTAGACCCAGTCGTCCCCCGCCTCTTTCTCAAAGTCGGCGGCCTTGGCCACCGGCGTCACGGTGTACTTCACCGCCAAAAGGCCCCGCAGGGCGTAGTCCTCCAGCCCCGGCTCGCTGCGGACATCCCGCTTGACGCCGAACTGGGGGTAGAATTCCAGGATGGAGGGGGCCACGGTGGAGTTGAAGAATTGCAGGCAGCTTTTGCCCATCCACAGCCCCACATTGTCGTAGCACTCGTAGTCGTCGATGCGGTAAGCGCCCTGGGGCATCTCCTGTGCCAGGGCGCGGGCGTCCTCATACTGCTGGGTGCGCCAGTCCGCGTCGTTGGTCCACTGGGCGAACTTTCCGATGGAGATGTGTACCACGCTGTACAGGCAGCCAAAGGCCAGCACCGCGGCGGTGAGCCGTCTTGCCAGCAGCGGCCGGCGGCGGTACTGCACCCAGAGCAGCCAGAACACCGCCAGCCCCAGCAGGACCAGCCCCAGATTGAGCCAGAACTTTTCCGGGTACTCGATCACCCCGAAGCTCCACTCCCCGTCCTCCTCCACCGGCACAAAGGTGAAGACGATGAACGCCAGCAGCACCGCCAGGGTGGGCCGCACGCCCTTTTTGAGGTCGATGCGCTCGTCCTCCAGCGCCCGGGCGGTGGCGGCGCACATCACCAGGATGGGCATGTACCACCAGCGGGCGTAGTAGCTGGAGTTCATGGCGTAAAAGGCGGAGTTCAGCGCCGGCACCAGGGCCATGACCAGGCAGGTGAACAAAATGCGCCGGAACGCCGTTTTCTGGGTGCAGCGCAGGTAGGCGATCACCCCGGCCAGCCCCACCAGCGGCAGGTAGGCGGACATGCTGGTCCACTTGATGACCCCCTCGGTGAAGATCACCGGCATATAGGGGCAGTCCGGCGGGAAGAACAGGCTGTAAAGAATGGCCCCGTACTGCTGGGACTTGGAGTAGAAGAGAAAGCCAAAGCCGCTGGCCGGGTCCACCGTGCGGGGGTTCTCCACCAGGCTCAAAAGGGCCGGCCAGGCCAGCACGCAGCCCATGCCGCACCCCAGGAGGCTCTCCGCCGCCAGCGCGCCGAATGTTCTGCCGTTCCAGCGATAGACGCCCGAGGCGGTCATGCAGACGAAGTAGATCGCCAGAAAGACGATCTGCCCGGCAAAGAAAAAGTAGTTGTTCAAAAGGTTCAGCGCCACCAGCGCCGCAAAGGGGCCCCGGCGCTTTTCCAGCACCGTCCCGTCCAGCGCCCACAAAAGATAGGGGAACAGTGCCACCACGTCCACAAAGTGGTTGAAGAACACGTTGTACACCGTGAAGCCGGAAAAGGCGTACAGGCACCCCGCCAGCACCGCCAGGTTCCCGTCCTTTACCCAGCGGCGGGCCCAGAGACAGGCGCCGCCGCCCGCCACCGCGAACTTGAGCACCAGCATCGGGGCCATCAGGAAAGGCTGCCAGGCGGCGGGAAAGACCAGGCTCAGCCAGAAAAAGGGGCTGCCCGCCAGATAAAAGGAGTAGCTGTTCCAGAAGTCGCTGCCCAGGTCGGCGGCCCAGCTGAACGTGCCGCCGCCGGATTTTAAAAACTCGTTGGCATAATAGTAAAAGGGGATCTGCTGGCTGTTGAAGTCGCCGGCGTAGAGGAAGATGCCGCCGTCCACGATGTAAAAAGGCAGAAACACCAGCGCCGCCGCCAGGGCGCACAGGCCAAAGGTGAGCCAGTATTTGTTCTGCGGTTTTCCCAGGAGGCCCATGGCCGCCACTTCCTTTCCCGTTTTGAAAGATCCTGCCCCCAGGGCGGGGAAAATGTGCTATGATGATATTACGACCCTTATGTGAAAAGTCTGTGGCGGCGCCGCCGCCCTTTCAAAAAAGGAGGCCCCTGCATGAAGACCTATCCCTTTAACGCGCTGGTGAGCCGGATGAAATACATCCGCCGGTGGAGCCTGATGCACTCGGCGCGGCCGGAGACCCTCAGCGAGCACACCGCCGACACGGCCATCCTGGCCCACACCCTCTGCCTCATCGCCAAAGAGGTCACCGGCACCCCGGTGCGGCCGGAGACGGTGGCGGTGGCGGCGCTCTACCACGACGCGCCGGAGATCATGACCGGCGACATGCCCACCCCGGTGAAGTACAAAAACGAGCGGCTCCGCACCGCCTACAAGGCCCTGGAGGAGGAGAGCGCCCGCCAGATGGCCCAGCTGCTGCCCCCGGCGCTGCGGGCCGAGATGGCCGGCTACCTCACCGGGCGCTGCCTTTCCGAGGCGGAAAAGCGCATCCTGAAAGCGGCGGACCGCCTTAGTGCCCTGATCAAGTGCACCGAGGAGGTGCAGGCGGGCAACCGGGAGTTTTCCTCGGCGCTGGCCCAGCAGAAAGCGGCTCTCACCGCCATGCACTGCCCGGAGGCGGACTACTTTTTGGAGCACATGCTGCCCTGCTACGCCCAGAACCTGGACGAGCTCACCCGCAGCGAGAGCTGAACCCTCACCGGTTGCCGGCGGCGTAGACCCGGTCGATGAGATCGTCCACGTCCGGGAAGTATTGCAGCTGGCAGCAGGCCCGGCGCAGGGCGGCCGCCCCTTTCAGCCCTTTCATGTAGTAAAGGGCATGGCTGCGGACCTGGGGCATGGCCGTCCACTCGCCCTTTTCCTCGCACATCTCGTAGATCTGCCGGCGCATGGTCGCCATCCGCACCCACAGGCTGGGGCGGGCGGGCGGCTGTTCCCCCGCCAGGGCGGCCTTGATCTCCCCGAAGAGCCAGGGATCGCCCAGGGCCGCCCGGCCCACCATCACCCCGTCGCAGCCGGTGGCCCTTATCATGGCCAGGGCGTCGGCGGCGCTGGCGATGTCCCCGTTGCCGATCACCGGCACGGCCACCGCCGCTTTCACCGCCGCGATGATGTTCACATCCACCGTGCCCGGGGCGTACATCTGCTCCCGGGTGCGCCCGTGGACGGCGATGGCCGCCGCCCCCGCCGCCGCGCAGGCCTTTGCGGCCTCCACGGCGGTGACGTGTTCGGCGTCCCAGCCGGCGCGCATCTTCACCGTCACCGGCTTGCCGCCGCTGTTTTTCACCACCGCCTCCACCACCCGGCCACAGAGGTCCGGATCCAGCAGCAGGCGGCTGCCCGCGCCGGAAGAGGTGATCTTGGGGGCGGGGCAGCCCATGTTGATGTCGATGAAGTCGAACTGGTATTTCCGGATGAGGCCGGCGGCCTCGCCCATGGTGTCCGGCTCGGCCCCGAACAGCTGCACCCCGTAGGGGGCGCCGCCTCCGCCGCCCGCGATGAGCCGGGCGCTTTTTTTATCCCCAAAGGTCAGGGCCTTGGCGCTGACCATCTCGCTGATGGTGTACGCCGCGCCGTGGCGGGCGGCCATGGCCCGGCAGGCGGTATCGGTGAAGCCGGCCATGGGGGCGAGGGCCGCCCCGGGGCCGATGGGCAAAGAGCCAAACTGCATAGAGTACCTCTCCTGTGCAAACTTGCTATCTATTGTACCACAATCCGCGGGTTTGTGGTATACTTATAGGGCAATACCGAGGGATTTTCAGGAGGACTTTCTTCGATGAAACTGCTTGTTTTGGACGGCAACAGCATCGCCAACCGCGCCTTTTACGGCATCAAGCTGCTCACCACCAAAGATGGGCGGTATACCAACGCCATATACGGCTTTATGAACATCCTTTTGAACCTGCTGCGGGAGCACGACCCGGACGAGGTGGCGGTGGCCTTTGACCTGAAAGCACCCACTTTCCGCCACAAGATGTTCAGCGGCTACAAGGCCACCCGCCACGGGATGCCCCAAGAGCTGGCGGACCAGATGCCGGTGCTGAAAGAGCTGCTGTCGGACCTGGGCTTTGCCATGGTGAGCCTGGAGGGCTACGAGGCGGACGACCTGCTGGGCACCCTGTCCGCCGCCGCGGCCGCCCGGGGGGACGACTGCCTCATCGCCACCGGCGACCGGGACAGTTTGCAGCTGGTAAACGACCACGTGACGGTGCTGCTGGCCGCCACCCGCATGGGCCACAGCGAGACGGTGGTGATGGACGAGGCCGCCGTAAAGGAAAAATACGGCGTTTCGCCCAAACAACTCATCGACGTGAAGAGCCTGATGGGCGACGCCTCCGACAACATCCCCGGCGTGCCCGGCGTGGGGGAAAAGACCGCCCTGGACCTGATCCAGCGCTTTGACAGCCTGGACGGGGTGTACCGGCACCTGGAGGACAAGGCGGTGAAGCCCGGCGTGCGGGCAAAGCTGGCGGCCGGCGAGGCCAGCGCCCGGATGAGCCGGGAGCTGGCGGAGATCTGCTGCGCCGCACCCATCGACACCGCCCCCGGGGCCTACAAGCGCGGCGCGGGCAAGCCCGCCCAGGCGGCGGCCCTGCTGGCGGAGCTGGAGATGCACGCCATGGCCGAGCGGCTGGGCCTGGACCGGGCGCCCGCCGCCCCCGCCGCCGAGACCCCACTGGAGGAGATCGCCCCCGCCCCCCTGCCCGCCGCCCTCTCCGGCCGGCTGTGTATGGCAAGGGGCGAGGCGGGCTGGTACGCGGTGCAGGGCGAAAAGGTCTGGGCGGTGGAGGCCGCCGCCCTGCCCGCCCTGCTGGAGAGCGAGGCCCAGCTGTGGGTGTTCGACGCAAAGCCCCTGTATCACATCGCCCTGGAAGCGGGCGGCGAGGGCAGGGCCATCCGCTTTGACGCAAAGCTGGCGGCCTACCTTTTGAACCCGGCGGCCAGCGACTACCGGGTGGACCAGCTGGAGGCGGAGTACGCCCCCGCCCCCCGCTTTGCCTGCCCCGCCCTGCCCGCCGCCGGCGCGCTGGAGGGGCTGTACGACGCCCTGGCTGACAAGGTGGCGCAGCAGGGCATGACGGCGCTTTTGCAGGACATCGAGCTGCCCCTGGCCCGGGTGCTGGCGGATATGGAGCGCATCGGGATGCCGGTGGACAAAAAGGGGCTGGAGGACTTCGGCACCCTTTTGAAGATCGAGCTGGACAAGACCCTGGCCTCCATCTACGAGGCGGTGGGCTACACGTTCAATCTGAACAGCCCCAAGCAGCTGGCCGAGGCCCTGTTCGACAAGATGGGCCTGCCGCCCCGGAAAAAGACCAAGAGCGGCTACTCCACCGACGCCGAGACGCTGGAGGGGCTGCGGAGCTTCAGCCCGGTGGTGGAGGATATCCTCCAATACCGCACCTACCAGAAGCTGAACAGCACCTATGTGGAGGGGCTGCTCAAGGTCATCGGGCCGGACGGCCGGATGCACACCACTTTCAACCAGACCGAGGCCCGCACCGGCCGGCTCTCCTCCAGCGAGCCCAATCTGCAGAACATCCCCATCCGCACAAAGCTGGGCAGCCGGCTGCGCCAGTTCTTCATCGCCGCCCCCGGCTGCAAGCTGGTGGACGCCGATTACAGCCAGATCGAGCTGCGGATCCTGGCCCACATCTCCGGCGACGAGACCATGCGCCAGGCGTTCCTCTCCGGGCAGGACATCCACCGGAGCACCGCCGCCAAAATTTACGGTCTGCCCCCCGAGATGGTCACCCCCCAGCTGCGCTCTTCCGCCAAGGCGGTAAACTTCGGCATCGTCTACGGCATCGGCGCGTTCAGCCTGGCCCGGGACATCGGGGTAACGGTGAAAGAGGCGGACGACTTCATCAAAAACTACCTGGCCACTTTCCCCGGCGTGAAAGAGTATATGGACTCCACCATCGCCGCCGGGCGGGAGAACGGCTATGTGTCCACCCTCTTCGGCCGCCGGCGGGCGCTGCCGGAGCTGACCAGCAAGAACTTCAACCTGCGCTCGCTGGGCGAGCGGATGGCCATGAACACCCCCATCCAGGGCACCGCCGCCGACGTGATCAAGCTGGCGATGGTGCGGGTGTGGCGGCGGCTGCGGGACGAGGGCCTGGCCGCGAGGCTCATTTTGCAGGTACACGACGAGCTCATCGTGGAGGCCCCCGCCGCCGAGGTGCGGCAGGTCAGCCGCATCCTGAAAGAAGAGATGGAGGGCGCGGTGAACTTCACCGTGCCCCTCACCGCCGACGTGAGCAGCGGCGACACCTGGCTGGAGGCCCACTGAGATGGAGCTCTCCGTGCGCTTTATGGCCGCCGCCGACCTGGCGGCCTGCGCCGCCCTTGCCGCGGCGGACCCCGAGCCCTGGAGCGAGGGCCAGCTGGCGGAGGAACTGAAAAGCCCCGCCGCCCGGCTCTTCGTGGCCGAGGGCGCCACAGGGGTGCTGGGCTTTGCCGTGTTCCAGCTGGCGGCGGGCGAGGCCAGCCTCTATGCCCTGAACGTGGCCCCTGCCGCCCGCCGGGGCGGTGTGGGCACGGCGCTGCTGGCCGGAGCGCTGGACGCCCTCAAGGCCGAGGGCGCGGCCCAGTGCTTTTTGGAGGTGCGGGCGGCCAACGCCCCCGCCCTGGCCCTCTACCGGCGGCTGGGCTTCGCCGCCGCCGGGGTGCGCCGGGGCTTTTACCACGATCCGCCCGACGACGCGGTGGTGATGACCCGGTCCCTGTGACCGGGAATTTTGTAGAATAGTTGGAGTTTTATACATCATGTATATTTTAGGCATCGAGAGCAGCTGCGACGAGACCGCCGCCGCGGTGGTGGAGGACGGGCGAAAACTCATCAGCAACGTGGTGGCCACCAGCGTGGCGGAGCAGGCGCTGTACGGCGGTGTGGTGCCGGAGATCGCCAGCCGCCGGCACATCGAGTCCATCAGCGGGGTGGTGCAGGCCGCGCTGGACCAGGCGAAGCTGACCCCCGCCGACCTGGATGGGGTGGCGGTGACCTTTGCGCCGGGGCTCATCGGCGCGGTGCTGGTGGGGGTGAACTTCGCCAAGGGGCTGGCCTACGCGGCCAAAAAGCCGCTCGTCCCGGTACACCATCTGCGGGGGCACATCGCGGCGCTCTACCTCACCCACCCGGACCTGGAGCCGCCCTTTTTGTGCCTGGTGGCCAGCGGCGGCCACAGCCACATCGTACAGGTGCTGGACTACACCCATTATCATGTGCTGGGCCGCACGGTGGACGACGCGGCGGGGGAGGCGTTCGACAAGGTGGCCCGCACCCTGGGTCTGGGCTATCCCGGCGGGCCGGCCATCAGCAAGGCGGCAAGGGAGGGCGACCCCCACGCCTACAAGCTGCCGGCGCCCCATGTGGAGGGGCCCTACAACGTGAGTTTTTCGGGCCTGAAAACGGCGGTGCTCAACGCGGTGAACCAGGCACAGATGAAAGGCGAGGCGCTGAACGTGGCGGACATGGCCGCCAGCTTCGAGCGGCGCATCGACGAAATTTTGGCTGAAAAGCTGCTGGCGGCGGCAAAAGACACCGGCGCGGGCACCCTGGCGCTGGCGGGGGGCGTGGCGGCCAACGGCTTGCTGCGCTGCCTGGTGAACGAGGGCGCGCAGAAGCTGGGGGCGCGGCTGTGCCTGCCCGAAATGAAGTTCTGCGGCGACAACGGGGCGATGATCGCGGCCCAGGGGTACTACGAGCTCCGGGCGGGCAACCTGGCGGGGCTCGACCTGAACGGCCTGGCCACCCTGCCCATCGACTACAACGGCCCGGCCTGAGGCCGGGGCGCCGCGCAAAGGAGGCGCAGCCATGGAACAGATCTCCCTGTTTGAGCGGCCCCAGGACCGGCCCCTTGCCAGCCGGATGCGCCCCCGGGACCTGGACGAGTTCGCCGGCCAGCAGCATCTGCTGGGCGAGGGAAAGGTGCTGCGGCGGCTCATCGAGAGCGACCGGGTGAGCAGCATGATCTTCTGGGGACCGCCGGGGGTGGGCAAGACCACCCTGGCCCGCATCATCGCCCGGCGCACCCGGGCGGAGTTTGTGAATTTCAGCGCGGTGACCAGCGGCATCAAGGAGATCAAGGCGGTGATGCAGGACGCGGAGGCCCGCCTGCGGCTGGGCCAGCGGACCATCCTGTTCGTGGACGAGATCCACCGGTTCAACAAGGCCCAGCAGGACGCTTTCCTGCCCTTTGTGGAAAGGGGCAGCATCGTGCTCATCGGGGCCACCACCGAGAACCCCAGCTTTGAGATCAACGCGGCGCTGCTGAGCCGGTGCAAGGTGTTCGTGCTGAAAGCCCTCACCCCCGGGGACCTGACGGGGCTTTTGCGCCGGGCCCTGGCCGACCCCCGGGGCTTCGGGGACAAGGCCATTGAGATGGAGCCGGAGGCGCTGGAGCTCATCGCCAATTTTGCCAACGGCGACGCCCGCACCGCCCTGAACACCCTGGAGATGGCGGTGCTCAACGCCGAAGAAACGGGCGGCAAACTGGTGGTGGACCGGCCGCTGCTGGAGCAGTGTACCAGCAAGAAGAGCCTGCTC
Source organism: Candidatus Allofournierella merdigallinarum (assembly GCA_019117205.1). Classification (GTDB taxonomy): domain Bacteria; phylum Bacillota; class Clostridia; order Oscillospirales; family Ruminococcaceae; genus Allofournierella_A; species Allofournierella_A merdigallinarum. Next base: position 651 of record DXAC01000056.1, on the reverse strand, counting down.
TATGACAAAAAGGGCGAGGAGCACTACAACCTCATCAGCGCGCTGCACAAATCCATGCGCAACTCCGACCCGGACGCGGCGGTGTACTGGCTGGCCCGGATGCTGGAGGCGGGGGAGGACCCGCTGTATGTGGCCCGGCGGCTCATCCGCTTTGCCAGCGAGGACATCGGCCTGGCGGACAACCGGGCGCTGGAGATCGCGGTGGCGGCCTACCAGGCCTGCCACTTCAACGGTATGCCGGAGTGCGAGCTGAACCTGGCCCAGGCGGTGATCTACCTCTCGCTGGCCCCCCGCTCCAACGCGGTGTACCGGGCCTACGAGATGGCCAAGGCGGACGCGGAGAAGATGCTGGACGAGCCGGTGCCGCTGGCCATCCGCAACGCGCCCACCCGGCTGATGAAAGAGCTGGACTACGGCAAGGGCTACGTCTACGCCCACGACACCGCGGAAAAGGTGGCGGACCTGGAATGTCTGCCGGAAAACCTCGCCGGCCGCCGCTATTACCAGCCCACCGACCAGGGCAGCGAAGCGCGTGCCGCCGAAAACCTGGCCCGGGTGCTGGCCCGCAAGGCGGAGCTCCGCCGTCGCCGGGAGCAGGAGGAAAAGCCATAGGCAAATACAAAGCGGGGGCGCCCGGCCAAAAGGCCGGGC